>NZ_CP061008.1:5126896-5453792 GCF_014490035.1 Achromobacter xylosoxidans | reverse complement strand
AGCTCGGCCGTCATCGCGCATGACGCGCACTACCGCATGTTGCGCATCGGGCTGCATGCCACGGCAGTGACCGATTCCCACGTGCAGGCCATCAGCGCGTCGCTGACCGGGCCGGACGTCGCCGTGCTGACCATTTCGCATTCCGGCAGCACCCATGAAACCGTGTTGGCGACGCGGCTGGCCAAGGAAGCCGGGGCGCGTACGATCTGCATCACCAATTTCGGCAAATCGCCGATCCAGGAACACGCGGACGTGGTGCTGCACACCATGTCGCGCGAGACCCGTTTCCGCACCGAGGCCATGACCAGCCGGTTGGCGCAGTTGGCCATCATCGACACGCTCATCGCCTGCCTGGCCCTGTCCGACTACGACAAGGCCGTCTCCACGCTGCGCAGCACCTTCGACGTGCTGTCGAACAAGCGCTACTGATCGCCTTCGATGTCCGCCGGCAGCGCATGCCTGCGCGGACGCGCGCCATCCAGCAGCCCCGCCACGTCCGGCGCATCCGCGTAAGGCGCAGTGCCGACCAGCAGATAGCCGATGCCCAGGCGCACCGCGCCCAGCGCATCGGTGCGCACGTTGTCGCCGATGACCGTGGCGTCGGCCGGCGCCAGTCCCAGCCGGCGCAATCCTTCCTCCAACAGCATGGCTCCCGGCTTGCCGAGTATTTGCGGGCGCACGCCAGGCGCGCAGGCCAGCACCGACTGCAGTAGCGCGCCTGTTTCGGGGACGATGGCGCCTTGCGGACCGGGATGGGTGAGATCGCCGTTGCTGACCATCAAGGTCGCGCCCCGCGCCAGCTCGCCTGCCAGGGTCTGCAGCGTCCCGTAGCCGAACGACAGATCGCGCGCCAGCAGCACGATGTCCGCATTGCGGTCCACCAGCGCCAGCCCCAGGCTGGCGGCGAAGCCGCGCAATGCGTCCGAGGCGCAGAGCAGCACCGCGGCCCGCGGATGCTGCCGGGCGATATGGCGCACGGCCTGCTCGCCGGCCAGGATCAGCGTTTCGGCTTGCACCGGCAGGCCCATCGCCCGCAAGCGCGGCGCCAGGCCTGCCGCCGTGTCAGTGGAATTGTTGGACACGATGACGCAGCGTCCCGCCCAGCGGGTCAGCAGCTCGCTGGCGCCCGGTATCACTTCATGGCCCCGTATCAATGTCCCGTCCAGGTCCAGGATCAGGCCGCGCGAGCGGACGGTCCAGGGCGGTTCCGACGTCGGGGCTTGGGAATGGGAAGCGAGAGGAGTGCAGGCAATGCGGGTCATGGATCGGCGTGGTGGCGTCGAAGCGCGTGCAGGGTTGAAAGGAGTGGGCGCCCGCTACGGTTCGGGCCTGCCCGGCGGCTGTGATTCTATCTGAACAAAATTCAAAAATTCATTTTTTTGATTTGAGCAATTTTCATTTTCCTGTCATGTGCCATCACTAATCTGCGTCCGGAATCAGGGCCGAGCACGCAGCGCCCCGATGGCAACCTCAACAAGACTAGGAACAGAAAAATGAAGATCCGCAATTGCGCGCCCGCCCTGGCGCTGGTTTCCCTGCTGGCCGCCGCACCCCTCGCGCAAGCCCAATCCCTGGCCGACGGCTCGCAGCAGCGTCCGTTGCGCGTGCTGCTGATACCTGCCGATGGTGGCACCGAATCGGGCACCAAGGCCGACTACGCGCCGATCTTCAATGCGATCACGCGCAGCACCGGGCTGCATTTCCAACTGACGGTGGGCCAATCCTACGGCGCCGTGGTCGAAGGCATGTGCAACCAGTTGGCCGAGGTCGCGTTCCTGGGACCGGTTTCGTACGTGCAGGCGCACGAGCGCCAATGCGCGCAGTTGCTGGCCGTGGGCGTGCAGAAAGGCGAGTCCGCCTACTACGCCGCGATGTTCGCCCGGGCCGATTCGCCGATCAATACGTTGGCCGACCTGAAGGGCAAGCGCGCCGCGTTCGGCGACGTGAACTCGGCTTCCAGCTTCACCTTCCAGGTGGCGTCCATGATCAAGGACGGCATGAACCCGGCCAAGGACCTGGCGGCGCTGCAATTGACCGGCAGCCACGCCAGCAGCCTGGCCGCGCTGGTGCAGGGCCAGGTCGACGCGGCTGCGCTGTCGTTCGATTCCTTCGACAAGGCGGTGCGCCAGGGCGCGGTGGACCCGAAGTCCGTGAAGGTGATCTTCAAGAGCGAACCCATCCCGTATCCGCCGCTGGCAATGAACACCAAGCTGCCCGAGTCGCTGAAGGCGACGCTCAAGCAGGCATTTGCCAAGGTGCATCAGGCGCCCGGCGTGACCCCGGACATGGTGCGCGGCTACGGCGGCGCCAAGCTGGATCGCTTCGACACCGAGTTCTCCGAGGCGCAGTTCGCTGGCCCGGCTTCGAAGATGGCCCTGCTGACCGACGAGATCAAGGGCGAAATCCTGCAGAAGGCGGCACAGCGGTGATCGCCGGAGCAAGCGAAATGGACATGCTGCGCTACGACGCCGTCGGCATGCGCTATGCCGACGGGACCGCGGCCCTGAACTCGGTGTCGCTGCAGGTGCCGCGCGGCCAGTTCTGCGTCATCCTCGGCGCCTCGGGCGCGGGCAAATCGACCTTGCTGCGCATGGCCAACGGCTTGACCGTGCCGACCCAAGGGGAAGTGTGGGTCGATGGCACGCAGGTGCAGCCTTCGACGCTTGCTGCCGTGCGGCCACGGATCGGCATGGTGCATCAGCACTTCAACCTGGTGTCGCGCGCGACGGTCGCGACCAACGTGCTGTCGGGCGCGCTGCCCGGCTTGCCGGCATGGCGCGCCTATCTGATGCGCTTCCCCGCGGAATTGCGCGAACGGGCCTGCAAGCTGGTGCGCGAAGTCGGCCTGCAGCCCGAACATTTGCAACGCCGCGTGAGCGAATTGTCTGGCGGCCAGCAGCAGCGCGTGGGCATCGCCCGCGCCTTCATGCTGGCCCCGGCCTTGTTGCTGGCCGACGAGCCGGTGGCCAGCCTGGACCCGCGCATCAGCCGCGACATCCTGGAGCTGTTGCGCAATCAGGCGCGGGAACGCGGCGCGACCGTCCTGTGCAGCCTGCACCAGGTCGATCTGGCCCGCGAGTTCGCCGACCGCATCGTGGCGCTGCGCCATGGCGTCATGGTGTTCGACGGACCGGCGGGCGCGTTCGATGAGGCCACCGCCCGCGCCCTGTATCGGGCCCCGCAGCCGGAGAGCGGCATCGCCGCTGCCGATCTTGCGGGCCGCGGCCATGTCGAGCCGCGCGCGGCCAGGCCGATCCGGCCGGCGGTGTTGTCGGCGGGAGGCGCGCAATGAACACGCAGGCATTGAAAACGCCAGCCGACAACGCGGCCTGGCGCCTGGATCCGCCTTACGGCGCCCGCGCGCTGCTGATCGTGATCGCGGCGCTGATGTTGTTCCTCTACACCGGCCAACGGGTCGAGATGGGCCGCATGGCGGCGCTGACCCTGGACGGCGCGCTGGCGGCGGTGGGCCTGAAGCAGCAGTCCCAGGTCACGGCGGGCCTGGGCGCCCTGGCCGACAACCTGTTCCCGCTGCAGGTCTCTTATCGCACCGAGACCTCGCGCATAGAAGGATTCGATCCGGACAAGTTGCCGTGGCTGGCCCGTGTGGAAACGCTGCAGGTGACCGAAAACCGGTTGAATCCGCACACGCTGAAGATGGAAGACGAGGTGTCCACGCAGACCTATCTGGTCGAGCCGCTGGGCTATCTGTGGCGGGTGGCGGTGAAGATGGTCGAGACCTTCGAGATCGCCATCTGGGCGACCTTGCTGGCCGTACTGGGCAGCGTGCCGCTGGCCTATTGCAGCGCCCGCAATTACGCGCCCAATCGGCTGCTGTACGTGGCGGCGCGGGCCATCGTCAGCATGTTCCGCGCGATGCCCGAGCTGATCTGCGCGCTGTTCCTGGTGCTGGCCTACGGCTTCGGCCCGATTGCCGGGGTGCTGGCGCTGGCCATCCATTCGATGGGATTCCTGGGCAAGTTCTACGCCGAGGATATCGAGACGGCCGACGCCAAGCCGCAAGAGGCGCTGGCCGCGATCGGCGCCAGCAAGCCGCGCGTGTTGGCCTATGCCGTGCTGCCGCAAGTCATGCCCAAGTTCACCGGCTACACCCTGTACATCCTGGACCGCAACGTGCGCATGGCCACGGTCGTGGGCCTGGTGGGCGCGGGCGGCATCGGCCAGGAGCTGAAGGGCCGCTACGACATGTACCAGTACGCCCACGTCGGGACCATTCTCGTCGTGATCTTCATCACCGTGTTCTTGCTGGACCAGGTCGCCGCCCGCTTGCGGCGCCGCTTGAGCTGAGCTGGCGCGGCGGCCAGCCAGGCCGCCGCGCCCCTATAGGTTTTCTGCCGGACGGACCCGGCAACGTTCCCTGACCAGGAGTTTTCATGACCCCGTACTTTGCACTGGGCCGCGCCCTTGTTGCGGCCATCGCCCTGAGTTTGACCCTTGCCGCCTGCGGCGGCGATGACGACTCGGATGACGGCGCGACCGCGCCGCCCGAGACCGGACAGCCCGAGACGCCGCCGCCCGCGCCGCAACTGCGCTGCGCGCCCTGAACGCCCGATCCGCTCAACCCAACGCAAGAGTAGCCCCATGACCAAGACCTACCCCTCGCATTCCGCCAGCGTGTCCCCGGCCTTGCCGGGCCGCCGGCAGTTCTTCCGGGCCTCGGCCCAGGCAGCCGGCGCCCTGTCGGCGATGGCCTTGCTGCCCGCCTCGATCCAGCGCGCGCTGGCGGTTCCCGCGGCGGTCGAAAGCGGCACCATCAAGGACATCAAGCACATCGTGATCCTGATGCAGGAGAACCGCTCGTTCGACCACTATTTCGGCACCATGCGCGGCGTGCGCGGCTTCGGCGACCGCTTCCCGATTCCGCTGGCCAGCGGCAAGTCGGTGTTCTTCCAGCCCGACCCCAAGGGCGGCCAGGACATCCAGCCCTTCCGCCGCGATTCCAGGACCAGCAACGCGCTGATCGGATCGGGCACGCCGCACAATTTCCCCGACCAGCAGGCGGCCTGGAACCAGGGCAAGATGGACCAGTGGATCCAGTACAAGAACCAGGCCACCATGGGCTTCTTCATGCGCGAGGACATTCCGTACCAGTTCGCGCTGGCCGATGCCTTCACCGTCTGCGACGGCTATCACTGTTCCATCCTGACCGGCACCGATCCCAACCGCATCGTGTTCTGGTCGGGCGCCAATGCCAATCCCGAACTGCGCAAGCTGGGCGTGAACAGCACCGATACCGATTCGGAGCCCGTCAACTCGCGCTGCTGGCCCAGCCCGTCCAACTGGGTCGCGGGCCGCGCGCAGTTGGCCGACGGTTCGGGCCAGGTCGACCCCGTGACGGGCGTCTACAACTACAAGTACAAGAACAGCGCCTTCAAGTGGGACACCTTGCCCGACCTGCTGCAGCGCGCCGGGGTCAGTTGGCACATCTACCAGAACATGAACAACAACTGGACGGGCGCCATGCATGGCTGCCTGGCCTTCAAGAGCTTCCGCACCGCGCAGCCGGGTTCGCCGATCTATGAACACGGCCTGACAGGCGGCCCCGAGAAGAACGACGGCGCCGTCAATTTCCTGGCGCAGCTCAAGCAGGACGTGGCCAACGGCACCTTGCCGCAGGTGTCCTGGGTGCTGCCCACCCAGGCGCTGGCCGAGCATCCGGGCAGCAGCGAAGGCGTGGCCGGCGCGGCCGACTTCATTGCCGACGTGCTGGACGCCTTGACCTCCAATCCGGAAGTCTGGAGCAAGACCGCGCTGTTCGTGACCTTCGATGAGAATGACGGCTTCTTCGATCACGCCGCCATGCCGGCCGTGCCGTCCTATGACGCCAACGGCGTGCTGATGGGCAAGTCGACCGTGCCGCTGGACGGCGAGTACTTCGATGCCTCGGTGGGCAGCTACCTGAAGGCCGATGACAAGATCACCGGCAACATCCGGCCGTGGGGCCTGAGCTCGCGCGTGCCCATGTACGTGGTGTCGCCGTGGAGCAAGGGCGGCTGGGTCAATTCGCAGGTGTTCGATCACACCTCCGTGGGCCGGTTCCTGGAGCAGCGCTTCGACATCAAGGTCGACGCCATCAGTCCTTGGAGCCGCGCGGTTTGCGGCGACCTGACCTCCTGCTTCGACTTCGTCAGCCCCAACGATCCCCGCGTGCCCACGCTGCCCGACACCAGCAACTATCCCGCGATCAACGCGGCGCAGAAGCTGTTGCCCACCACTGCCGTGACGCAGGCGCCCGCCATCCCCCAGCCGCTGTTCCAGGAGACCGGCACGCGGCTGTCGCGCGCGCTGCCTTATGAACTGCACACCAGCGCCCGGCTGGGCGCGGACGGCGCCGTCGAACTGCTGTTCAGCAACACGGGCGAAGCGGGCGCGGTGTTCCATGTGTACGACAAGCGCAACCTGGACCTGATCCCGCGGCGCTACACCGTCGAAGCCGGCAAGACGCTGTCGGACACCTGGACCGGCGGCGACTACGACCTGTGGGTGTACAGCAGCAACGGCTTCGTGCGGACCTTCTCCGGCAACACGCAGCGCGGCGCGGCTTTGGAAGTGCAAGTCTGCTACGAGCCGGCCGGCGGCGCGCTCTACGTGAAGGTGTCCAACCGCGGCACGGTCAGCCTGCAGGCGAACCTGCAATCCAACGCCTACCGCAAGGACGGCCCCTGGACCCTGGCGGTCGAGCCGGGCAAGGTCGCCGAACACCACTGGTCCATCAAGGAAAGCGGCAACTGGTACGACTTCACCGTCACCGCCGAAGGCTTCGAACGCCGCTTCGCCGGACGCATGGAGAACGGCCGCGCGAGCGTCAGCGACCCCGCCATGGCGCTGCATCTGTGATGGCCCAGGCATGAGCGGGCCAGGCGCGCATCGGGGTGCGCGCCTGGCCATCCGCAACAAAAAACTACCAACATGATCATGAAGAACACATACGCAATTCTGGCCGCCAACGGCTTGTCGGTGGCGGTTCTGGTGGGTGCGCTGGCCGGGGGATCGGCCGCGCAGGCGCAGACCGCGCCGCCCGTGATGTGGGACGGCAGCAATCTCGGCTATGGACCGGGCGCCGCCCAGGGCGTGACGGGCAAAGGTAATCACGCCATAGGCAAGAACGCCGGCGTCAACGTGAAAGGCAGCAACAACATCGGCCTGGGCAATGGCGCGGGCCAGGACGTGAGCACCAACTGGAACCTCGCGATCGGCGAAGGCGCGGGCTCCAAGGTCGGCGGCAAGAACGCCAACCAGGCCATCGGCTATTACGCCGGCATCAACGTGCAGGGCGGCTGGAACCAGTCGTTCGGCCGCAGCGCCGGGCAGAACGTCACGGGCGACTACAACGATGCCTTTGGCTTCTGGGCCGGCACGGACACGGTGGGCAACAACAATGCCGCCTATGGCACCAACGCCGGCCGCAACGTCACCGGCAACGGCAACTCGGCATTCGGCCAGGAAGCGGGCCGCAATGTCGTTGGCGACGGCAACCTGGCGCTGGGCCAGAACGCGGGCCAGAACGTGGAGGGCGAGGGCAACCTGGCGCAGGGCAAGAATGCCGGGCAGAACGTGACCGGCGCCAACAACATGGCTGCCGGCGCCTACGCGGGCTACGGCGTGCAGGGCGACGGCAATACGGCTAGCGGGCTGGCCGCCGGCCGCGACGTCGTCGGCAACAACAACGTGGCGCAGGGTACGGCCGCCGGGTCGGGCGTGCGCGGCAGCGACAACGTATCGATAGGCTCGAATGCCGGACGCGGTTCCGTGGCGGACCGTAGCGTGTCGGTGGGCGCGGACTCGTCCGCGGCTACGCAGAGCGTCGCGGTCGGCGCCGGCGCGGTGGCCAGCGCGGGCAACAGCGTGGCGCTGGGGGCGGGGTCCTCGGCGGCGCGCGGCGCGCAGGAAGGTTACGAGGCCTACGGCATGGCGCGGCCCCAAAACTCCACCGGCGAGGTGAACGTGGGCGGACGCCAGGTGACGGGCGTGGCGGCGGGCAGCGAGGACACCGATGCCGTCAACGTGGGTCAACTGCGCGCCGCCAGCAGCGCAAGCGAGGCGCGCGTGGGCGCCGTCGAGCATTCCGTGCAGAACCTGCGCAACGACCTGGATTCCCAGGAGCGCATGCTGAGCGCGGGCGTGGCCGCGGCCATGGCGACGGCTTCCTTGCCGCAGGCCTATCTGCCGGGCCGCAACATGCTGTCCATGGCGGGCGGCACCTGGAATGGCGAATCGGGCTACGCCATGGGCCTGTCGCGCGTTTCCAGCGGCGGGCGCTGGGTCTACAAGGTATCGGCCAACGGCACGTCCCGCGGTGATTTCGGCGGCGCGGCGGGGGTCGGATACCAGTGGTGAGCCTGGGCCTGCGATAATGCCGCAAGCGCTGCGGCCGGCGATGGGACGCCGGCCGCGGCCAGCACAGGCATACCCGGATCGGCCCCATGGAAAAGCGTTTGATGCCATCGATGATGGCGCTGCAATGTTTCGAGGCGGTGGCGCGGCACATGAGCTTCACGCGCGCCGCCGAGGAACTGCACATGACCCAGAGCGCGATCAGCAAGCAGATCGCGCAGCTGGAGGCGCTGCTGCGCAACCCGCTGTTCCTGCGGGTGCGGCGGCGCCTGCAACTGACGCCTGCGGGAGCCTTGTACCAGTCCGAGGTCAGGGCCATCCTGAACCAGGTGGACATGTCCTCGCGCTACATCCTGACCTACGGCAGCGAGACCCAGGTGCTCACCATCGGCACCCAGCCCACCTTCGGCGCGCGCTGGCTGATCCCGCGCCTGCAAGGCTTCATGGCCGCGCATCCGGACATCCAGGTCAAGGTGCGCAGCGAAACCCGGCCCTTCGACCTGATGCAGGCCAAGATCGACATCTCCTTCTTCTTCGGGCATGGCACCTTGCCGGGCGCCCAGTGCCGGGAATTGTTCGGTGCAGAGGTGGTGCCGGTGTGCGCGCCCGGCTTTCTTCCGGGTGACAGGGTCGACAGCCTGGAGGCGCTGAGCGCGCAGGCGCTGATCCAATGCGCTTCGCGCCCGGAAGCCTGGCACGACTACTTCTCGCGTCAGCAGTTCCAGTCCGACCGCAGCTACCACGGTCCCCGCTTCGATACCTTCTACATGTGCGTGCGTGCGGCAGAGGGCGGCTGCGGCGTGGCGTTGACGCCGCGCCTGCTGGCCGAAGAGGAGTTGCAGGCCGGCAAGCTGGTGATTCCCTGGGACTATGTGCAGCCCAGCGACGGCGCGTACTTCGTCGCCTACTCCGAGCATTCGGCCGAAGTGCCCAAGATCAAGCAGTTCGTCGCCTGGGTGGAACAAGAGGCCGCGCGCAAGCGCGAGCGCGACGCCCAGCGCGCGCGATCCATGAAAAAACGGACTGATTAAGCCGATTTTTTTCATTTGATTGCGCGCGCAGCGCATGATTTCATGCGGCCATCCTTGTTTACCGATGTGCCGAGCCCGCCATGAGTCAGAATTTCGTCAATCCGGATCAGATCCGCGCCTGGTTCTCCCGCGCCATGTCCGACATGTACAAGTCGGAAGTGCCGCTGTACGACACGCTGCTGGACCTGGTCGCACAGGTCAACGCCAAGACGCTGGCCGAGCAGCCCGAGCTGGCCGCGCAACTGGCGCGCACCGGCGAGATCGAGCGCCTGGACATCGAGCGCCACGGCGCGATCCGCGTCGGCACCGCGCAGGAACTGGCCAACCTGCGGCGCGTGTTCGCCGTGATGGGCATGCAGCCGGTGGGCTATTACGATCTGTCGCCGGCCGGCGTGCCGGTGCATTCCACCGCCTTTCGCGCCACCCACGAAGCCTCGTTGCAGGCCAGCCCGTTCCGCGTCTTTACCTCGCTGCTGCGGCTGGAACTGATCGCCGACGAGACCTTGCGCGAGAAGGCCGCCCGCATCCTGGCCGCGCGCCAGATCTTCACCGCGCGCACGCTGGAACTCGCGGCCCGCTTCGAGGCGCAGGGCGGATTGGATGTAGCCGCGGCCCGCGAATTCGTGGAAGAAGCCCTGCATACCTTCCGCTGGCACAGCGAGGCCACCGTCAGCCTTGAAGACTACGAGGAACTGCATGGTCAGCATCGCCTGATCGCCGACGTGGTGGCCTTCAAGGGCCCGCACATCAACCACCTGACCCCGCGCACGCTGGACATCGATGAAGCCCAGGCCGAGATGCCCCGCCGCGGCGTGTCCGCCAAGGCCGTGATCGAGGGCCCGCCGCCGCGCAAGTGCCCGATCCTGCTGCGCCAGACCAGCTTCAAGGCGCTGGAGGAAGCGGTCCTGTTCGCCGGCGCCGACGGCCAGTCCGCGGCCGGCAGCCACACGGCGCGCTTCGGCGAGATCGAGCAGCGCGGCGTCGCGCTGACCCGCAAGGGCCGGGCGCTGTACGACCAGTTGCTGGACCTGGCCCGCAGCCGCATCAGCGGCGCGCCCAACGAAGGCAATGCCGCGGCCTACATGCAGAACCTGCAGGACTGTTTCGCCGCCTTCCCGGATGACTACGACGCGCTGCATGCGCAGGGGCTGGCCTATTTCCGCTATTTCCTGACCGGCAAGGAAGGCGCGGATCCCGAGGCCGGCCTGCTGGACCTGATCGCCCAGGGCCACATCCGCTTCGAGCCGCTGGTGTACGAGGACTTCCTGCCCGTCAGCGCGGCCGGCATCTTCCAGTCGAACCTGGGCGACAAGGCCCAGGCCGAATACGCGCAGAACGCCAGCCAGGCCGCTTTCGAGCAGGCCCTGGGCGCCAAGGTGCAGGACGAACTGGCGCTTTACCAGGACACGCAGGACCGTTCGCTGGCCGCCTGCATGCAGGCGCTGCGCGAGCAGGCCGGCTCGCCGGTGGCCGCATGAGCCGTCTGGACCGTTGCCTGTCCGTGCGCGACTTCGAACGCGAGGCGCGGCGCATCATGCCGCGCTGCGTCGAAGGCTACGTCTGCGGCGGCACCGAGGACGGCGCTTCGCTGGCCGAGAGCGTGCGCGCGCTGGGCGACGTGGGTTTCCGGCCGCGCGGCTTGCGCGTGGTCGACCAGCGCAGCAGCCGGGTCGAACTCTACGGTCAGCGCTACGCCATGCCGCTGGGGTTCGCGCCTACCGGGTTCTCCGCCATCGTCATGCATGAGTGCGACCTGGCGTTGGCGCAGGCCGCCCAGCAGGCCGAGATTCCGTTCATCATCAGCGGCGCTTCCAGCGTACCGCTGGAACGTTTGCAGGAAGCCACCGGCAAGCGCTGCTGGTACCAGGCTTATCTGCCAGGCAATACTGAGCGCATCGCCAAGCTGCTGGCGCGGCTGCGCCAGGCCGAGATCCCGGTGCTGGTGGTGACCATCGACACCTGCGTGGGCGCCAACCGCGAGAACCTGCAGAAGCTCTCGTTCACCGTGCCCTTCAAGCTCAGCCCCAGCGTGATGCTGGACGGCATGCGCCATCCGCGCTGGAGCTTCAACGTCTTCCTGCGCACGTTGCTGGGCAGCGGCATCCCCAGGTTCTCGAACCTGTACGAAGAAATCGGCCCGCCCATCACGCAAGACCCGCCCAACGGTTTTCGCGGCGAACGCGACAAGCTGTCGTGGGAGCACATCCGCTGGATCCGCGAGAACTGGCCCGGCAAGCTGGTGCTCAAGGGCGTGATGCATCCCGACGATGCGCGCCTGGCCTGCGCGGCGGGCGCCGACGGCGTGATCGTGTCGAACCATGGCGGACGCCAGCTGGATGGCTGCATCTCGCCCCTGCAGGCGCTGCCCGACGTGGTGGCCGCGGTGCCGCCGGGCTTCCCGGTCATGGTAGACGGCGGCTTTCGCCGCGGCTCCGACGTGCTCAAGGCCGTGGCCCTGGGCGCGCGCATGGTCTTCACCGGCAGGCCCCAATTGTTCGGCGCGGCCGTGGCCGGCAGCGCCGGCATCCGCAAAGTCGCGGACATATTCCGCAGCGAGATCTCGACCAACATGGCGCTGCTCGGCTGCGCGACGCTGGCCGACCTCACACCGGACCTGATCGCGCCCTTGCGGCCGGCGGCGACCACCTGATGCGGGCGGCGCCAGCCGCCCCGGGCAGGAGCGCCCGCACAACAACAAAAAAACGGCGCGCATTTCCATGCGCGCCCATCCGTTTTCGACAGGAGGAAACATGAAGAAGATCTATACCAAACTGGCCGGCGTGGCGGCAGTGCTGGCGTGCCTCGCCAGCGGACCGGCGCAGGCCCAGGCCGGCGCCTATCCGACCAAGCCGGTGCGGCTGGTCGTGGGTTACGCCCCGGGCGGCACCACCGACATCAGCGCGCGCATGATCGCCGACGTGCTGGGCAAGGAGTTCGGCCAGACCTTCGTGGTCGAGAACAAGCCCGGCGCCAACAGCAACATCGGCGCCGAATCCGTCGCCCGTTCGGCGCCCGACGGCTACACCCTGTTCGTCGGATCGATTTCCACCGCGATCAACCAGTCGCTCTATTCCAAGATGTCCTATGACGCGCTCAAGGACCTGGACGCCGTCGCCCTGCTGAACGTGGTGCCCAACATCCTGGCCGTCAACGCCAGCGTGCCGGTCAAGTCGGTGCAGGAATACATCGCCTACGCCAAGAAGAACCCCGGCAAGCTCACCTGCGCCTCGCCCGGCAACGGCTCGTCCGCGCACCTGGGCTGCGAACTCTTCAAGATGAAGACCGGCATCGACATCCTGCACGTTCCGTACCGCGGCAGCGGCCCGGCCGTGGCCGACCTGCTGGGCGGACAAGTGGACTCGATCTTCGACAACCTGCCGCCGCTGCTGCCGCACGTGCGCGCGGGCAAGCTGACGGGTCTTGCCGTCACGACCGGCAGCCGCGTGCCGTTCGCCCCGGAAATCCCCACCATCGCCGAATCCGGCGTGGAAGGCTTTGACGTGGCAGCCTGGTTCGGCGTGTACGCGCCGGCCGGCACCCCGCCCGAAATCGTCCAGAAGGTCAACGCCGCCATCAACAAGGCCCTGACCTCCGACGCCGCGCTGGCCGCCAGCTACCAGACCAACGGCTTCCTCATGCCCCCGCCGCCCAACACGCCGCAAGCGTTCAAGGCCTTCATGGAAAGCGAAACCCGCAAGTGGGGCGAGGTCGTCAAGGCGACCAACCTGCAGATCAACTGATAGGCTGGGGAAGGGGCCGTCCGGAGCCCCTCAGAAGCGTTCTTGGGGACGGATTGGTGGCGTTGCAGCGACAAAGCAGCACGGAACCACCCGATTCCTGATTTGCGTGATAGAATGTTCGACTTTCCAGGAAAGCACGCTTTTCTGGTTGAAGTTAGCCGACGTGGTGAAATTGGTAGACACGCTATCTTGAGGGGGTAGTGGCGAAAGCTGTGCGAGTTCGAGTCTCGCCGTCGGCACCAAGAATTTGTCCCAGGGCATCCCTGGAAGTGTAAAGAGCCCGCATCTCTCCTATGGGAATGCGGGCTTTTTGTTGCCTGGCGTCCCAGTTTGGCCACCAGCATCCATTGCATTTGAGTAGGGCTTTGAGTATGTTTTTGACTTCATACTCAAAACGGGCCCCCTTTTTGTATGCCTAGTTTGGCTAAAGGACTGACCGACATTGCGGTCAGAAATGCAAAACGCAAAGATAAGCGCTACACACTGGCTGATGGCTTGGGGCTGCATTTGGAGGTGTGGCCGTCAGGCCGGAAATCCTGGTTCGCGCGTTACCGATTGCCGGAAGGCAAGCAACGTACCGTAGTGCTGGGTTCTTATCCAGGCCTAAGCCTTGCTGAAGCGCGCCAGAAGGCTGAAGAAGTACAGTTGGCTGGCAGGATCGGCGAACCCATCATCGGCGCGCGGGTGGAGGCGAAAATCCGGCTGAACGCTCATGCCGCCGAGCAAGACCTTGCCCTGCAAGCAGCAGCGGCAGCAAAGCGCTATTCATTCACACATTTATCAGAAGCTTGGCTGGCGTCCCGCAAGCCAGGCTGGGCCCTGGAGAGCTACCGGAAGGCTCGATACGTAATTCAGAAGTTACTTCAGCCGGCCATCGGCGAGCGAGACATGCGAATGTTGCGCAGCCCTGATGTGACCGACACGCTGCGGGGGATCGCGGCAACTACTCCGAGCTTGGCCAAGAAGGCCATCCAATACCTAAATGGCGTTGTGGACTATTGCATCCACGAGGGTATACGTGAGGACGATCAAGTGCTCAGGTTGAAAGGAGTTCTTCCCAGGCATCGGGGTGGGCATGTGCCCGCTGTGACCCGGGAACAGGACGTTGGTCAATTGATGAGGACGATTCGAGCCTACGAAGGCGTTATCGTCCGGTCAGCTCTTCTACTTGCTGCTTGGACCGCCTTACGACCCGGCGTTGTTGCGAGCGCCAAGTGGTCCGAAATAGATCTGGAAAGAGGGGAGTGGCACATCTCTGGCATGAACGCCGACGGATCGCGGCGCATGAAGACGGGGCATGACCACCTTGTAAGTTTGCCGGCCCAAACCATTGAGATGCTGCGTGAAATGCAGCAGTTCTCTGGTGGTGCTGACCACGTCTTTCCTGCTGTCGGAAAGTTAAAAAATCCGCACTTGCACCGAGATGCACTTTCTCGGGCTTTACGCTTGATGGGCTTTGCGGGCGAACATAGTCCGCACGGCTTTCGCGCCATGCTGCGGACCATAGCGCGCGAACGACTCAAGATTGACTTTGATGTATTGGAAGCGCAGCTTGCGCACGCCAAGCGGGATCAAATTCAGGCTGCTTACGACCGAACTGGGTTTGTCGACGAACGGCGCGAGGCCATGCAAAGGTGGGCCGACTACTTGGATGAGCAGGCTGCGCAAGCAACGGGGACCTGACCGATACCTTCCGCCACGTACTGTATGCGCCCTAATGCGAACCTAACCACGGCCTCGAGGAGCGCCCGGCGCGCGAAGACGGCCAGCGCCATAACGGCGTATCAACACAAGTTTTCTGATGTACCCGTTGTGCCGGCCTCACGTAATGTCCGATCGCGTTCCAGCGCGTAGCTCGTTAACTCTGGTACTCTTCTTTCATCCCTACACGTTCCCGGTCATACCGGGGCGTGCCAAGTCTCTCAGGCTTGGAAATCGATTGGTGCGTATGTCCAGCCAATGAGCCCGAGCACCTATAGGGTGCGCTTGTCTACAGGTTAGCTAAGCCTGTCAGGCTCCAGTTCGAGACGAAGAGACTCCTTCGCCAAGACTGCTCGACTTGCTGCCTCGGTGTAACGCCGAGGGAGAGGTTTTCCTTCAGACCTCTTGCAGTCAAAAATCAGACACTTGCTTGTGATGCGAAGCCGTTGGGGCGGCTGCTATTGAGACAGGATGCGGGTAACTCTCGCCCCGCCCTGTTTCGTCATCCCAGTAAGCACCCACAATTCCGAGAGTGCACAAGGATGCACTTATGAACCACAGAACGCTTGTAAGCGTGCCGCGAGCTATGGAGCTTAGCGGTCATCGCAGCCGATCCTCTTTCTATCGTCGTATCCAAACGGATCAACTGTTCCCTCGACCGGTCAAGCTTGGTCGATCCACACGCTTCGTGTTGGAAGAAATCGTAGCTTGGGTTGAATCGAAGATAGCTGAGCGCGACAGTCCGCCCGCTCAGCAGCGGCAATAAAGCCGACATCTGCAAGCCCATCCCGCGCTACGTCCGTGACTTCACATTTTCTCGGAGGTCGGCGCCGTGTCTTCGAGACGCATGAGTTGCCGTGCAAATGTCGGCTCTCGGGCCCTCCGACATTTGCTCGTGCTCTTCGTGTCAAACGCCGACCCTATTGGTCGTTGAGCGCGGGAGTTTTCAACAAATTCTGGGGGGATCGCAAAGTGAAGCGCATTCCCTTTGAGAAAGCACGGCGATGCCTCTGCGAGGACGTTGATGGCAAGTTTTGGATACGTGAAAGAGCTGACATGCGCACTAAAGTAACTACTACAAGTGATGAGTGATGACCACACCAGTGACTACCGCACTTAACGCGAGTCACACACCCCCTAATCCCCAGCCAACGACTACTGCTCACACTGATAGATCAATGAACAGTTACTCGATAGGACTGGCGGTCAATGAAAGCAATCTTCGAGCACAGAGGAATATCCGTGGCTGACTCTATCGTTGTCACTGCCCTAATTTCAAGCGATCTTGATGTCACCGAGTTCGAACAGTGCCAGTTCCCCGATGGGACGGACGGCCCCGAGCTGACGGCTTCGGCGGACTTCAAGGTCATCGAAGCCAAGAGCCCTTTAACAGGGGCTGGCTTCATCATAGCTCCCCTAGGTCTCCCGATCCCGGGAAAGAAAAACGAGCGGTTTAAGTACGGGAGAATCGCTGGCTATCAAGTCTCTGCAAACATACCCGCGTGCCTTGTCGGTCACAATCGGCAACTGGTGAACGGAGTAAGACCGGCCGCCCGCGCAGCCATTCTTTTGCTGAAATGTTGGCTTGCTGATAATGGCTGCACCGCCAAGGGGATTTCCCACATCAATGCCGAGAACGCCTGCATATTCTCAGTGACATTGACGTACCTGTTCGAGTACGGCACGCAGAAGCAGGCACGAGCAGTCCTGGACGAGTTCCGCACTCATTCCGAAACCGTGCTCAACACAGCGAAGACGAGCGCAAGGTGCATGGTGCCCGCCTATTCGTATCCTGCTAAGCCAGATCCACACCAGGCCCAGTACACCTATACATCGTACATTCGCAGGCGAGAGTTCAAGGTCACTGCTTATGTCAAGGAAAGAGACCAGCCGAATGCCTTTCTCCTGCCTATTCGAGATGAGACTGTAGAGTCTGCATTGCAGGCCCGATCCGAAGCTACTTTGCGTGTGGAGGTGAAATTGCACGCGAAGTGGCTTGAGGACCATGACCTTTCGGCCTTCAACGATTGGTCCAACAATCCGGAGGCTTACCAACGTGTCTTCGAGTTGGTGCGCAATGTTTTGCGACTGGACGAGGGAATTCGTTCAAAGCGTTTGAAGAAGAATACTGTTGATAGCCTCCCGCTTAGCCGCAGGGAAAAAGGCTACCTGTTGGCCCATCTCGATGGGGTGTGCCTTCGTGAAGAACATAGCGACGCGCGCGAAATGGAGCCCAGGAGCTGGTGCAAAACTTATTCCGCTGCTAGAAGGAATATTTTTAGTGCTACGTGCATCGATCTGGACATTCCATACGCCAGCCATACTCGACGTCTGGTGCCCGCGCTTTCTGAGAGGCTAAGGTACCCGGGCGAGTACACGCCCCCTGCAAAGTGGGCCAAGCACATATTCTCTCGAACTAGCATCTTGGATCACGCCGAGACACTGCATTGGTACATCGAGCAGCGGCTGTGTAAGAGCGATGCTATTCCTGTGCCGCCTTTACGAGATGCATGGGAACAGGAAGTCGAGAGCGTCTGAAAAAGGTACGCGTCGCGACTTGAGGCAGCTCTGAGAGATAACTGATGGTCCTGCGATAGGGACGATTCTGTGTAGATCGTAACGGGTAAATGCGAGACGGGGGCGGGTGCAGTCGTCCGGTTTCGAGCGGGGCTGTCTGAAAACGTGCGCTGGTCAAAGAAGCCGGCAATCTCTCGGCTTGATACTGGATCGATTTTCGTGAATTAGGAAAAGGGTGAGAGGCTTTGGAAATCGCCAGCAAGTCGCGTTTTCACACAGCCTCGCCCCAAATTGACAGCTACTCACGAGCTAGCTAACCCGACCGCCACAGGCGGATTGACCTAGCGTGAAATTAGCTCTCTTGAACAGAATAGAAGTCCACTTCAACGCCGGCTTCTAGAAATATTTGATGTGATATTTTCCCTGTTTTGTGCCATTTTGAAACAACAGGCACTGAGTCTGGATTGAGTGCAACTACTCGTTTGATACCAGCCTGTATTATGGAGCCTGCACAGCGCGCGCATACCGGTTTTCCCCAGACATACAGAGTTGCGCCGGATGCACGAGATCCTGCTGCGATTAGAGCGTTCTGCTCTGCATGAACTACCAACTCAAGCTTCATTTCTTGATCTTGCAGCCGTTCTGCTGAGTCTTCGACACCCATTGGAAAGCCGTTATATCCAACAGAAACATCGCCCCCTCTTTTGGAGAAAATTACAGCCCCCACTTTTGCGTTTGGATCCTTAGACCAATCAGAAATAAATTCCGCCAATTCACAAAATCTGGCGTCCCATTTGCTCATGGGTTTTGAGTCAAGTATCAGTTTCATGCTTGTCCTTAATTATTGGTTGTAGGCGTCTAATTATTAGCTAATACCCTGCGCTCAAGTTTTTTGGCGAGAGGGCGGTTCTTGATGTACCCGGTATTGGGAGCATGAAAGGTGAATACTCAAGCACCGTTCGCGGCGCACTGCGCGGCGCTATTGAATCTTCCTTATTGCTGAGTGTCCGTTGCTGATAGCAATGGCCGCCTCCCCCCCCCCAACGGTGCATAGGACACGAAGGCAATCGCATTTTTCTAAGACCACTGCACAACGTCTGCCGAATCCATGTGCAATAGATGGAATGCTTGCGCAAGGGGAGGGTATTTCTAATGGTAACACTGAATACCCCCGCCTCCATAGCTCCAGTATGGGCTTGGGTATTCTCGTATTCATCAGAGTCAACAAGTGTCCTATCGAGTAGCCGTTGGACGGGGAGCGGCTTCCCGCGTCCCAACCGAGGCTGCGTGAGAATGCGATTTACTGGCGATTTCGCGAGAGCTACACCCCTTTCCTAATTCACGAAAATCGATCCTGTAACAAGCTAAGAGATTGCCGACGTCTTTCCCGTGGAGCACGTTTTTCACTCAGCCTCATTCCAAAGCGGCCCTCGACGTGACGGAATGTCATGTAGTGATCGCATGCTGAGCCACTTTGGCGTGGAGGAAATAGCGCCGAGCGACGCGACGGGCGCCGGCAATCTGGCTTTTGTGCTGAGAATTGGGCTGCAGGCGGGGTGACCCTAACCCAGTTTCTAGTACCGATCTAAATTAGAGAAATCCGGCATGACTTCACCATATGGAATAGGAGCCATGCCGTGAAGAGATCGAAATACACCGAAGAGCAAATCGCCCTTGCGCTGAAGCAGGCCGAACTGGGAACGCCCGTACCCGAGGTCTGCCGCAAGATGGGCGTGAGCGAAGTCACCTTCTACAACTGGAAGAAGAAATTCGGCGGGCTCGGTCCCTCGGAGCTGCGACGACTTCGCCAGCTTGAAGAGGAATGCAATCGACTCAAGCGCCTGGTCGCGGACCTGTCGCTGGACAAGGCTATGTTGCAGGACGTTCTGGCAAAAAAGCTCTGAAGCCTTCGCGGCGCCGCGTACTCGTGGATGATCTGATGAAGCGCTACGGCGTCGGCGTGACCAAGGCGTGCGCCGCGGTCATGATCTCCCGGTCGTTGTATCGCTACGAATCGTGTCGGCGCGACAGTGGCGCGCTGGTCATGCGAATCCACGAGATAGCGCATACGCGCGTTCACTACGGATACCGGCGTGTACACGTGATGCTGCGCCGCGAAGGCTATCGAGACAATCACAAACGGGTCTACCGTTTGTATCGAGAACAAGGCTTGTCGTTGCGGCACAAGCGCCGCAAGCGCAATAAGTCGGCGCAACGTCGCCAACCCAAAGCGGTCGCGCAAGCCATCAATGACATCTGGAGCATGGACTTCGTCATGGACCAATTGTTCGTTGGTCGCCGCCGGCGTGCGTTGACTCTGGTCGATAATTGCACCAGAGAGTGTCTGGCCATCGACATTGGGCAAAACCTGCGGGGTGACGATGTGGTGGCGACGCTCGGTCGCGTATGCGCACTGCGCGGCTTGCCGCGCGTCATCAAAACCGATAACGGCAACGAGTTCATCTCCAAAGCCATGGACAAATGGGCATACGAAAATGGGGTGGAAATTGACTTCAGCCGGCCCGGTAAGCCGACGGACAATGCGCAGTGCGAATCCTTCAATGGCCGCCTGCGTCAGGAATGCCTGAACAGCCACTGGTTCTTGTCATTTGCCGACGTCAAGGAGAAAATCGACGCCTGGCGGCCGTACTAGAACGAGGTTCGCCCCCACTCCGCGCTGAAGTGGCAGGCACCTGCTGAATACGCGCGCCAGCACTTGGCCAGCGGCCAAAGTACCAACCTCAATGAGCCGGAAATCTCTACTTCTGATCCGGACTAATTCGGGGTTAGGGTCATTTGTGAACGGACTCTACATCGATTTCGTACTGACCACGGGGAGCAGGTCAGGTACGTAGCAAAACCAGTATGAGACCAATCTGAAGTCGACCCTTCGACATTAGCGACAACTTGCTATGGCGAACTGGGCGGGGACAGCCGTGCGGCGGAGGACCAACTCAGTTGGGTCGCCTCGGCCATCAAGGCCAAAGAGGTTGCACAGCGGTAAAATACTTCGGGTAAAGTCACGCCGCCGAGACAAATAATCTCGACACGCAAGTTCGCATTGAATGCTCTAATCGGATATTGAGTCATCGATGTAGTTTTTTTGCATCCTTTGACGATTTTAGAGCCACGTGGGCACTTATATGCCCAATCCATCAGGTAATGGACTATTGCCACATGACCAAGAAGGTGTTTCTCGCACACAACGCCTGCCTGAATGCAGGCTACGACCTGAATGTGCTCCGTGCAGGTATCCAAATTGCCGGCGGAACGATCGTGGACCGCCCCGAGGATGCCGATGAAATTGTATTCTCAGGATGTTCCGTACGCGAACATTGGGTCGATGACGCCATCGGTCAGGTTGGCGAGGCCATATCCCGGGCGCCTAACGCGCGGGTCGTCGTAACAGGCTGTATTGCGAATACCAGTTCGGAGAAGGTGCGCAATAGCTTGGGCGATGACCGGCTTGCAATCCTGCCTATATCTGATGTTCTGAAGGAAAGCACCAGTCTGCCCTTCTCAGAGGTTGACCGACGCAACTCACAGGGTGCGGGCTATAACTTCGAGTCGACCTCATCCGAAGGTCTTCATAATCTGCGCAACCGGGTTGGACCGGCTAAGTCAATGGTGGTGGCCGAGCTGGAAGAAGAAGATAGGCGGCACGGCACCAAGCTGGTTCGGGCTTACCAACAGACCACCAAAGGATTCGTGTTCTACGATGAGTACGACCCATGCGAGATGATTACTGTCACTCGTAGTTGCCTTTATCAATGCAGCTTCTGCAATATTCCCCAGGGACGTGGTGAGTACACGTCAGTGCCGCTCATCGACGTGCTGGCCAAAGCCAAGGCTGCGGTGAGCCGGGGAATCACCCACTTGGTCCTGATCGGGGATGAAGTTGGAAACTACGGTGTTGGGTCAAACGGCCCGCGCTTTGCGGACATGGTGAAGTCCATACTGGACATCTCACCGGCGGTGAAGCTTTCGATTCGGTACATCGAACCAAAGCCCTTTCTCAAAAACTTTGAGGACATCCTAGCCTGGGGCCAAGCTGGTCGCTTACAACTACTGTACATCTCCCTACAGAGCGGATCCTCGCGCGTCCTCAAGGCAATGCACCGGGGCTACGACATCCAAAAGGTTGCTCAGGCACTGTGGCAGTTCCGTAATAGCACCCCCTCTGTGCTCTATGGGAACTGGCTTGTAGGGTTCCCCGACGAATCCGAGGACGACTTTCGGCAAACCGTTGAGCTGGCTCGCAGACTGGATTTCCATATCAACGTCGCCATCCCATTCTCCGCAAGACCCGGGACACCTGCCTACTCTATGGAGCATCAAGTGAACGCTGCCGTGATGGCATCTCGGGTGGAACGCCTGACAGACCTTGCGGCAGAGCTGAAGGCTGACATGATGCGCCCGTTGATGGAAAGTCTGGCTCAAACTCGGCGAGACGAGCTTCTGAGCTTGATCCGTCGCGCTGAGCGCGACCAGTACTCCCCACCCGCGCCCGGGAAGCGACGCCCTATTCCTATTATCGTGCAGACCACATGAATAATCTAAACTGGAGCCAATGCCCTTACGTAGTGATCGACGTTGAGGGCAACGGGCAAGAGCCGCATGATCTGATCGAAATTGCGACAATTCAAATCATTGATCAGCAGGTGCAACCAGTCAAGTCTTGGGGCGTTCGTCCTCCACGGCCGATTACTGATCGAGTCATCGATATCCACGGTATCACCAACGAGATGGCTGCTGCCTTCCAGCCCTGGAGTGCAAACGCGGGCGAGATCCTGGCGGAAATGGAAGGCCGCGTCGTTGTTGGTCATAACGTGGGTGTGGATGCCCGCGTCATTGTCCATACTGAGCCGGACTGGCAGCCATTGGCGCTCATCGACACCAGGACACTGGCCAAGCATGTCCTTCCAGGCAGGAATGAGTATTCACTACGGACACTGGTAGCTGATCTGCTCCCGGACAACGCAAACTGGACCCAGCATAGGGCTGCTGGCGATGCATTAGTTACAGCCCATCTGTTCATTCGGCTTGCCTCGATGCTTGAGGAAAAAGTCGACCTCACCTTCCTGACGCTCGCGAAGATTGCACGGGCTAGCGAAGACACCTATCTCAAATCCCAACAAGGAAGCCTGTTCTGATGCCGAAGTTCATCGCGTTTACCGGTACACACTCGACAGGAAAGTCGACCTTTGTCGACAACCTTACCGACATTGCAGAAAAGCGAGGACTTCGCGTTGGTAAGGTAAAGGACAATGCCTCCGAATGCGCTGAGGCTGGCTTTCCCATTCTCAGGGATCACACCTTCAGTAGCACTCTGTGGATTATGTCTACTGTGATCCGTGAGGAACAATATGAGGGTCTATCTGCTGATCTGGTGATCGTCGATCGTCCGGTCTCCGACGCCATCGGCTATCTTGAAGCGGCCCTTGCAGTGACAGGTCGGAACGTTCCTCCGGAGGATCGGGACTATCTGTATGCCTTGGCCAAGCTTCACGCCCCCCGATACGATCTGCTGTTCAAGACAGTCCTCAATGAGAGCATACCGCTTGGTCCGGATCGGGACCCAGACTTGGCTTATCGTAAGGATGTGGACTCCCACATAGGCGCTGCCCTTTCCAAGCTTGGGGTGCAGCCATTGAATCCTCTCAGTGACGATGACATGGCACAGGCGTTGGCGCTGATTGATTCAATCGCCAACGAGATCAAGTAGAGCACCGGTCGGAAGTGTGCTGAAAGCAAGCCGCCCACGATCTCATTGCAATGCGGGCACTCGGCGAGGCGTAATGCACTCATTGAGTGTTGCCGTAGCCTGAGCGAAGGCTTTCAACGACTGCTTCTGGCCGAAAAGCAGTCGATTGGCGTTCACGGCTGACTAGCGATAATGGTGTGTTTTCACTACTTGATACCAAATCGCGCCGGTGGGTTTTTTTGGGGCGGGACACAACCTGTGTTCACTATCTCCGCTTTCGACCCGTTGCTGCCCTTCAGGCCGTCAGGGCTTCAACGCCAGGTAACAGAGCGAACCCGTCCTCCAAGTTGGCGGCTCACCGGCGGCGGCTCGGACTAACGGCCGTAGAATCCGCCCTAAACCGGAGATCCCTGAATTGCAGCCTCCTTGGGCGCCAAGGACGGTAGCCACCTCATTGCGTCCATTGCCGAAAGAGGCCGCATAACCTATGTGCACCCTGAACCTATGTGCACCCTGAATCCAAACACTTTACGAGAACAAAGGTGCGGGCAGGGGCTGATAGCGATCCAGCAAGTCTTTGAGCCATTCTGCGCCGTCAGTCACCCCAGCCGACGTAGACGCATTCATAGCCTCCCATTGCTTCTCCAAATATGGCACCCACGACGGGTTGTGTCGGTTTGGGTCGCGTTTTTCGCCCTCCAGCCAAGTCTTCACGGCCTGCCTGGCGTGCTCGGCCTCGCCTGACGAGCCAGACTGCAAGGCCTGCAAATAACGCCACAGCCGGGTCTCCAGCGGAAATTCCTGCTGGGTAGCAGCGTCGTAACGGTCGAGCACGTCGGCATCCCACTGGGACAGGGTCACTGCTTGCCGGAGGGCCCGCGGCAGTGGCAACACCCGATCCGCATCGGCGGAAGCGGCGGCCGAATAAGCCGCGTTGGGGGACGCCGTCCAGGAATGCACCGAGTCGGCAAAAGCGCGCCAGGCGGGATCGGTTTCGGGCTCAGCGACGGTGACAACGTTTGCCATTTGGTCGTCGTCCTGATGGCCGAGCGGTTGCCCCTGCACGTGCTGCCGCCGCAACAAACGCAAGTTATTTTCGGCCTTTGTGTTTCCGGGATAGTGGGTCACGAAGCGCTGCAAATCCTCGATGGCCGTCTGCAAGTCGCTCGGCCCGTTGCGCCGGGAATAGGCTTTGGCCAGCAGGACGGCGCAAGGCTCATTGCTGGGATCAATCCGTAAACCCTGCCGGGCATGGTTCATAGCCCGATCCCAGTCTTCGCGGCGGATAGCCAATTGCGCCAGGGTGGAATGGGCGTGTAGATGGTTGGGGTCTATCGATAACACTTGCCCCAGCAGACGCTGGACCAGGGGCTGCTCGTCAGGGGCCTGGGACTCAGCCAACAGACGCGCCAGTTCCACACGGCAAGGTAGGTGATCAGGGAAACGCCGGGTCATCTCCCACAGCACCCACTGGGCGCGCTGCGGCTGGCCGGCTTTGCGTAAGGCCAATTCCCACAACATCCACAGCCTAGGATCCTCCGCGTCCAGACGCAGGGCTAGGTGTACCCACTGGAACAGGCGGCCCTGGATTTCCGGATCACGGAGGGCGAAGTTCTCGCACAGCGCGCGGGCGCATCGGTCCAGATTGCGCACGAAGTAGTAGGCGTCGCCGGTCTTACGCAAATACTCCTCGTGGGCAATCAGCAGGCGATGGATAGGCTGCCAGGCCTGCGCCAGGCTGCCTGACCCGCGCACGGCCTGAACTGCGGCGTCGGTCTCTTCGGTTTTCCCCGGCGGCTCGATCTTATGAACAGAATGTGCTGTTGAAGCGCCATACGGCCGCGTCGCCTGGGCCAGCCCAAGCAAGCTCAGCACAGACGCGGTCTTGTCGTCACTCAGCGGTGAAAGCAAATTGGTGAGGAAGGCCCGGTAGTTGTCGGTACCCATGCTGAGATTGCGCGCCATCACGCCGGACAAGCTGTCCGCCAGTTCTTCCAGGGCTGCCGTGCCCAAGCCCTTGCGGCGTTGGTAGCGGTTGATGAGGGACTGCGCTTGCAGGCGCAGATTACGTAGCCCGTCCTCCTCCAACAGGGGTAGGCGGGCCAGAGCGAGCAGGCCCAGGTTGAGGAAGCGCCGCGAGCGCAGGCATCCCGCTTCCAGCACGAAGGTCTGCCAGAAGAACTGCAATCCATCGTCGTTTTGGTGCGCGGCCAGCACCTGCCAGTAGTCGTACTCCGGATCGCGGTAAGCCGAGAGGGTGAGCGAGCCGAGCCATTGAAGCCAGTGCGCGCGCTCGGCCCGCAAGGCGGCGCGGGTTTGCGGCAAGGTGAAGTACAACGGCCACTGCATGGCTTCGCACACCTGTGCGGTGTAGGCGCCGAGCTTTCTCGCGGGCGGTGGGGCGGCTTGGCGCTTGGCGAGCAGCCAAGCCGACAAACCGGCATCCACTAGGGACGGCAGATCAGCGTTTTGGTCAAATCCTGGCGGAGGTGAGGCCGGCTCGCCGTGCAGGGCGCGCGATGCGAGTCGGCTAGTCCGCGGCAACACGGCGAGTAGAAATTCATACGGTTCCAGTCGCTCGAAAGGTGCGACGTCCGCCGCGCCCCGGAGCAAGTCCGCCACGGCCTGTTCGGGGGCCTGGCGCAGTTGGTTGGCCCAACGTTGCCAGCTCATGGCAGTACCTCGCCGTGTCCGCTACAACCCGGAAGGCCTTGCAACCCCCGCACATGGCAGTTGCGCGCATCGAGCACGGCTCCGTCTGTTTGGAGTGCATGCGCGCGGGAAATGAACCCCAGGGCCTTGATGTGCCTGGGCTGGTACTCGATGGGAAAAGTCAGCAACTCCGGGGTGAATTCAGTGGGAATCCCTGTGTGCCCCAAGTCCATGGTGTAGCCGTAGCTTTCACCCTTAGCCAGCAAAGGTGCTGGAATGAACGCGGCGGACATTTCCGTGTCCAGCACGGTAGGACGTGAAAAGCTGGCAACCGCCCCTTTCTTTGTGGCGGTCAACCGTGCCTGACGCACCTCGTCGAGCGTGTAGCAGATCAAGGCGACTGGGACCGGTTTGCCCGGCGTGCTCGGCCAATGGGTCAAGCCCAGGCGGTCACGCAGTAAGTGCGGCCAATCGGTCTTGACGAAATCTGTGAGGTTTCCACCGAATTCGTTGAGAAAGGTGGCGAACATCGGGCGGGCTTGCACACGCCGCGCGTTCCATTGATCCACGAACTCGCTACGCAACGTCTCGTCAGCACTGGACAACTTGTCCTTGCGCAGGTCTTTTTGAGAATTGAAAAAGCGCAGCCAAAATGCTTCGCCAATAGCCGGTCCGAGCAGTGCGTTGCTGACCAGGGAATCCAAGGATTCCAAGCGCAGCAGAATGGTATTGTCCAACTCTTCGTTCAAGTGCGCCAGGCTGTTGACGGCCATGAAGGATTCCGAAATCCTTGGGTGGTCCTTGGCAACCTGGACGAAGGACCGGAGATAGTCTTTGTGCTCTCCCTGCCACTCTTTGTGGTTGGCCACATCGCCGGCATAGGCGTTGTATTCGTCAGTGCGGTCAACGGAGACTGCCTGTTCCCAGCGGAAGTTGGCCGCAGCACAACGAACTGTCGCGCCCTCCGGGGCCGCGACGGCATCTGAAGCAAGATCGAGTAGCGGAGGACTGAGCTTCATAAGCGCAAAAATCATATCTCAAACCATACCTGTATCGTGTCCGTGAGGTCTAATACCTAGAGTACTGCAAATGTCATACGCGTAGGCTGTCAGGCCGGTTTCAGAGTGGACCCGCCGACTGAATGGCGGTCATACCGATTCGTTGGCCGACAGTTCATGGCCGCCAGCAGCCGCTGGAGATGGGCGGCTTCCGACCCATCGCGCACTTTTTCCCCTAAGATAAAGCGGCTGAAGTCCGCTGGATTTGATATCCGCGAACACCGCGTCGCTGGGACCGAAATCGAAAACGCCCCGTTCTCGGGACGTTTCCGGTAGGCAAAGCTTCTCGCGACTTGTGACGCTGAATAAGCGAAACCCGAATTAGGCCATCGTGGCGCTAGGAGCAGGGGCCAGCACGCGCTCAAACTCTCGCACCTCTTCAACGACAAACGCCAGATGGTGGCTGGTGTCGTACGCGATCCATTTTCCATGACCGTTCTTCACGGGTAGGCCGTTGCTGCAGTTGGCAATGACCTGATCGCCCCAGCTGAAGCTCGGCAAAAATTCTTTCGAACTGACGATTTCAGCCGCGACCGCCGGCATCTGCAATGCCCAACCTCCCGCAACCGAATGACCACGCGAGACAAGGAACGCTTTGTCGCAGGTGTACCGAATCTTCGCGTTTGCGTTAGGGTTGCGAATACCATCATTCGAGCCCGGGCCGCGCACACCGTAATCACCAAACACCAACGGAATCCCACCAAATTCTGTGCGCAGCGCCTGCCACAACAGCATCTCCCTGCGGATTACTTTCGCAGTGCTGTCCTTTTTTTTAACTGCCAAGTCAATAGACTTGGGCATCGACGATCCTGCAGTGGCGATGTACCGAAACCCATAAGCGCTGAGCAATTTCAGCACGCGGGTTGCATCGCTGGTGATGTCGATGAGCGGCTTAGTCGTCAAGTCACCAAGGTCAAGCAGCACAGCGCACTCCGCTGGGCTCAGCTGCATATCCTCCAGCATCTCTTGCATGCGGTCGTGGAAGATATCCGGTTCTGCCGCATCCTCCACCGCACTGGCTTCAAGCCGGAAACACACGTAGGGAGCGCCGGCCAGATCGAGGCCGCGCATCGCGAGTTGGTAAAGCGGATCGTCCCACCGGTCGTATCCCACCACCGGCGCCACCTTAACGCCCCTTGCCTTGAGGCCGGCATAGAGGTGAGCCATGACGTGCTCGCCTGTTTCAACCGTGGTGTCTGGCGCCCAGTTGAAGTCGTCGGTGAGCACCACATCACCCTTCCAGGATTTGGCAATGTTCTCAGCGACTTCGTCCAGATAGTCCGACTTTGGCGTAGAACTGTTCTGGTACTTCTTCGCCTTCTGCCGGTTCTCGCTAATGACGGGAACATCGAATAGCGGATGGATGACCGCAGCGTACGCTTCGTCCATGTTCTTGGATGCTTCGTACTCGCTAGTCAGAGACTTGAGAATCGGTAGATAAATCGGAGTCATGTCACACCTAATTCGAAGACGGAAAGAACGAACTAACTTGCTGCTGCGCGACTAGATCAGAGAACGCTGTGTAGTTGCTTGTCTCCTTTCGGAGTCTACCGGCGACAATGGCCGGGTGTATCCGAAGCTCCCTAGCTAATTTCTCGATCGTGTCTCTACTAGGGGAAAGATACGCATCGCTGCGTCGCCACTTGACCCTCGGAATGAATGCTTCGCGAGCTAAGCGGTTCGCCTCCGCTTCTCGCCGATCTTCGGACGACGCATCCAAGTCGTCTAAGAAAGCCTCGTCGTTATTGATGTGTTTCCAGACGTGCGCAACCTCATGGACCAACGTGAACCAGAAGTTGTCCAGTCTGTCATATCGCAAGGTCAACCCGACGATGGGAGTGGAGTCGACGTCCCTCACTGCAGCGCCGTCCAGCTGAGTCCCCTTGAGATGAGGTTCGATCACCACGGCGATGCCGTGCCGCTCCAAGAATTCGACCGCCAACAGTGGGCCTCGCTCCGACCAACTCAGCTGGGCGAGCTCACGCAGGAAGCCTGCATTCAGCTTTTCGGGCTCAAAGGGGCCCAGTCTCGGTTTCTTGGCGCGCGCCTGCTGTATCACGCGAGCTAGCCAGGCGTAGAGCGCATATCTTGTGGTCGGAGAAGCGGCTTCTCCGACTATGCTCCGGCGGAATGCAGCCGCTCCAAACTGAAGCCCGGCGTCCTCGATGAACCCCTTCACCATCTCCTCGACACCAGTCTTTGCTTTCCCGGATAATTCCGACAGCCACCCACGATGGGCCATTTCCTTGAAGGGAAACTTCGACCAATCCACGTCCGCTTTGCCCGACGCGGCGTGATCCTCCGGAACGGATAGCCCAACTAGCGTCTCAGCCGAGATGCCGAGCCCGATAGACAGCGCCCGGATCATCTGGACGGTAAGCGGGCGCTTTCGACCCAGTACCTCGGACACACGGCTGCGAGTCCCAAAATACGGGACGAGATCGGCTTGTTTAAGCCCTTTTTCCTGCATGCGGAAGAGGATGGCATCGACGGGATCGGGTGCCTCAATCGGGAATTTGCTGTGTTCGTATGCCTCAATCAGGACGGTAAGAAGCTCAAGCCGGTCGCTATCGGCGGAACCCACTGCGGGCTGGCGCGCCATAAGTTCCTGAACCTCCCGCAGGTAGCCGAGATACTGCTCTTCGGTGCGGATGACCTTAGCGTCCATAGTGATTGTCAATATTGTTCATTTCAAGGATCAAAGCTATGCCCTGTGCGAAAGCGACCTGGAGCAGCAGCCAGTACCCGCTGGTTCCGATCGGGAAGAGGAAGTCGCCGCCGAGTCTCGTTCGCACGTTCGGAAACTGCTCGATAACATCCTCTGGCCGCCGCCAGTGTGCATGGGCCACTTCCGAGCACCAGGCGCAGAGCCAGCGGTCGACGTCTTGAGGTCCATGTTTCAGCTTGTCCCGGCCAATTAGCTTCATATGCGGTGTTCTCTATTTGGGAACATTTTATCGATAAATACACTGGGGGTCAATTGTTCTTGTTTTGGGAATTCTTGCCTCAGACTTGGCGTTCTCCTTGGGGCGGCAGACGCGACACGATCAGCCCATAACGAAGAGCCAAGGCCCTAAGTGCCCACGGTCAGCTTCACTGCTTCCACCGAGAGATCGCTGCGCGCTGCCATTCGCTCCTGACCGAAAGCAGGGGAGGCCCATCGCCCGGCTTGTCGCTGTCCGAAAGCTCAGTAATGTGGAAGTGCTTTTGATGTAACGGAACAACGTGGCGCCTAAGTTCAATGAACTTTCTGGGAAAAAATTAAGTTCAGTGAACCAGGAACATCATAGTGAATGAACTAAAACCTGCTAAGTCTATGATTTGGTTAGCATCAGGGTTTGGCTTTCAATGAACTTCGACAGCTGTTCTTAGCGGACTGCTTCGGACCCGCAGGAGCCGTTCGAGGATCTGCATTGCCGAAGGCGAGAATCGGAGTGAATTGGTCATCGGTGCGCTGGCTGCTACGTGTTCATCGGTGTCGACCGCCCGGTGTACATGGGGATATCCTGTGGAGTCGATAAGCGCCTGATCCAGCACTTCAGCTTCGAATCCCGCTAAACCTCCAGCCAGGTCTACAGAATGGCCAGAGCGAGGCCCCCCAGTATGAAGCGCGATACGGCCCATGGAGGACGACCAGTGCCACGAGTTCTTCCTGTCGCAGAGGCAATCAGCGGGGTTGATGGCGACCATTGCGTGGCGGGTGCCTGAGACCTTACAATCGACCGCCGCCCCGGGCAGGACTTAATCTCGTCTGCGTTAACGCGGACGTTGCAGCATTGGAACCCCGCTACGCTCAGCCTGTCCGCTATACGGATTGCGCGCAGCAGGTACAGGAGAAAGATACTCGGGGCGGTACCTACTCCTATGACGACGCCTCTCATTACTACAGAAGACGCCGCTGAGGCCGCCAATTGGGCGGAAATACTGGCGCGCACCGACGTCCACCAGTTTGCCAGCGTTGTGTTCGGTCTCGCGTACGAGGAGATCCAGGACATCATCTACCCGACGCCGCCGTACAAGGCCTACCTGTTGGGGAAACGCAGCGGTGGGCAACGGGTCATTCGCGAACCACGCCGTCGCCTGAAGGACCTGCAAGTGAAATTGCTCCCGTATCTAGTGGAGCGCGCCGGCCCCCCCAAGCCGTGCGCTCACGCGTTCACCGCAGGTCGCAGCATCGTCACGAATGCCCGGAAGCACCTTGAGCGCCGACCGCACTTCGTGCTGAACCTCGATCTCGAAGGCTTCTTCCCGGCGATCTCCTTTTATCGGATCCGGGGAGTTCTTAGAAAGGCGCCGTTCAACCTAGCGCACCCAGTTGCTACGATGCTCGCGCACATGTGCACCGTGAACAACGAACTGCCGCAGGGGGCTCCGACCTCGCCCTTTTTGTCGAATCAAGTCTGCCGGTCCCTCGACCGGGACCTCATGGCCTTGGCAAAACGCCACCAGGCCACATACACCCGCTACGCCGACGACATTACTTTCAGCTTTTCGACCCCGAACAAGGCAGCACTGCCGGCGAACATCTGCACGTTCGACAGCGGTGTGGTAACCCTCGGCCAGGAGCTGGTGGGAATCATCGGCCAGCACAACTTCCGAATCAACCCGGCGAAGACTCGCATGTCGACCCGGCAGCGTCGAATGGAGGTCACGGGGATCGTGATCAACCAGTTCACAAATGTGAAACGAGTCTTCATCGACAAGATCCGAGGTGCTCTGCACGCTTGGGACCGACACGGCTACGAGGCCGCCGAAGAAAACTGGCAGGCCCGCGTAGCCAACGGCGCTCAACTCGCCCAGGAGAAGCGCCCGTGGAAACGGCAGACCCGGCTCCGCAAACCGCCTGAGTTGAAGACCGTGCTGTGGGGAAAGCTATTGTTTCTCCGGATGGTCCGGGGCGCCGACGATGCAATCTACACTCGACTCGCCGAAAAATATAACCGTCTCGTCGAGCGTGAAAGCGCTGGGGACACGCCATTCGTTGGCGCCACCCTGCCGGTCGAAGCCATCGTCCGCAACGCAGAGGACGCCGAGCGTGCCGTCTTCGTCGTCCAGTGGCTCGCGGACTACCATCCTCCCGCCCCGGGGATTCAGGAGGCGGTCGGTGGCCAAGGGACCGCATTTGCGTACAAGCGTCACAATCGCCTCATCACCTGCGACCATGTGTTTCGAACGGAGGGTGAATACCGTCGACGCGATGATCCCCAGGCTCCCCGGGTTCCTTTCACGACCGACTTGACGGCGCCGGAGGTCCACGGGCCGATGGTCTCCGTCACCGACCCGGCGACCGGACAGGAATGGACGGTTCGCGTCGTACATCGCGATGCGCATCGTGACCTCGCGATTTTGGAGTTCGACGAGGAGCCACCCGCCCATCGGCACTTCTCAGGCATGGACGCACCCATCACCCGCCATGCCCCCGGAAAGCTAATCGGCTTCCCGAACTGGAACAACGGTCGCCGGGCCAACATCGAACAGGCCGTTGTGACCGCACGGTTCCCGCGCACTGGGCTTCAACGGTTCGAGATCAACCAGTTGATCCGAAAAGGCAACTCGGGTGGGCCGTTCGTCGACGAACTGTTCCGCGTCGGCGGCGTTGTTCAGCAAGGAGCTCAACAGGACGCCGGCAACAATGAGTGCCTATGCGTGGCCGAGCTGGACGCCTGGATCGCGGCATATGAGGCCACGCTATTGCCATCGCCGCCCAGTCCGCTTGCACCCGCCGCCACTCAATCAGACTCAGCTTCATGACGCGAATCGGTTAACCGAAATTTATACGTGATATACCCGCCAACGATTTGCACCTGAGCCTGCTTCGTCAGGGCGGGAGTTCCAAAGCGGACCTCGCGCGCGCTTCCAGCATTGGAAACGTCTTTTTTGGGACGATAAACCGGCGTTTGAGTCTGGATGGTAAAGCACAGCCGAGCTACCGCTAATGGCCGACAGCAGTCGTGAATGCCGGCTAGGGGAGCGGATACGGGAGGTGTCGTGAATGTGGAGCGCAAGCACATGCAGGTGACAATGCAGATTCCGAGCGCGCGAGGAACCCATCGTAAAAAGGCGTCTCCTACAGCAGAGTCGGTATCTTGCGCCGCTCCACCGGCCGAATGTATCGCGCCAAGGTCGCCGTTGAACGATGGCCCGTCTGTTGTTGAATCTGAAAAGGCTGTAAGCCAGCCATCGCGGCTGCGGTCACGTACCCTGCTCGCAGGCTGTGACCGGCTACAAGACTTGCATTGCCACCTCCACGCCTGTATGCCGCTTTGAGAATTAGTGCGACAGATTGACTGGTAAGTGGACGGCTTCCTACGGTGTCGTGGCGAGTCACCCTTCGGAATACGTATCCGGAGTCTATGCCGCTCACTGCGGTCCACTGATCTATGGCAGCGACGGGGCATCTGGCCCCTTTGGCGCGAGGGATAAAGACGGTTCGTCCTACCCCTTCCTGGTCTGTTTTGGAACGCCGTAGCAAAATCTCGATGCCGTCATCTATTACCGTGATGTCTTCATACTGAATGGCGACAAGTTCCGCACGTCGGAACGCTCCCGCGAACCCAATCAGTAGAAGTGCTCGGTCGCGTGCGGCTCTCATCGGCTTCTGCTGGTCGACTAGGGCAAGCATCTCCAATAAATCATCTTTAACGATCGCCCGCACACGACGTTGTGAGATACCCAAGGTTCTACGAATACCTTGCATGGTCTGTCGCACGCTGACATGGACGGCGGGTGACGTCAGGTTTTGATCTTGATGGGCACGATGGATGCCGATTAGTCTTCGCTCTATGGTCGCTACGGCCAAAGTTGCAGCGAGCTTGGCCAGGTATGCGCAAAGTTGTTGTGGCGTCGCCGGTAGCTTTCCACCGTTCGCCAAAAAGTGAGCGAGATCAGCCGTATATGCTTTCTTCGTTGCGACTGATCGGGCTGCATCAATGTAATGCTCTGCCGTCATTGACGCGACAGGAGAGTCAGGAGTGTCTTGAGAGGACTTAGACATGGGGCGTTTCGATGCGCTACCGGCACATCTATTGGGCTTTTTCATGATTGGAGTGAAACCCTCTGGTTGTGCGCGTGAGTGACGGCGGGAAGCCGGACGTTGAAGCGGCTGATCAAGGCGCGTAATCGGCCAAGTTCGGTTGACAAGCAAGGGAAAGTTCGTAAGCGTAGATGAGCACTTCTCCAAGATCGGCGAGCAGCGCGCCGACGCTTGGAATGGTGCGCCTAATTTCGACGGCCTCGCCTGTTTCCTCCATCGGAACACTCGCGAGTAACGCGCCAATCCCCGCGATGCCTTGGAGCAAGCTGCCCAGCGTGAGATCAAGACGGGAGGCCAGCGTCAGCAGCAGTTGGGGGTCTACCGCTGCAACGTCGATATGGCCATCCGCAGCGGCAGGGAACAGGTGCAGCATCGCGAGAAGATCACGCAACGGGGCGTTCCGCGTGACCGACTCTCCGGCGTTCGGGTTCGACTCCATATTCAGTACTCCCCTGGCAGCAGGAGCGTCGTGGAGGACCGATCGGCTTCGGTGATGATCCATAGTCGCTCGCCCCGCTGCTTCATATGTAGATATGAAGCGGTGGCCATGTATCGCCGCAGCCTCGTTGGCTAAGGCATCCTCCGGATGCACGTCACCCCAATCACCAGACCGGTGGCGCAATAGCATCTGGAATGGATTCAGGTTCGCGCGCTGCAATAGACCCAACGCGCCAGGGGTTGCCACGACCTGGCCGAGCGGAATACGTAGGCCCCGGCGTTCTGTGGTCGATGATGAAGTGCAGCATTGAAGTTTTTCCATGAGTCTTCGCTTTTGATAGGCAAGGAATGTTGGACACCGAGAAAGCAAAAGAGCCAAGGTGCATAACCTTGGCTCTTGCAGTGAATGCAGCTGCTCGAAGCAGCTATTTCTGGCTGTATTTGCCCGCCATGGACCCGGCAGCGTTCATGCCGCAGTAGCTATCGCATCCCTTCGTGGTGACTTGGACGGCGCGATTGGAAAAGTTCAAGAGCACTACACACTGATCGGCCGGATCTTCCGAAGACCACGCCGCCCGTGAACCGTCAATCGGACGGGCGAATAGCGGCTCCTCTTCTCCCAAGCTGCAAACGTGGGTGCCGACGTTGGTGTTGAAGGCGAACTCGACGCCCTGTGTGGTTTCTTTGACCGTGAGTACGCCACCCTTCTTGACGTATTTGCCGGTAGCGCCCGCAAGTGCTGCCGGGCTAGATAGTGCTAGAAGTAGAGCCAACGCGTAGGTGTGCATTTCGAATTCCTTAGGATTGAGTACGGGGCTGGCCAGACAGCTAACGGCCCGGCATGACGAATTCTTCTTGGGGACGTCCGAGTAGCCGCCAGCCTTGTTCGGACTGGATCAGCAGCACCGCGCCTCGCAGGACGGTTTGCCGCGTTTGCGGGTTCACTGCGCCCGCCATGCCCGCGACAACATTGCCCATCTCACCCATGCAAGGCTTGTTGCGAGGGTCGTCAACGAATCCGCGAACGCTGGCGTAAGTACTGCGGGCGAAGTCTTCACGGATCGTCAGGGTGGCTTCGTAATCGAGTTGGTACTTGTCGCCCCGCTGGACGCTGTCGATCTTCCTGGCGTTCGAAATGGTCCACAAAGGGCAGCCAGAGAATCGACCTTCAAGGAAGTTCTTGGCTTCCGCATTGCCTGGTGCCGCCGCACCGCAGCCTGTCGTGAGAAGGGCTGCAAATATTCCTGCGAGGGTGAGGGCCGCATTGCGTGCGCGGTGTCTGCTGAAAGTTTGTCGTTTGGTCTGCATATCGAGATTAAGAGTGAAAAATAACACTTTGAGTTTGGTTGCGAAGCTAAATGTACCAAAACCAAACCCAAAGTGTGTGGAGTGAGGGGGAGGGATAAGAAAAACTTCGGCATGTCTAACCCAATGCAAAAGTGTGATGCGCAGGTGTTGTTTGCCGCGAACATGCGCCGCATTCGCAAAGAGAAGCAGCTAACTCAGGAGCAGGTGGCTGAAAGGGCGGGCCTGCATCCGAACTACGTGTCTTCTGTGGAACGCGGCGAACGCAATCTATCGATCGCCAACATCGAACGCATCGCCGCCGCACTCGATGTCACGATGGCGGAGCTGGTCACCCCCTAGCTTTACTTGCCGGCGGCGCTTTTCGTGGCCATGGGATGCACGCCGATGTACCAGGCCGCGCTAAGCGGCTTGAGGTCGGTTCGGACATGCGCGGACGTCTCGATCCAGTATGCAGGGTCAACCATGTAGGCAATGACGGTCTTTGGCGAGTGGCTCGCCGACGCTCGGTGGAACAGCAGGTGACGGCCGATTTCCTTGTCGGGGTCGTAGTCCACCATCAGGATGGCCAGATCCGGGACATCCGCCAGCTTGCTTACCTCTTTGTAGACCGTGGCAACCCAGCCGTAGTGCGCCAGAAGTCCGGCAATCAGGTCTTCGGTGATCCAGTAGGGACCATGCGCGGGATGCTTAAACCGGTTCACTGCGAGCTCGCGGACCTCTGCAAGCGGCTTCCCTGTGATGCTCGCAATGCACGCGAAGGCACAATCGAAGTCGCCGTTCTGCGCGACGCGAGCGAAGGCGGGCTGGAAGCCCTCTGCGGTCGAGGTTACGGTGCTGGGTATGTTGGGCATGACACAATCCTTCGTTTCAGGTGCGCGCAACGAAGCCGCCCAGGGACATCAGGGGCACTCAATGGACGAATGGGGAGAGGCGGAAAGTGCAGATTGCCGTTGAGGCAGTCGTCTTTCTGGCAGCGTTGCGGCGCTGGTTGAGGGGCGCGCCGAGGGCTGAGCCCTGGCGTGCTAAAACCAGCTTAGGGCTGGCTGCCGTGTCGGATCAACAACAAAATAACTTTGGCAGTTGGCAACTAGAGGGCGGTGTTGTCTTGAAGAGGTCGGCCCTGTAGCGAGTCGCTCTGGCAACGAAGAAGCGGCCAGACAGCGAAATTTGAGTATGTTTTTGAGTGGGTTTCGCCGCTAACCGGTAGAATTTACCTATGTGGTTCGAGTTTCGCCGTCGCACCAAGAATTTGTTCCAGGCATACGCCTGGAAAGTAAAAAGCCCGTAAGAATCCATTTCTTACGGGCTTTTTGTCGCTTGCTTCATCCGATCGTGGACAGGCAGCGAGCCAAGAATGTTGCATTTGCACGCTTGCTGGCGGCAGCGCACCTGCGCCGGAAAGTCATGGGGCGGACCTCAAGAGGGGAGACGACGAAAGACTCCGGGCCCCTGTGTATGATTCGTGCTCGCCATGCAAAACAAAACTCACGGAGACAAAATGCGAACCACTCGCAAAGTGCCGGGCGCAACGCGCTCCATGGCCGGTACGGATCGCATGCGCGTCTCTGACCTTTTCACGATAGCTGGGCGGGCCGTCCATTCCATGTGAATCGTCAGTAGTCATTCCATGTCAAAGAAAATTCCCCCCATGAATCCTCTGCGCGCGTTCTATGTCGTCGCGCGCACCAAGAGTCTGACCAAGGCCGCCAAGGAGCTTCACGTCGGCCAGTCGGCGATCAGCAAGCAGCTGGACGTGCTGGAGAAGTATCTGGGGGTAAAGCTGTTCCGGCGCGAACAGCGGGGCATCAGTCTGACGGATATCGGGGAAGAGCTCGGAGAGCGGATCATTCCGGCCTTCGACCAGATCGCGGATGCGACCCATAGCATCATGGAGCAGGGCAACGACAACAAGATACGCGTGCATACCTATACGACGTTTGCCGCGAAGTGGCTGATCCCGCGACTGGAAAGCTTCCAGAAGAAATACCCAGAGTTTTCAGTCCTGATCATCAATCTGGTCAAGGACATTGATTTCGAGCGGGACCGCATTGATTTCAGCATCCAGTTGGGTAGCGGCGGCAACCCCGACACCGAAGCCGATCTATTGTTCGACGACATCATCGAGCCGGTTTGCAGCAGCGCGTTTCTGAGAAAGCATGCTCCGGAAACCGCGTATCCCCAAGCCATCCTGCGCACGCGGCTACTGGTTTCGCACTATCGGCCCAAGGGGGAGTGGAAGATGTGGGCAAAGGCGCACGGGCACTTGGCTGATATTGCCGATACCCACCAGATGAATTTCAGCAGCTCGGTGCTGACCTGGCAGGCCGCCATGGACGGCCTGGGCGTGGCGATCGGTCAGGTGGCGCTCTTGATGGGGGACATCGAAGAAGGGAGCCTGCTGTATCCGTTCAAGCAGCCGGTAAGAACAGGCCTTTCCTTCTACCTGCTGCGACCCAAGGTCCGTCGCGAAGCCCGGAAGATAACTTTGTTCCGGGACTGGATTCTGTCGGAAGCCGCAGCGACCCGGCCCCTGTTGCCGGATTGCTGACAGCGATCCATGCAGGTCACGCGCTTTGCATGACCAGGGCGTCCACGGCCAGGACGCCTTGTCCTTCGGCCAACACCAGCATCGGGTTGACTTCGGCCTCCCGTAGCTTCAGTTCGGGTCGTTGCGCGAGCATGGACAGCTTGGAGATGGCGTGTGCCAGGGCCTCCAGGTCACCCTTTGGTTTGCCGCGCAAACCCGATACGGTTTTCAGGATTCGGATCTCTTCGATCATTTCCCGTGCGCCTTCGACCGATACCGGCGCCAGGCGGATGCTCCTGTCGCGCAGGACCTCAGCCCAGACGCCTCCGGCGGCCAACATGACGATGGGCCCTGCATCGGGGTCGACCCGGTAGCCGATCAATACCTCTGCCATTCCCTGCAACTGAGGTTGAACCAGCACGTGCTCGCACACGAGCTGCGGCGCTTTCTGCCGCAGATTCGTGCGTAACGTTTCGAAGGCCCGGGACAGCTGCGCGGGATCCTGAATGTTGAGCACGACGCCGCCTACTTCTGTCTTGTGGGGAATTTCCGCCGAACAGAGCTTGGCCACCACTGGATACTCGAAAGGCAGCGTCGGGATCTGGCCGTTCAATGGGAAGATTGCGTAGTCGGCATGAGGCACCTGCAAGCGGTCCAGCACGTCATAGGCTTGCGCCTCGCTCAGGGCCTGCGCTTGCGCCAATTGGGGCGATCCGGCCGCGGCGGCGGTAGAGAGTTTCCGTCGGGCAAACACCGAGGAAATGGCGTCAGCGCACGTCTCTGGCGTGCGAAAGCAGGGGATGCCTGCACGCGTCAGCGTGCCCAGAGCTTCGGGGGCGTCGGGTACCAGCATCACGGCTAGAGGCTTGTCCGCGCCGGTGAATTCCAGGATGGGTTTGACGGCCAGTTCAGGCTGCAGCCTTGCGGATGAGCCCACGACCGCGACCACCAGGTCGAATTCCGGCGCTTCCAGCATGATCTGCAGCGCCTTCTTCATGACCTCGTACTTCGTTCCTGCCAAGGTCAGGTCCAGCACGCGGCCGGCGGAGCCGGGAATCTGTGCCTCTTTCAACTTGCGCTGCGTGGCTTCGGACAGCGGCTGCACGGTCACGTTCCGAATGCCCAGTTGATCGACGACCATGGCGGCGCCGCCGCCCGTCGTGGCAACCACGCCCACCCGTTTGGCGCGGGAATCAGGCGCGGGCATTCTTTTTGCCAGCGGCAAAGCCTCGAAGAGGGTTTCCAGCATCTCGACGCGGACCACGCCCAGGTCTTTCAGGAACGCGTCCGCAATGTCGTCCTCGCCCGCCAGGGCGCCAGTGTGCGTGGCGGCCATTTCCGCCGCGGCGTTCGAACGGCCCAATTTATAGGCGATCACGGGTTTGCCCCGGCGGGCGGCCTCGGCGGCGAATGCTCTCAATTTGTCTCCGTGACGCAGGCTTTCAAGAAAGAGCACGTAGCCCGCGATCGTCGGATCGTCGAGTGTCGCCTGGCAAATTTCTCCCACGCACAAATCCGCTTCGCTGCCGACGGACACCAGGCCGGCGAAACCCACGCCGCGCGCCTTGCCTCTTGAAACCAGGGCTCCGATCATGCTGCCGCTGTGCGAGGCGACGAACAGGTTTCCCTTGGGCAGGTCAGGTTCCGCGAACGCGGCGTTCGCGGTCAGGACCAGGCCGTTGTGGGGATTGACGACGCCCAGGCTGCTTGGCCCCAGGATCCTGACGCCCGAGGCTTGCGCAAAGTCGCGAAGTTCCCGTTCGCGCTGGCAGCCTTCTTCTCCGGATTCCGAGAAACCCGTCGCCAGGATGGTCACCTGCTTCACGCCGAGTTCCGCGCATTCCCTGACGGCGGGAAGCACCGTATCGGTGGAGGACAGGATGAAGACATGCTCCGGCACCTCTGGCAAGGCACTGAGACTGGGCCAAGCCTGTTCACCCTGGACCTGATCGCGATTCGGATTGATGGGGTAGATCTTTCCTGCGAACCGCGAGCGCCGCAGGAATTGCAGGGGGCGGCCGCCCGTCTTGCCGGGATCATCCGATACGCCCACCAATGCGATGCTGCGCGGATGCAAAAGTGCCTGGCTGATCAACTGCTCGGAATGCTCGATGATGGACATGCGTACTCTCATTGATGCGAGGCTCTGGGCGCGCGCTGGGAAAACGAGCGGCCAAAAATACCCTCGGCAATTCGGTTCTTCAGTACTTCGATGGACCCGCCCGCGATCATCCAGCCGCGGGTCCGGCGAACGCAATACTCTACCAATGCTTCCTGGCTGAAACCCATTCCACCCATGATCTGCATGGCATCATTGGATGTGTCCCAGCCTGCCATATTGCAGGCGAGTTTCGCCATGGCGGTGCTTTGCGCCGAGGGCAGCCCTTGCTCGCCTTCGAGAGCGGCCTTGTAGAGCAGCAGCTGAGCTTGCTCGAGCTTCATCCACATATCGGCAAACTTCCACTGCAAGCCCTGGAACTCGCACAGCTCGCGGCCGAACTGCTTGCGCAATGTGGCATGGTCTCTGGCCATGTTGAAGGCGTACCTTCCCAGGGCCAGCGCGCGCGAGGCATTGCCCAGCCGTTCCACGTTGAATCCGGAAATCTGCTTCTTGAAGCCGCCCGGACCCAACAGCAGATTTTCCTTCGGCACCCGGCAATGCTCGAAGTAAAGCTGAGACCACTGCTCTCCGTTCATGAAGCTTGAGGGCTTTCCTATCTCGAAACCCGGCGCGCCTCGTTCGATCAGGATGGACCCGATGCCTTCCACGCCAGGGCCGAACCGCACATAGACAAGAAAGAGCTCCGCGTCGGGACTGTGGGTGGAGAAAACCTTGCTGCCATTGACGACGTAGTGGTCTCCGTCGAGCACCGCCGATGTTTTCAAGTCGGTCACCGCGGAGCCGGCGCCCGGCTCCGTCATGCCTAGCGAAATCAGTTTCTTCCCAGACAGCAGGTCAGGGAGAAAGCGGGCCTTCTGTTCCTTGTTGGCATACTCGACGAAGGTGCGGATAGGTCCGAAGTTGCCCGCCTGCACGATATCCGCGCTTTTCGGACACGCCAGCGCCACTTGCTGGATCGCAAGCACGGCGTGCATCAAGGTGCCGCCCTGGCCTCCGTCCTCCTCGGGAAAAACAATGCCCAGCAAACCCTGTTCCGCCAGCAGCGCCGCGGTTTCCCAGGGGTACTGATTGGAGTGGGCCCGTTCCAGCGCTCCAGGAGCCAATTTGTCCTGCGCGAATCGCGCGACGCTATCTGCAAACGCCTGGTACTCTTCCGAAAGGTTGAAATTCATGACGGTCCCAATGGTTTCTATTTAGTGCGGGGATCTTAAGTCGGGGCATGTGCGCGCAGTTTTTCCAATCGCGCCGACAAACATGCCAAAAAAACATATCAGGCGTCAGGCCAACCCGCCTTGACGCACGCACTTCACGCGCAGGAATTCACGCAGTCCTTCCTCGCCGCCTTCAGATCCCAATCCACTGTCCTTGAAGCCGCCAAATGGCGTTTCCGGCAGCGAGGCCTGCAGATCATTGATGCAGACGACGCCACTCTCTATCTCGTTGACCAGCCGGTGCGCCAGTTTCATGTCGTTGGTGAACGCATAGGCGGCCAACCCAAAGGGCAGCGCATTTGCCTCGGCAATGGCCTCGTCGGCGTCCTCCACGGGCATCATCAGGGCCACAGGACCGAAAGGCTCCATGCGGCTGACTTCCGCGCGCCTGTCTCGCAGCGCCAGGACGGTGGGTTGATAGAAATAGCCGCGCCCCTCGATTGCGCAGCCCCCGGCGATCAGCGTGGCGCCGCAGTCGACCGCGTTGCGCACGAGGGCATCGATGGCGGCCAGGCGGCGCTTGTTCTTCAGCGGCCCCATCCTCGACTGGGGATCGAAAGGGTCCTTTACGGCCAAGGCGCGGGTGTGAGCGACGAATCTTTCGCAGAAGTCATCGAAGATGTTCTTGTGCACAAGGAAGCGCGTGGGCGAAGTGCATACCTGGCCAGCGTTGCGGAACTTGGCTGCGACGCCTGCCGCGGCTACCTCGTCGATATCGGCATCGTGCCAGACCACGACGGGGGCGTGGCCGCCCAGCTCCAGCGTTGCTTTCTTCATGTGCAAGGCCGCCTTTGCGCCCAGCAGCTTGCCCACCTCGGTTCCGCCAGTGAAAGTGATCATGGACACCCGCGACGAGGTGCACAGCTGATCAGCAATGGACGCGGGGTCGCCAAACACCATGTTCACGGCGCCTTGCGGCAGGCCCGCGCGTTCGCAGGCCTGCGCAATCAACAAGGCGACGCCGGCTGTTTCCTCGGAGGGCTTGAGCACGATCGTGCAGCCGGCGGCGAGGGCTCCGCTGATCTTGCGAGCGGGGGTGATGGCAGGCGCGTTCCATCCTGCAAACCCTGCCACCACGCCATATGGCTCCAGTTTGACCAGCTGCTGCACGCCTTGCGTCCTGGCCGGAATCAGGCGGCCATACAGGCGCCGCGCTTCCTCCGCGGCCCATTCGAACATTTCCGCGGCGGTGTCGACCTCCTTTCGCGCCTCGGACAGGGGTTTGCCAAGCTCGAGGGTGATCTGGCGAGACAAGTTGTCGCTGTCTCCGCGCATTTCCTGCGCCACTTTGCGCAGCAGTTCAGACCTGAGCGTGGGGCTGGTCCTGCGCCACGTGCCGTAGGCGCGGTGCGCGCCGCCGATCGCCCGTTCGACGTCGTCTGGCGAAGCGGCGCGGTAGCGTCCGAGTTCCTCATCCGTTGCAGGCGACACCAGGACCAGCTCTGCCTGGCCGGTGCCTGCGCGGAACTCGCCGTCTATGTATTGCGAATACTTCATGTCTCAATCTCCGCGTCTCGATATGGTTTTTGGAATTGCCCGCCGCGGCACCGGCAATCTGCGCGAGCAGGCCAGCTGGTTGAACGCGGGGCGGGAGTTCGTCGCAGTCTATCAACCAACGACTGTGCGGAGCGTCCACTTTTTCTCTGGCAAACATGCGTTTTTCGACTATCAACGCGGCTGTTTTTCAGGCGGCTGGAGCGTGATCGGATGTATGCCTAAAACGACTATCTGCCAGAAAAAATGTCGTCCTCTGGCATTTTTGATCGTCGATATACTTTGCCCGTCTAAAGGAGTGGGCTATGAGGATCGGTTTTATTGGCTTGGGCAGGATGGGACTTTCGCTGGCACGTTCGCTGGTCGGCAAGGGCGAGCAGGTTTGGGTTTTCGACCTGAACGAAGAGGTAGCGAAAAGACTCCAGGCCGAAGGTGCGCATATGTCGGCGGACGTGGCCGATCTGTGCAGAAATGCCGATATCGTCTTCACGATGCTGCCTGGCCCAAGGCAAGTCAAGGAGGTGGCGCTCGGCTCGGGCGGCATCCTCGAAAACCTTGCCCCCGGAGCCATCTACATCGACATGAGTACTGTCGATGTCGATACCGTCGATGCGCTGTTCCAGGCGTTCACGGCAAAGGGAATCGTGTTCGGCGATGCTCCCGTGGGTCGGCTGGCCGCACATGCGGACAAGGGAGAATCCCTGTTCATGCTGGGCATCGACGCGCGGTATCTCGAAAAGGTCGAGCCCGTTCTGTACAAGATGGGGACCACCGTTTATCACTGCGGTGCGGCGGGCCACGGCACGCGTACCAAGCTGATCAACAACATGATGGTCCTTTGCTATTGCCAAATCAATTCCGAAGCCTTGGTGTTGGCGCAATCGTTGGGTCTGGATCTGAACAATACGTTCAATGTGCTCACCAGCACGACTGCCAGCAACGGTCAACTGAAAGAGAAATGGCCGAACAAAGTGCTGAAAGGAGATTTGTCGCCGGGCTTCGATCTGGCGCTGGGATACAAGGACATCTCCTTGGCTTCCAACGCGGGCGCCAGCAGTCGGGTGGCTCTGCCCGTGTGCGACACGACCAGGAACATCTTCAGAATGGCGTTGGCGGCGGGCAAGGCAGGGCAGGACACGTCCAGCCTGACTGACTTCTGGGCCGAAATCAACGACTGCCCCAAACCCAGGCTCGGCTAGGCGCGTTTCGTCGCGAACCTAGAGCCAAGTGGATGCCGGGCCGCAGGCGCCCCGGAACACCATTGCTTCCGTTACTCATGGCCAATACATACTCAAATCTATATGGGACGGGCTTTCCTGCGCGATATGTGCAGGGGCCTGCCGCGTTGCACGAACTGAAAGGCATACTCCGGGACTGCCTGGGCGCGGACTCGGCGCTATTGATCTACGACGCGGCACTTGAGCAATACATGCCTCGTTTCAACCAGTCCGGCGTGGCGATCCATGCCTTCATCTTCCCGGGAAACTGTTCCGATGCTGCCATCGATGACCTGACCGCAGCTGCCCGGAATATCGCCGTGGATTGCGTGATCGGTTTCGGCGGGGGGAAAACGCTGGATACCGCCAAGGCCGTAGCGGCAAACCTGAATCTGCCCATGGTGATCATGCCGTCGGCGGCTTCGAACGATGCTCCGACGAGCCGCCTGGTTGCGATCTACGAAGAACATGTCTTCAAGCATTCCAGGGTGCTGGCGCGAAATCCGGACTTGGTGCTCGTGGATACGTCGATCCTGGCCGAGGCGCCCAGGCGGCTGCTTGTCGCTGGTATCGGGGATGCCCTGTCCAAGAAATTCGAAGTGGATTGCTCGGTGGCGAATTCCGTCCCGAATACCTTCGGCATGCAAAGCCTGCTGCTTTCGCGAACGCTGGCCGACAGATGCTATGAACTGATCCGCATCCACGCCATAAGCGCCATTGGCGAATGCGAGGCGCAACGGCCGGGCGAGAACTTCGAGCGACTGGTGGAGGCCTGTGTCCTGTACTCGGGACTGGCATTCGAGGGAGGCGGCCTGTCGCTGGCGCATGGCTTGCTTCGTGGGCTCACGTGCATGCCGGAAACCGAATGCTTCCTGCACGGCGAACTGGTGGCCTATGGCTCCCTGGTCCAGGTGCTGGCCTGCCAGCGCCAGCGCGACGAATTCGACGAACTGCTGGGAGTGGTCAAGGCAGTCGGCTTGCCCTCCTGCCTGCGGGATTTCGGCGTGTCGGACATCTCGAAGGAGCGGCTGTCGGAGGTGGCGGCGCAGACATTGACCGCGCCCTATCTGGCGGGTGGAGCGCAGCAGATATTCCAAGACGACATCGTGCAGGCGATGCTCGAACTCGAGCGTCGCACCGCCTGAAATTTCATCCAAACGGAAAACCGAAGGAAAAACCATGAACTCAGTTTTGCCATTCCCGAAAGAACTTCAACCCAAGGGCATACGCCAGGAGATCGTGACGCCGGTGCTGGAAGGCGATGACCGGTTGTGGGTTCCGATTCATGACAACGTGTGGTTCAAGCCGCTGTTGCTCAACATCACGCACGGGTACTGGACCAGCGTCCTGCGAGTGCGGCGTAAGGGCGTCGTCAGCTGTCATCGCCATCCCGCGACGGTGCATGGATATGTGCTGAAGGGGTCGTGGCGCTATCTGGAGCATGACTGGACGGCTAAGGAAGGAAGCTATGTCTTCGAGCCACCTGGCGAGACCCATACGCTGGTATCGGAAGAGGAAGGCGAGATGCTGACGTGGTTTCTGGTCAATGGCGCCTTGATATACGTGGACGAGAACGGCAAGCAGACCGGTTACACGGACGTATTCGATCGTGTTGAGAAATGTCGCGCCCATTACAAGAGCGTGGGCCTGAGCGAGGACTACCTCGAAAGCATCATCCGCTGATGCGATTCCCAGGGTGAGGAAGACAAATGAAAAAGATCAAAAACTTCTTGCTGCTGGCCTCGATGTCGGTGGCCATGTGCGGCGGCCAGGCCATGGCCGCTGACTATCCCGCTCGTCCCGTTTCGCTCGTCATCGGGTTTGGCGCCGGTGGCCCCACGGACGTGATTGGCCGGTATGTGGCGCAGCAGCTTGGCGACAAGCTGGGGCAGGCCGTGGTCGTGGAGAACCGGCCGGGCGCGAATGGCCTGATCGCCCTGCAGTATGTGAAAAAGGCCAAACCGGATGGCTACACCCTGCTGTTGGCGAGCAGCGGGTCCCTGGCTATCGAACCCATGTACCGCAAATCGATCGATTACAACGTCTTCAAGGACTTCACGATCATTGCTCCCGTCGCGCAGTATCCGTATGTGATGGCGGTGAATGCCCAGTCGAGCGTCAAGTCCATCCCCGATCTTGTCGCGGCCGGAAAGGCGGCCAAACAGCCGCTGACGTTCGGTTCCGCCGGCATGGGGGCGGACAATCATCTGGCCGGGGAGTGGTTCGCCAAGAGAATGGGGGTGCCCTTGTTGCACGTGCCATATAGCGGGGGAGACGCCGCCCTGGTGAATGGCATGCTGAGCGGAGGCATCGATATGGCCCTGATCAGCGGCGCCGTGGCGCTGCCGCAGGTGCAGGTGGGCAAGCTGCGCGCCATCGGCGTGGGCACAAAGGAACGCGTGTCTTTTCTGCCGGAGGTCCCGACGGTCATCGAGGCCACTGGCCAAGCTGATTTCCTCATCGGGCCATGGAACGGCATCGTGGGCCCGGCCGGCATGGATCCCGCGATTGCCGGGAAAATCGAGACGGCCGTCCAGGAAATCCTGAAAACCGAAAAGTCGCAGAAGACCCTGCTGGGGCACGGCCAGTATCCCTTCCTGGGTTCAGGCCAGGATTTCAGCAACTACATCAAGGCGCAGCAGGACCACTGGGCAGAGGTCATAAAAAGCTCGGAACTCGAGAAGCTGGACTGACCAGGCTGCGGTTCGACGTAAGGAGAGCTGTCGGAAGAAATAGCCGATACGTCGACGCACGCTTACCGGAATACCGGATTCCGTTGCGAGTGAACATAGAAAATAGGAGACAGCTCCATGGAAGTGCCGTTCTCTTCCCTTGTTTTTATGGTGTCCATGCTTGGCGTTTCCGTCGGCGCCCAGGCTCAGAATTTCCCCGAAAAGCCGCTGACGCTGGTTGTTCCTTATTCCGCGGGAGGCAGCACGGACGCCACCGCGCGCCTCGTTGCCGAAGGCATGAGCAAGAAGATCGGGCAGCCCGTTATCGTCGAGAATAAGCCAGGGGCCGGCGGCGGGATCGGGGCTCTGTATGTCAAGCGCGCGCCCAGCGACGGCTATATCATGCTGGTGACGTCGGCATCTCATATCGTGAATAAAGTCATGGACAAATCCGTGGACTACGATATGCAGCGCGATTTTCGTCCCGTATCGCAGCTGACGAATCTTCCGATCGTGCTGGTCGTGAATGCGAAATCGGATTTCAAGTCGGTCGACGATCTCGTCGCATTCGCCAGGAAGAATCCCGGAAAGCTGAACTATGGCTCCGCCGGCAACGGCACCGTTCAACATATGTCCGCGAGCCTGCTGGCCGATATGGCGTCGGTCGAGATGACGCACATTCCCTATAAAGGCGGCGCCGCGGCGCTGACGGATCTTCTTGGCGGCCAGCTGGACTTCGTTTTTTCGCCCATCAATGAGGTGGTCGGCCAGGTCAAGGAAGGCAATGTCCGGCCACTGGCCGTGACCACCAATGTCCGGTCGGACGTGCTGCCGGACGTACCCACAATGAGTGAATCTTTGAAGGGCTATCAGTTGCCGCTGTGGTTCGGCATCGCGGTGCGGGCCGATGTCTCGGATGAACGGACGGCCGTACTGTCCCGGGCGGTCCAGGATGCCTTGCGGGACAAGGAGGTCAGTGAGCGGCTGATCGCTCAGGGCAGCGAGCCGGTCGGGTCGACTCCGCAGGAGATGGCGGCACTGCAGGCCAGCGAGAAAGTGCGCATCGAGAAGTTGTTGGCCACGATGAACGTGGCTCGATAAAGGGAGAGGCACAATGCATACGTTCTCTGATGAAGAGTGGGCACTGCGAGTCGATCTGGCCGCCTGCTATCGCCTGGTGGACATGTTCGGAATGCTGGACATGATCTACAACCACATTTCCGCCAGAGTGCCGGGCGAGGATTCATTTCTCATCAACCCGTTTGGATATCATTATTCGGAGATTACGGCCTCGTCGCTGATAAAGGTGGACGTTGACGGCAATGTTCTCTACAACCCCCATGAAACCTATGGTGTGAACAAAGCGGGGTTCGTCATCCACAGCGCCATACACAAGGCTCGCCATGATGTCGAATGCATCATCCATACGCATACGTTGGACGGCATGGCCGTGTCGGCAATGAAATGCGGGCTGTTGCCTTTGACGCAGACGTCGATGCGGTTCGTGAATGTGGCGTACCACGACTATCAAGGCGTCGTGGTCGATACCGAGGAACAGGAAAGCCTCGTGAACGACCTGGGGGAGGCCGACGTGATGATTCTCCGGAATCACGGCTTGCTGGCCACTGGCCGGACCATCCCCGAAGCCTTCAACAATATCTACAGGCTTGAAAGATCGTGCGCCGTGCAGCTGCGCGTCATGTCGTCCGGCGCCGAGATCAACCTTCCAAATGACGAGGTGATACGTCGCACGGGACAGCAATTGAAGCTGCAACCCAGCGCAGACAGCCCCGGCAAGCAAAAGCCGTACGGAATATTGGAATGGCCTGCCTTGAAGCGGCTCCTGGATAAGAAATGTCCGGACTACAAAGATTGACCCGGGGCATTGCATGAATCCGCTTATCGTTTTGTCCCGCGAGGTGCATGGGCGTGATGTGGACGGGTACGCCCTGCTCAGGTCCCGTTGTGGCGAGGTATTCGACTGGCTGCTCTACGAGGGCGCGCACAGCGTTGCGGAGGAGGACAGGGCCCGGGTCGTAGGGGCGTATCTGTCAGCAGATATTCTGGAACTGTCCTCCAAAACGGAGCTGACAAGGAAGATGTCGGATTTTTGCGACCTGATGCGGAAATGCGGAGGGTTGCGGTTCCTGCAGGTTCCCTCCGCCGGATTGGATCGGCCGTTTTACGACGAATTGAGCGCCCGTGGCGTGCAAATCTGGGATGCGCGGGGGATCGCGGGGACGACGGTTGCCCTGAGCGCATTCACTGGCATGCTGATGCTTGCCCGGAACATGCATGTCCATTTCCGCAAGCAGTACGAAAATGAATGGTTTCCGGTGCGCTTTGGCCCGTTGGAGCCGAGGGGAGTTGAAAACAATACGGCCGTGATCGTGGGCGTCGGCAGTATCGGGGCTGAAATCGCCCGGCTATGCAAGGCCGTGTCCATGAAAACCATAGGCGTGAGGCGAACTTCCTGCGGCCCCCTGCCGAATTTTGACAGTGTCGTCACCCTGGACAGGAAGGATGAGGTATTGCCCCGCGCCGACTGGGTATTCCTTGCATGCCCGCTGACGCCCGAGACGTTTCATCTCATGGATGCCGATGCCTTTGGCAAGATGAAGGCCGAGGCAGGACTGATCAACGTTGCGCGGGGACCGGTGGCCGATGAGGACGCCTTGATCGAGGCGTTGCAACGGGAGCAGGTCCGCTGCGCTTACCTGGACGTTTTCGAAGTGGAACCCCTGCCGCCGGCGTCGCCTTTGTGGAATATGCACAACGTGATTCTCACGCCGCACGCGGCGGGCGATGCGCAGACCCGATACGGGAAACTGGACGAGCGCTTTCGGCAGCGCTTGCTGCAATGGTATGCCAGCGCTAGCCAGCTCTAGCTACAGTGCCCGAATGGGGTAGGCCAGCCAGGACCGCAAAAAACCCGCAGCTCCCACGAGCGTGCGGGTTTTTTCTGGCTGACCTGGCAGCCGGCCATGCGCCGCCTCCCTCATTCCTTCTCGTACGCCAGGTAATCCAGATGGATGCCGATATGGTCCGCGATATAGCGGGCGTCGTGCCAAACCCCCCAGATGAACGAGGAACTACGGTTGGTGAGGTTGGGCAGGCCAAGGAAGTAAATGCCTTTTTCGGCGGAAATGCCGCGCTTGTGGATGGGGTAGCCGTTTTCGTCGAAGGTGTCGACGTCGATCCAGCTGAAGTCGACCTTGAAGCCGGTCGCCCAGAGGATGGTCTTGATGCCGGCCTCGGCCAGGTTCAGGCTGAGGATGGGGTAGGTAAGGCATTCCGGGTCGGGCAGCAGTTTCCAGGCATCGGGCTCGGGCGGCAGGTCCAGGCCGTTCTGCTCGATGTAGGCGTCGGCTTCGCGCAGGACCTCGAAGTAGTCGGCGTCGCCCTGGGCGACGTCGCGGCCGAGGTTGTCGGCGAAATGCAGCACGCCGTTCTCATAGGAGGTGGTGATGCCCACCAGCTGGATGCCGTCGCGCGCCAGGCGGCGGAAGTCGACGGTCTTGCCGTTTTCGTAGCCGCTCACGGCGAAGGCGACGTGTTCGCGCTTGGGCTTTTTCTTGACCTCATCCCACATGCCCAGCGCGCCCAGCCACCAGCAGTAGTCGCGCTGGCGGTAGGAGCGGGGCGGGCGATAGTGTTCGCCCACCGACAGGTAGACGGTGCGGCCGGCCTGGCGGAGTTCTTCGGCGATCTGCGAGCCGGAGGCGCCTGCGCCGACGACGAGCACGGCGCCCTCGGCCAGCTGGCCTGGATTCTTGTAGGCCGAGGAGTGAAGCTGCTGGATGCCGGCGTCCTGCGGCACGATCTTCGGGTAGGTGGGGATCTGGAAGGGGCCGGTCGCGGCGACCACGTGCTGGGCTTCGATGGTGCCCGCGGAGGTGGTGACGGTGAAGCCCGGGCGCTTGTCGTTGCGCTGCACGCGCAGGACTTCGACGCCAGTGCGCACCGGCGCCTTGAGCATCTTGGCGTAGTCCTCGAAGTACTGGGCCATGCGCTCCTTGGGCGGGAAGACGTCGGGTCCGACGTCATCGAATTTCAGGCCGGGAAAGCGGTCGTGCCAGGCGGGGCCGTTGGCGACCAGCGAGTCCCAGCGTTCGGAGCGCCAGCGTTCGGCGATCCGCTTGCGCTCGAGCACGATATGCGGAATGCCCATGGCGCCGAGGTGTTCGCTCATTGCGATGCCGGCCTGACCGGCGCCGATCACCAGCGTATTGGTTTTTTCAATTGACATTTGAAGATCCTAAAAATTACCGAGACCCTGGTGCGTCTCGAGGCTGACACGAAGATCAAGCAACAGAAGACCGGCGAACCGCGCGCTTGATCAAAGGGCGCGCTGAACGATAGGCACGCAGTGTGACCCTGAAGCCCCGAGTTGATAACTTCGTTTTTCGGACGGCTGACTTAGGAAAAAGCAAAGGAGCAGGTTTGCGCGGAAAGGGGGGCTTCGGGGCGTCCGGGATGCCGCGATTTCTTTTTTCCGATGGCCCCCATCAGCATCGGCAACGCACTGGGAAAAGGGCCTTGCCGTATTCTTGAACGCACCAGAACGCTGAGGACGCTCTCTTGCGTGCCATGCGGCCACCGCCTGCTTTTCCCGAGCCATACACGCCGGGAAGTCGAACTTTGTGAGTGCAGCAGCCATGCCGAATCGCCCCTTTGCCTCCGATACTCCCAGCGCGCTCCGATTGGAGGGCGTGATCAAGAAATACCGCGATCATGCGGTGCTCCAAAAGGTCTCCCTGAAGATCGAGAGCGGAGAGTTCCTGACGCTGCTGGGCCCGTCCGGTTGCGGCAAGACCACCTTGCTGAACCTGATCGCGGGTTTCGCCGACGCGGACGAGGGCGAGATCTTCATCGATGACACCCCGGTCACGGCCTTGCCGCCATATCAGCGCCAGATCGGCATCGTGTTCCAGAACTACGCGCTGTTCCCACACATGACGGTGGCGCGCAATATCGCTTATGGCCTGCGGATGCGGCGCGTGCCGGCCGCCGAGATCGAGCGCAGGGTGGGCGAAGCCATGGCCCTGGTGAAGCTGGATGGACTGGGCGAGCGCAAGCCGCGCGAGTTGTCCGGCGGCCAGCAGCAGCGGGTGGCGCTGGCGCGGGCCCTGGTGATCCGCCCCAAGGTGCTGCTGCTCGACGAGCCGTTTTCCGCCTTGGACAAGGGCCTGCGCGGCGCCATGCAGGTGGAAATCCGGGATATCCAGCGCAAGCTCGGGGTGACGACAATCTTTGTCACCCATGACCAGGGCGAGGCCCTCAGCATGTCGGACCGCATTGCGGTGATGAACCAGGGCGTGATCCGGCAGGTTGCAGCTCCCGACGAGCTGTACCGCAATCCGCAGGACCCGTTCGTGGCCTCGTTCCTGGGCGACGTCAACATCCTGCCCGCGCACTATCACGGCTCCGGCGCGGAGACCATTCAGCTGCGCCTGGGCGCGGGGCTGACGCATATTCCCCGCCACCGCCTGGTGGGCGGCTCGCACGAGGGGCACCGGCTCGATCTTTATGTGCGGCCCGAACATATCAAGCTGGAAACCCTGCATAGCGGGTCGGTGCTGAGCGGCACGGTCGTCAACCACGTATTCCAGGGCGACCACGTGGATCTGTACCTGGAGGTGCACATTCCCGTGGAGGGACGCCAGCACGTGATGGTGCGCACCTCCGACCTGAACTGCATCCATGAATGGCCCGTGGGCGCCGTGGCGGGACTTGCTCTGCCCGGTCACGGGGTCAGCGTCTTCAACGCGTCGTCCTGAAAGACGGGTTCCGCGCTGTTCCATCCTGCACGGCGGCCGCGCCAGCGCAGCCGCCCGGCTTCCATTCTTTCGCGAGGCAAAACTCCATGAAGCAGATCCCCCTTGAAATGCAAGCCATCATCGCCCGCGAGCCCGGCGACGCCACGGTGTTGGCGCTGGCCGAGCGCCCGGTCCCCACGCCAGGCCCCGGCGAAGTGCTGTTGCGTGTGCTTTCGGCCGGCATCAACCGGCCCGACATCATGCAGCGCCAGGGCCTGAGCAAGCCAGCGCCGGGCGTGACGGACGTGCTCGGGCTGGAGGCCTGCGGCGAGGTGGCCGCCTGCGGCCCCGGCGTGCCGGAGTCCCTGCTCGGACAGCGGTTCATGAGCCTGCTGGCGGGCGGAGGCTATGCGCCGTGGTGCGTGGCGCGCGTGGATCATTCCCTGTCCGTGCCTCCGGGGCTGGGCGACGCCGAGGCGAGCGCCCTGCCGGAAGGCCTGTACACCGTCTGGCACAACCTGTTCGAGCTGGGCCGCCTGCGCATGGGCGAGACCGTGCTGATTCACGGCGGCGGCGGAGGCATCGGCACGCTGGCGATCCAGATGGCGCATGCGGCCGGGGCAAAGGTCATCGTGACGGATGGCGAGCGCGACCGCGGCGCTGCCTTGCGCGAACTCGGCGCGTCCGAGGTGATCTGCTTTCATGACACGGATTTCGTGCAGGCCTGCGAGACCTATACCGAGGGCCGCGGCGTGGACGTGGTGCTGGACATCGTCGGCGGCGATTACGTGCGCCGCAATCTGCAGGCGCTGGCCTTCGGCGGGCGTCACGTGAGTCTTTCCTTCCTGCAGGGATCGGCCGTCAATGTCGAGCTGCTGACCCTGATGCAGAAGCAGCTGAGCCTGCATTCCTCGACCATGCGGCCGCAGACCGATGCCGAGAAGGCCCGCATGGCCGCCGCGCTCAGGCGCCACGTGCTGCCCTTGGTGGCCGCCGGCCGCATCCGGCCCAGAATGGCGCAAAGCCTGCCGCTGGCCGAGGCCGTGCGCGCGCACCAGTTGCTGGAAAGCGGCAAGGTGTTCGGCAAGCTGGTCCTCAAATCCTGACAATCGGAGATTGGATTGAAACTCCTCTACGCCCCGACGTCCCCTTTCGTGCGCAAGGTGATGATCTGCGCCCACCTGACCGGCCAGGCCGGACGGATCGAATGGCTGCCCAGCGCGGCGCATCCGGTCAACCGCGATGCGCGCATCGCCGCCCATAATCCGCTGGCCAAGGTGCCGACCCTGATCCTACCGGACGGCAGGGCGCTTTACGACAGCCGCGTGATCTGCGAATACCTGGCCGGCGCCGCCGGCGACGCGCAGCTGTTTCCGGCGGGCGAGGCGCGCTGGCTGGCATTGACGCGCCAGGCCCTGGGCGACGGCCTGCTGGATGCCGCGCTGCTGGCGCGCTACGAACACACGGCCCGGCCGGCCGAAATCCAATGGCCGCAATGGCGCGAGGCGCAGCTGGTCAAGGTACGGGCCTGTCTCGCGGAAATCGAGGCGCAGGCAGACGAGCTGCCGCAAGCGCATCCGGACATCGGCAGCCTGACCATAGGCTGCGCCCTGGGCTATCTGGATTTCCGCTTTCCCGAGCTGGACTGGCGCGCCGCGCATCCGCGCGCCACAGCCTGGTTCGCCGTGTTCAATCAATTGCCTGCCATGCAGGCCACCCTTCCCAACGAAGCCTGAGACCGCCGCCATGACGACGCCGAGCGCACCTTCCACCTCCTCCACGGTCTGGTTTCTCAACGGGCCGAACGCCAATCTCTACGGACTGGATGCCAACAAGACCTATGGTTCCGACAGCTTTCCCGTGTTGCAGCAGCGTTGCGAAAACAAGGCCGCCTCGCTGGGCATCCGGCTGAATTTCGTCCAGTCCAACCACGAAGGCCAATTGGTCGACTGGATACAAGAGGCGCGCGGCAGCGCGCAGGGCGTCATCATCAATGCGGCCGGCCTGACCTATTCGTCGGTGCCCATCCTCGATGCCTTGCTAGCCTTTCCCGGCAGGATCATCGAGGTCCACATGAGCAACATCTGGCGGCGCGAGGCCTTCCGCCATCATTCCTACATTTCCAAGGCCGCCGACGGTGTCATCGCGGGCCTGGGCGGCGACGGCTATGAGCTGGCCATCGAGGCCATGTCCCGCCTGATCAACCGCAGCGCCTGAGGTCGCCCCGCCATGCATGCATCCTCCCGCCCGGCCGTGTCGGGCACGATGGTTTTCTACAGCGAGTTCGACGACTACACGGCCTGGCGCGACGCCATGCGGGCGCGCCTGCCGGACCTGCGCATGGTGCACGGCAGCGAGGCGCACGACCCGGCCAGCATCCATTACGCACTGGCCTGGAAGGCGCCGCAGGGCTTCTTCGACCGCATGAAGAACTTGCGCCTTATCGTGAACCTGGGCGCGGGAGTGGATTCGCTGGTGGGCCGCGAGGACCTGCCGGCCGGCGTACCCATCACGCGTATCACGGATCCGAACATGGCGCGCATGATGGCGGGCTACGTGCTGTTCGCCACCCTGCGCTATGCGCGCGATATTCCGTATTTCGAGGCGGCGCAGCGGCGCGGCGAGTGGGCCTACCGCCATCCGCGTTCGCCCGAGGGCGTGCGTGTGGCGGTGCTGGGCCTGGGCGAGCTGGGCGCCTGCGCGGCGCAGGAGCTGCGCCGCCAGGGGTTGACGGTGCTGGGTTGGTCGCGCAGCCCGCGCAGCATCGAAGGCGTCGAGTGCCACGCCGGCATGGAGTCGCTGGACACGGTGCTGTCGCGCGCGGACATCCTGGTGGTGATGCTGCCGCTGACGCCGCAGACTCGCGGCCTGCTGGATCGCGAACGTTTGCAGCGTCTGCCCCGCGGAGCAGCCCTGATCAATGTGGCCCGGGGCGCGCTGGTGGACCAGGCCGCCCTGACCGATCTGCTGCGCAGCGGCCATCTGGGCGGCGCGACGCTGGACGTGTTCGAGCGCGAGCCCCTGCTCACTGGCGACCCGCTCTGGGCGATGGACAACGTGCTGATCACGCCGCACCTGGCTTCGGTGGCCATTCCAGCATCGGCCGCCGGACAGATCGCCGACAACATACTGCGCGTCAACCAGGGCCTGGAGCCCGCCAACCGCGTAGATCCCGCGCGCGGCTATTGACGTTGGGTCTTGCGGATGTCAGGGTTCTTTAGCCGCCGAGGCAGCCCTGCGCCATTCCGATGCTCGCCCCAATGGGGCTGCGCTTCGGATGGCTCCGGACCACCTCGGCTGACAGTCGCCTAATGCGTTGGTTTTGGACCCCGTTCATGGGTAGATATTGTGAGCCGGTGGCCGGACGGAGGGATCCGAAGCGCAGCCCCACCGGGGCGAGCATCGGAATCCCGCAGTCCGGACGCCGGCGACTCAAGAACCCAGCCTCACAAAACCGAAGCGGCAGGGCTTCGAGCTCTCAGATGTCAGCGTTCTTTAGCCGCCGAGGCAGCCCTGCGCCATTCCGATGCTCGCCCCAATGGGGCTGCGCTTCGGATGGCTCCGGACCACCTCGGCTGACAGTAGCCTGATGCGTCGGCTTTGGACCCCGTTCATGGGTAGATATTGTGAGCCGGTGGCCGGGCGGAGGGATCCGAAGCGCAGCCCCACCGGGGCGAGCATCGGAATCCCGCAGTCCGGACGCCAGCGGCTCAAGAACCTGATCTCACCAAACCAATCAGCAACATTCCACCCCAGAATTCTCTAGTGGTTGTCCTCGATATTGAGGATCCTGCTCAGCCCGAGGAAACGGTTGGCGAAGATCAACAGCGCGGCCGTCACCACGATGTACACCACCGACAGCGCAGCCAGGGTCGGGTCGGCGAACTCGCGCACATAGTTGTACATGGTCACTGGCAAGGTCTGCGTGCTCTGGGTGGTTACGAACAGCGAGGCGGTGAATTCGCTGAATGACATGATGGCCGCGAACAGCCAGCCGCCGAACAGCCCGGGCGCCAGCAGAGGCACGGTAATCGTGAACAGCACCCGCACGGGCGAGGCGCCCAGGCTGGCGGCGCTCTGCTCCAGGCGTTCGTCCAGGTTCTCCATCGAGACATAGACGCTGCGCAGCACGAACGGCAGGACCAGGATGACGTGGCACAGAATCACGATCCCGTAGCCGCGGTCCACGTTCAGCTGCGCCGCCAGGATCAGCAGGCCCAGCCCGACCGTGAAATGGGGAATCACCAGCGGCGAGAGCAGGATGGCTTGCAGGATGTTCTTGCCCGGAAACGCCATGCGCTTGACGGCGATCGCCAGGCCGGTGCCGATGACCAGCGCCAGCAGCGAGGACCAGAGCGTCACCACCATGCTGGCGCGAAAGCCATCGCGGAAATCGGCGTAGGTGAAGACGCGCTCGAACCAGCGCCAGGACCAGGCCTGCGGCGGAAAAGTGAGCAGGGCCTTGTCGTTGAAGGAGGCCAGCATCACCACGACTACCGGCAGCAGCACGAAGGCGAGGATCAGCGTGATCAGCACCGGCGCGCCGATGCGCAGCCACAAGGGCAGGGATTTGCGGATGCTCATGTCAATGTCCTCCGATGACCTTGAGACGGCGCGTGACCTGGCCGAGCAGCATCAGCGAGATCGCCGTCAGGCCCAGGCCCATGACGCTTAGGCTGGCGGCGAGGGGGAAGTTCATCGACGAGAATCCCAATTGGTAGACCAGCGTCGAGACCGTCGGCACGCGGCCCCCGCCTATCATCTGCGGCGTGGCGAAGGCGCTGAAGGTCCAGGCGAACGAGGTGGTGATGCTGGCCAGGATGCCGGGCATGGACAGCGGCAGGGTGATCGTGAGAAAGGTGCGTACCGGCCCCGCGCCCAGGCTTTCCGCGGCCTTTTCGTAGTCGCGGTCGATGTGCGAGATGGCCGTGGCCAGCATCAGCACCACGACGGGGATGGTGACGTGCACCAGCGCCACCAGCACGCCCAGATGGCTGAACATCAGTGTGAGCGGCGTATCGATCAGGCCTATCTTGAGCAGCATCGAATTGATGAAGCCCGTGCTGCCCAGCACGATGATCCAGGAATAGGTGCGCACGATCTCGCCCAGGAACAGCGGCGTGATGGACACGATCAGGATGAAGGATTTGATGGCACGGTTGCGCACCCGGACCAGGGCATACGCCAGCGGATAGGCCACGAGCAGGGAACAGACCGTGGTCTCCACGCTCAGGCGCAAGGTGTTGGTGAAGGCATCGATGTAGATCTGCTTGCCCATGCCCGAAAAGTTAGTCAGCGTCAGGCCGCCGACGTCCAGCGAACCCGGAATGAAGGTGCGCAAGCTGTACTGCAGCACGGCCGCCATGGCGACGCAGATGCACAGGGCGATGAAGCTTGCCGGGGATATCAGCCATCCCCTCAGGGTGGAACGCGCATCCATGGTGAACCCATCCTTGGTTTACGTTGAGGACGTGGCGGCGCCGCGGCCCCATGGGGCCGCGGCCTTGCGTTATCAGTTCATGATGTTCTCGGTAAACCACTTGCGCCACTCGGCCGTTTTCTCCGCGCGCAGCTTGTCGTCGATGACGATGGCCTGGGTGTCCCACTGCTGTTTGGTCGTGAAGACGCCAGGAAGGGCAGCGTCTTCAGGCGAGACCTTGGCGTTGTCGACGACGGGGCTGGCTTTCTTGGCCGCCACGATCTTGGCCTGCACCTCAGGCGACAGCGCGATGTCCATGAACTTGTGGGCCAGGTCGGTCTTGGCGCTGCCTTTCATGATGGCCATGGTATCGACACCCAGCACCGCGCCTTCCTTGGGCATCGCCACCTTGATGGGCACGCCCTGGCCGATCATGTAGTACGCGTTCATGGATAGCACGACCTGCACCGGCGTTTCGCCGGCGGCGATCAGTTGCTGGCTGTTGGCGTCGTTGGTGTAGAAAGCCTTGAAATTGGGTTTCAGGGCCTTGAGTTTTTCCTGCCCCTTTTCCCAGGTGCTGGCGTCGCCGCCGGACAGCAAGGCCGAAATGTCGATGATGTGGCTGGGGTCGAAATCGGGCGCGGACAGCTTGCCTTTCAGCGCCGGGCTCCACAGATCGTTCCAGCTGTTGAAGGTGACGCCCGCGGGAACCAGGTCGGGGCGGTAGCCGATGGTGTACACGTACGCCCAGCTGCCGATATGGTACGGGCTGATCTTGGCCCGGTCGACCAGGTGCGAGTAGTTGGGGATCTTGCTCAGGTCAAGTTTTTCGTACAGGTTGGCGTTGACATAGAGCCAGCCGATATGCGACGTGGTGAACGTGATGTCGCTTTCCGGCTTGGTGGCGAGCTTGGCTTTGTTCAGCCGGTCTATGGTGCCGCCCGTGATGTACTTCACCGGCACGCCGGTCTGTCGCGTGAACTCGCGGCCGATGTTCTCGTCGATGAGATCGCGGAAGCTGCCGCCCCAGGTGCTGACCACCAGCGCATCCTGCGCCTGCGCCGTGGCGGAGAGAGCCGCGCCGGCAAGCATGCCGGCGCTTATGAGTTTCTTGATCATGACAACCCCTTGTCTATATGGTTGACTACAGAACCTGCTCGAGGAAATTCTTCAGGCGCTCGCTGCGGGGCGCCCCAAAAAACTGTTCAGTGGGCGCGGTCTCGATGATTTCGCCTCGCTCCATGAAGACGCAGCGGTCGGCCACCCTGCGGGCGAAGCCGATTTCGTGGGTGACGCAGATCATGGTGATGCCGGTCTGCGCCAGGTTTTCCATGATGCGCAGCACCGAGCCGACCGATTCCGGATCGAGCGCCGAGGTCGGCTCATCGAAGAGCATGATGCGCGGGCGCAGGCAGAGCGCGCGGGCAATGGCCACGCGTTGCTGCTGGCCACCGGAAAGCTGGATCGGATACTTGTCGGCCTGCTCGATCACATTGACTTTGGCCAGGTATTCGCGCGCCGTCTGTTCGGCCTCGCGGGCTGGAACCTTCAAGGCGATCTTCAGCGCGAAGGTGCAGTTGTCCAGCACCGTCATATGCGGAAAGAGGTTGAAGTTCTGGAACACCATGCCCAGCTGGCGCCGCACTTTCTCCACGTCTTCGGGACGCCGGGTCAGTTCGGCGCCATTGACCCGGATGTCGCCCGAGTCATGCTGTTCCAGATGATTGATGCAGCGGATGAGGGACGACTTGCCGGATCCGGAAGGACCGCAGAGGATGACGATCTCGCCGTTGGAGACCTCCAGGTGGATATCCCGCAGGGCGTGGAAGGCGCCGTAGAACTTGTTCAAACCCGAGATGGAGACCGCGGGCGCGCACTCGGACAGGGTGGCGGAGACAGGCGGCGTGATGCTGGACAGGATGGCAGTCATGATGGTTCGCGCTCTGATAGTTCGGTCGGCCGGGCGGTTCAAGCCCTGGCGAGATAGCGGTTCAACTTGCGGTCCGCGATCGAGAAGCCAAGTCGTATGCAGTTGGTGATGCACCAGTAGATCGCCGCCGCCGTGATCAGGGGCGTGAACGGGTCATAGGTGTAGTCGAACACGGTGTTGGCGGCCGCGGTGAGGTCGACCAGCGTGATGGCGCTGACGGCTGCCGTGCTTTTCACCATGATCAGCAATTCATTCTGATAGGCGCGCAGCACATAGCGCGCCACCAGCGGCAGGCGCAGGCGGAACAGGATCTGCGCAGGCTTCAGGCCCAGGGTCTGCGCCGCTTCGATCGTGCCCCGGGGTATCGCCGCCAGTCCGCCGCGGATGATCTCCGCCATGAAGCCGGAATGGGTCAGCGCCAGGCCCAGCCAGGCGCAGACATAGGCGTTGGAGAAGACGCTCCACAAGGGGGTGTCGCGCACGATGGAGAACTGCGGCAGTCCGCTGTAGATCAGGTACAGCAGCACCAGGCTGGGGACGCCGCGGAAGAAGCCGATGTAGCTGCTGGCGAAGAGCGCGCGGGCACCGGGCCGGAAGCTTGCCAGCGCCACCGGCAGCGCCAGCAGCAGGCCGATGACCAGCACCGGCAGCAGCACGGCGAAGGTGGTGCCGGCGCCGGCCAGCAGTTTGGGCAGGCTGTCCCAGGCTACCTGGAAGTCAAAGTGCATGCGACGCTCCCTTGGTCACGACGGGATGAAAGCCGCGCGCAGCCCATGTTTCGACACGGCGCGCCACGTAGTAGGTGAGCCAGGTCATCATCAGGAAGAAGCCGGCCGCAAGCATGTAATAGACGAAAGGCTCCTTGGTCACGCCCGAGGCAAGCTTGGCGTAGGCCATGATTTCCTTCAGGCCGATCAGGGAGATGAGGGCGGTGTCCTTGAGCACGACGATCCACATATTGGTCATGCCGGGCAGGGCCAGCCGCAGCATCTGCGGCAGGATCACCTTGAGCCAGATGGCGGTGCGCGGCACCAGCAGCACCCGCGCGGCCTCGAACTGGCCGTGGGGAACGTTCTGGATCGCGCTGCGGATCAGGTCGGCCAGATAGGCGCCATACACCATGCCCAGAGCCGCTACCGCCGCCATGAACGGCGTTACCTCGATCTGCTGGTCGATGCCGAACGGCGCTAGCAGGCTGGCGACGATCTGCGAGCCGCCGTAATAGAACAGGAAGCCGACCAGCAGCGAAGGCACCCCCGTGAAGATGGAGGCATACGGAATCCAGACGATCTTGGCCAGCCATGTCGGCCGCAGCGTGATCAGGGCGAAGAACGTCCCGATCGCGAGCGCCAGCAGGTAGGCGCAGACGGCGACCTGGATCGTCATCATTGCGCCGGTCGCGAGTTGCTGCACGAAACCCATCGAAGGCATGAGGTCTTCCTGGCAAGCGTGGGTGGAGTTCCGCCCGGTCCGGCAAGCTCGTGCCGGGGACTCGGGCGGCGCGCGCGAATCCTGCTAGCGGCAGGCCGCTTCCTCGGGCAGCAGCTCCACTTCCATGTACGGCTTGCGCAGCTTGGTGAAGGTGCAGTCCTTGATGATGGTGTCCAGCGTGACGTTCATGCGGTTGAGCAGTTCGCCGCCGTCCTTGCGGGCGATCCAGCTCGATCCGGCTTCGCCGCCGCCAGTCCACAGATCGCCGCCAGCGAACTTCCAGCCCTTGCCCTGGGGCTTGGACAGGAACTCATTGGTCCAGCTGATCTTGGGACCCAGGCTCATGTCGAGCCGGCCGTTGGCCAGGTCGAGACGGATCTGGTCGGGGTTGTCGTAGAACACGATCTGCACCGCGTTGCCGAATGTCTCGCCCACGTACTTGGCTTGGGCCGAGCCGCGTTGCAGGCCGATGCGCACGCCCTTCAGGCCCTCCGGCGTGAAGGTGTAGTTCTTGGCCTCGGGCACCACATAGGAGTCCGGGTTGAACAGCACCGGTCGGCCGAACAGCACTTTTTCCTTGCGCTCCGGCAGCGGCTTGGTCTGGCTGACCACGGCATCCAGTTTCTTCTGCAGCAGCGCCGGGATCAGGGCCTTGAAGTCCATGACGACGATCTCGCAATCGACCTTCATCCGCTTGCACATCTCGCGCGCCAGGTCGGGTTCAAAGCCGGTCAGGCGGCCTGACGGGTCGACCATGCTGAAGGGCGGATAACTGCCTTCGTTGCCCAGCACCAGCTTCTCGGCTTGGGCGGGCGTCACAGCGAACAGCGAGGCGCCTGCGAGCGTCAGCGCCGTGATGGTTTGGTGTAGATGCATTATTTTCCCCTTGCTTATTTATTGGTCATGCACTTCGTTGAATGGTCTACATTGCTGCGGCCTTGCTCAGGTTGCCGTTGAACAGCGAGCCGTAGCCGGGCTTGGCGCCCGCCGCGCCGGTGAGATCCAGGCAATGCCAGAACGAAGCCTGGATGGCCGAGATCACCGGCTTGCCGAGTTTCTGTTCCAGCGCCTCGATGGCGCCGACGGTGCGGAAGTTGGTGCACGAGACGAAGATGGCCGTCGCGTCGGGGTGATCGACCGAGAGCACGTGGTCGTAGACCTTTTCCAGCGAGACCTCGGCCAGCGCGTGATCGTCAGAGATGCCGAGGCAGGCGCTCTTGACGACCTCGTGGCCGTTTTCCTGCAGGAAGCGGATGGCGCGCTCGTGGATCTCTGGAAGATAGGGCGTGGCCAGCGCAACCTTGCCGGCCTTGACCTTCTTCAGCGCCGCGAGCGTCGCGGTGGAGGCGGTGGTGATCTGCGGCCCCGGCACCCACTGCCGCAGCTTCTGGATCAGCGCCTGGTCATAGGCGGTGCCATGCAGGAACGAGGCGCTGGTGCCGCCGAACAGCAGCACGTCGATGGGAGCGGCGCCGGCCAGGCGCGCGGCCTGTTCGAGTTCAGGCGCGTTCATCATCTCTTCGATGCCTTGCACCGTGACCTTGGGCAGCTTGATGCGCGCGGTATGGGTGGAAACCCCTGGAGCGGACATGGCCCACATTTCTTCTTCCATCACGACGCTGGAAGCGATGTAGATCAGCCCGATGCGGGCCAGGTCGCCCGAGCCGTCGTAGCGGAATCGGGGATAGGCGGCTTGCGCCGGCGTTGAGGCGGTGTTCATCCGGATCCCTTGTAAGGTGAGGTTGCTGCGGATTGCATCTGGTGACGTCGGCCGTCGATCCGGGACCGGGCGTTGCCGCCGCCCGCCGCACCGGCCACGCCAGCGAAAACCAATGATGCGAGAGGCCATCCGAGGCACCAAGTCGCCTTTTCCGTTGGCATGGATCGATTTTCCTGATGGCCCCGCGAGGCCGCCGAGGCAGGTCGCATGCGCATGGCGGCGGGCGCCGCCCGCGTCAGGATTTCCGAGACGGGACGCCGGAAAAAACAAATAGGCTGCGTTCCCGCTTGGACCGACCATCAGCGGGCAGGTCACGGCCTTGTGCGATGCCGCCAGCCAGGCGGGCGCGGGGTCTCCGGATAAACCCTAATGCAGATACGAGCCATGAAGCACAAGCGCATACGCACCTTCAATACCAAGGCAACCTACCCTGAACAGAACCTCGATAACGATCTGTGCCAGGCCGTCGTCGCGCGCGGCAGCACCGTCTTCTTGCGCGGGCAGATTGGCCAGAATCTGGACACCTCGGAGAGCGTCTGCATCGGCGATGCGGCGGGCCAGACCGAACAGGCGATGAAGAACATCGACATGTTGCTCAAGGAGGCCGGCGGCGAGCTGCAGGATATTTGCAAGATCACGATCTACATCATCGACCCGCGTTATCGGGAGCCGGTCTACCGCGTGGTCGGAAAATGGCTCAAGGGCGTGTTCCCCGTGTCCACCGGCATTGTGGTGTCAGCGCTGGCGCGCCCCGAGTGGCTGGTGGAAATCGACGCGACTGCCGTTATTCCGGATTGACGCCGCAGGAGGCCCAGCTCATGACTTTCTCCATCATTGCCCGCTGCCCGGCCACCGGCCAATTCGGCGCGGCTGTTTCGTCCTCGTCGCCCGCGGTCGCGGCGCGCTGCATCCGTGCGCGTGCGGGCGTAGGCGCGGCGGTCAGCCAGAACATCACCGACCCCGCCCTGGGGCCGCTCATCCTCGACGCGATGGCCGAGGGCCGCACGCCCGAAGGCGCGCTGCAGGCGCTGGCCGAACGTCCTTTCATCAGCTACCGGCAGCTGATGGCCATCGATGCCACCCAGGCGCCGGCCATATTCACGGGCTCGAACGCGCTGGGTCGCCTGGCCGACGCGCAAGGCGAGCATGCCGCATGCGCGGGCAATATGCTGGCGTCGCTGGAAGTGCCGGCGGCCATGTTGTCGGCGTTCGAGCAGGCCTCGGGTTCGTTGGCCGAGCGCCTGATGCAGGCCATGCTGGCGGGCCAGGCGGCTGGCGGCGAAGAAGGGCCGGTGCATTCGGCCGGGCTGCTGGTGGTGGCGGACCTGGATTGGCCCATCGTCGATTTGCGCATGGACTGGGTCGAGCAAGGTCCCGTCGAACGGCTGTACGAGGCCTGGCAGGTCTACGAGCCGCAGATCGAGGCCTACATCACCCGCGCCAGGGACCCGCGCGCCGCGCCGAGCTTTGGCGTGCCAGGCAATCCGTGAGCGCTTGCGGCTTGCGGCGAGTGCGAGAAAACCCGAGGAGCGCCATGCCCCGCTGTCAGGGCATAGTGGATACACTTTTGCACGGTGCGGTTGACGCTGGCGCCGGGCCGCGCCGGCGGCCTGCGCAGCGGACCGCCGCCTCCTTCCAGCCTGCTCCAGTTTTCTCACTTCGGACTATGCTCAATCGCATTTCGCTGCGCCAGATGGAGTACTTCGTCGCCACTGCCAAGCATGGCAGTATCGCCGCGGCATCCAACCAGATCCACATTTCGGCGCCGTCGATCTCGGCTGCCATCGCACATGTCGAAACCGAATTGGACGTGCAGCTGTTCGTGCGGCATCCGTCCAAGGGCCTGGCGCTGACAGTGCTAGGCCAGCAGGTCATGAGCGAATGCGAAGATCTGCTCGAGCGCGCGTCGCGCCTCTACAAGATTGCATCCGTTTCCAGCAACACCATCCAGGGCACCTTGCGCGTGGGCTGCTTCCAGTCGCTCACGGCCATGATCGCGCCCGAGGTGATCTTCGGGTTCTCGCGCGCATTCGACAAGGTCGAGCTGCACATGGTCGAAGGCGATCAGCAGTTGCTGATCGACAAGCTGCATACGCTGGAGATCGACGTTGCGCTCAGCTACGACCTGAGGCTGGGCGACGAGATATCGTTCGAGGCGCTGGCGCGCCTGCCGCCGCACGTGGTGGTCAGCGAGCTGCATCCGCTGTCGCAGCAGATCGCGGTAACGCTGGAAGAACTGGCGCGCTTGCCCATGGTGTTGCTGGACCTGCCCCTGAGCCGCGACTACTTCATGTCCCTGTTCGCGAAGTTCGGCCTGGAGCCGAACATCGTGGCGCGCTCGCGCTCTGAGGAAGTGGTGCGGTCCATGGTGGCCAACGGCATCGGCTACGCCCTGTTCAACGTGCGGCCGAAGTCCACCCAGGCCCTGGACGGCAAGCGCCTGGTGCGGCTGCGCCTGGTGGGCGAACACCGGCCGATGCTGCTCGGGCTCACCACCTACAAACCGATGAAGCCGTCGCGCCTGACCGAAGTGTTCATGCAGCGCTGCCGCGCCTACATTTCGGACCAGTACATTCCGGGCATGAGCGAAGGCAGCTTCTTCGATCCCTACGTGCCTCCTGAAAACAAGTGAATGGACGGCGCGCGCGCCGTCCGTCTTTTGCAGGTCCATGCCATGAGCTCACCGACCCCGGACAACAGTCCAGACCTATTGCGCGAACTGCTCGCCTTTGAATCCGTCACGCTGACGCCCAATATCGACCTCATAGAACGGGTGCGGGAATTGCTGGCGCAGGCGGGCATCGCATCCACGCTGGCGGCGGACCCGCAGGACGCCAGGCGCAGCAATCTGTTCGCTTCCGTCGGCCCTTTGGAAGTACCCGGCATCCTGCTCTCGGGCCATACCGATGTGGTGCCCGTGACGGGGCAGCCCTGGACCACGCCGCCCTTTCAGGCGACCGAGCGCGATGGTCGCATCTATGGTCGGGGCAGCGCGGACATGAAGGGCTTCGTCGCCTGCGCCGTGATGGCCATGATCCGCGCGGCTCGCCTGCCGCTGGCGCGCCCGCTGCATCTGGCGCTGTCGTTCGATGAAGAAATCGGCTGCGTCGGCGTGCGCCACCTGCTGCGCGCGCTGCAAGACATGGAGCCCGCACCGTTGCTGTGCGTGGTGGGCGAGCCCACGCTGATGAAGATCGGCACCGGCAACAAGGGCAAGGCGGCCTACCGGGCCGTGTGCTGCGGCCAGGCGGGCCATTCCGGGCTGGCGCCGCATTTCGTCAACGCCATCCATACGGCCAGCGATCTGATCGGCGCGCTGCGCGACGTGCAGCGCGACCTGGCCGAACACGGACCGCGCGAGGCCGGCTATGACGTGCCATATACCACGGTGCATGCCGGCACCATCAAGGGCGGCACGGCGCTGAACATCGTGCCCGCGGAATGCGAAGTCAATTTCGAGATCCGCAACGTCGCGCAGGACGACCCTAACCAGATCCTGGAGCGGGTGCTGGAGCTGACCAGGACGAAGATGCGCGCCGCGGGCGCCCGGCCCGAGGCCGAACCGCCCCGGGTCGAAGTGGTCAATAGCTATCCCGGCCTGGCCACGGCGGACGGCTCGGCGGCCGTGGCGCTGCTGGCCTCGTGGCTGCCGCCGGACACGCCGCTCACCAAGGCTGCCTTCGGCACCGAAGGCGGGCTGTTCCAGCAGCTGTGGGCGCAGACCTCGGTGCTGATCTGCGGACCCGGCAGCATCGAGGTGGCGCACAAGGCCGACGAGTACGTCGAACTTTCGCAGCTGCAAGCCTGCGACGCCATGCTGGAGAAGTTGACGCAGTATTTGATGGTTTAGGCGCCGGAGCGCGGGATCGCTGGCTACGTGGCAACGTTTTGAAGCAATCGCCTGTTGAGCCGGGGCTGCGAGAGCCTGCTATAACAGCGGCTACAGCTTTTCTGTAGGGCCAGGAAATGTCCATTCAAACGTTGAGCCGCTATGGTGTGGCGATTTTTGCGGCTGCGCTGATGGCCGGCTGCTCCTCCAGCGGTCCCAAGACTTCGGAGCAGGGTGCAGCCAAGTCGTATTCCTCCACTGCCCGCGCCGGCGGCGAGTGCGCGAGCCGCGGCAAGTGCATCTACAAGGGCGCGTATGAATCAGGGGAACGGAACTACGCCGAAGCGGAAGCCAAGCGCCTGAACATCGCCGAACTGGAGCGCCTGCGCCGCGCTTTCGGCAATTGACCCCGGCAGGGAACCGGCGCACGCCCACGCCTGAAGAAATCATGCGGCACTACGACTCGGACCCGGACGAGGATCCCTGGGTTCGCGGCAAGCCTGCGCCGGAGCAGGTCGCGGTAGTACCTTATGACCCCGATTGGCCGGCCCGTTATGCCCAGCTTGAAACGCAGGTGCGCGAGGCTTTGGGGCCGGCCGCGCTGGCGGTCGAGCACATGGGGTCGACCGCGGTTCCGGGCTTGCCGGCCAAGCCGGTAATCGATATCGATCTGACGGTGGTCGACCCCGTGCAGGAGGACGCCTATGTCCCCGCGCTGGAAGCCGCCGGTTACGTGCTGGTTTTACGGGAGCCGTCCTGGCATCAGCACCGTCTTTTGCAGCTGGCCGCGCCGCGCGTGAACCTGCATGTATTCGGCCCCGATTGTCCCGAGAATATCCGGCACCGGATGTTCCGCGACTGGCTGCGCCAGCACGCGGCCGACCGCGATCTGTATGCCCAGGCCAAGCGTATGGCGGCGGACGGCATGATGCAGGTCATGGATTACAACAAGCGCAAGGAAGCGGTCCTGCGCCAGATCTACGAACGCATGTTCCGCGCCGCCGGCTTTATCTGAGGCGCGCCGGCGCGGATATCATCCCTATCCGCTTCAATAGTGGCTTTTCAGCGGCACGGCGGGGTCGGCCAGCACGTCGCGGGGCGGGTTCAGGCCCAGCTCCAGCAGCTTGCGCGCCGCCAGGTGGTCCATCGGGGCGTTGATCGATTCGACGCAGACCAGATGGCCGTCGGCAAAGTGCAGGATCGAGAAGCTGCCGGGCTTGGCGCCGGGCCGCAGGACGCGCTCGGTGTCCGGCGGCGCCAGGCCGGCGATCTGCAGGCGCAAGGCGCCCTGATCGGACCAGAACCAGGGCAGGGCGTGATACGGCGTTTTCGTGCCCAGCAGCACGCCGGCCAGGGTGCGGGCCTGGTCGTTGGCGTTCTGCACCGATTCCAGGCGCAGGGTCTTGCCCCAGCGCGCATACGGAAACGAGGTGCAGTCGCCGATGGCGTAGATGCCGGGCGCGGAAGTCTGCATCAGCCCGTCCACCACGATGCCGTTCAGGCAGTCCAGGCCGGCGGCCTGCGCCAGCGTGATCTCGGGCACGGCGCCGATGCCGGCGACCAGCAGGTCCACCGGATGCTCCACCTCGTTGACGACTACGCTGCGCACGCGGCCGTTCTCGGTCCGGATGTGTTGCAGGTCGGAGGACAGGCGCAGGTCGACGCCGGAGTCGTGCAGTACGCGGGCGACGTGTTCCGAGGCCTCGGGCGACACGGAGCGCGCCAGCAGGCGCGGCGCGGACTCGAAGACGGTGACCGGGCGTCCCAGGGCGCCCGCGGTGGCCGCGATTTCCAGGCCGATGAAGCCGCCGCCCACGACCGTGACCGACGGCGCGTCGGCGATCGCGGCGCGCAGGCGCGCGGCGTCGTCGGCGTTGCGCAGGTAGATCAGGTTCTGCAGTTCTTCGGGCACGTCCGGCAGGCGCCGCGCGCGCGTGCCGGTGGCCAGCACCAGCGCGTCATAGTCCAGCTGCTTGCCCGAAGCCAGCGTGAGCACGCGCGCGTCGCGGTCTATGCCGACCGCGGGATCGGCCAGCAGCACCTGCACGCCAGCGTCGGCGTAGACCGCCTCGGGGCGCAGCAGCTGGATCGGAGCTTCCGGATCCTTGATGTAGGTCTTGGAGAGCGGCGGGCGATGGTAGGGCAGCGAGGCCTCTTCGCACACCAGCGTCAGGCTGCCGGGAAAGCCGCCTTCTATCAGGCTGGCGCACAATTGCGCCGCCGCGTGGCCGCCGCCGACGATTACCACCTTCTGCATGCATGACTCCTGTTCTGCCTGGCCCGGTCTCGGGCCGAATCGGCAATGCTACCGCAGGTGGCAGCTGGAGGAACTGCATGCAGGACGCGAAGGGCGCTGCGCGCCTGGAGAGGATCAGGCCGCGGCGTTGGGGGACGGGCTCAGGCGCCCGGCAGCATGTAGCGGGCGGAAACGGCCAGGATGCGCTGGGCGGATTCGCGCAGCCTGCGGGCTTCGCGGTGGGCGTTGAGGGAAACCACGGCGTCGTAGCGGCGCGCGCTGAGCGGACCGGCCAGCAGCACCGGGCGGCGGGTAAGAATCGGGGATATCAAGCGTTGCATGTGGAGCATTCCTGCGGGCGTCAGGCCCAGTCGATGCCAGGTATCGTAAGGCGGCCGGGGGTGGCGGCCAACGAATTACCTTTTATATGAATATCCGGCGCGCGCCCGGGATTCGGGGGCTGGCGGATATTCGAACGCCAGTATCGCCCGCGAGTATGACAGCCATATGCCAGCGGCGCTTGCGGCCGCCCGGCAGGCGCGGACCAGGTCCGCGCGGAGAACCCGCCGGATGACGATGCCCCGGGGGCGCCAGCGGCTCAAGGCGCCTTGAGCCGCGACGGCACCTCGCCCACGTCGCTGCAAACCGCCAGCACTTCGGCGGGCTTCTTGCTCATGGACAGGTACACGTGGCCGATGCTGCTGTCGAAGTAGGCGGTCTCCAGCTTGCCCAGCACGACGCTGTCGCCGTTTTCGAACTGGATGCGGACCTTGCCCGACAGCACCACCGCGAATTCCTGGCCGGGGTGGCGGATGTAGTCCTCGAACTCGACCACCTTGCGCGAGTCGATGAGCGCCAGCATGGGCGTCATCTTCTTGCCGGGGTATTCGCCCATCAGCAAGCGGTAGTGGTAGTTCTCGGTGACGTAGTCGCGGGCGTCGCTGAGCTTGTTCTTGACGAAGGTGGGGGCGACGGCGGCCTGCGAGGCGTCCGGCAGCATGAACATGCGGGTCATGTCTATGCCGAGCGCGCCGGCCAGCGCGGCGAACTTCTCGTAGCTGAGGGCGATCTGCCCCAGCTCCGCCTTGGACAGCGTCGAGACCGCGATGCCGCTGGCGCGGGACAGCGCCTGCAGGGTCATCTTGCGCGCCTTGCGCTCGGCCCGCAGGCGAGCGCCCATTTCTTCCTTGCCGACGATCTCGGGCGGGGATGTAGTGCCGGGTAGGGCCATGTAGCGATCTGGCAGGTAGGGGTGATTGGGGCAGGGCCCGCAAGCCCCGCTGCGTATGCCGGATTGTAAGGGCTGGCCGGGATCAGGCTCCCGCCCGGTTGAGGACGCGGCCGGCGTGCTGGCCGGTAAAGGCCTGGCCTTCCCAGACGGGCGCGCCGTTGACGTAGACCGAGTGGATGCCCGCCGCGCGCTCGGTGGGACGCTCGAAGGTGGCCGAGTCGGCCACGGTGGCGGGATCGAAGACCACCAGGTCGGCGTAGTAGCCGGGCTGCACCTGGCCGCGTTCGGCCAGGCCGAACTTGGCGGCGGTCAGGCCGGTCATCTTCCAGACCGCGGTCTCCAGCGGGAACAGGCCCAGGTCGCGCGAGTAATGGCCCAGCACGCGCGGGAAGGTGCCCCACAGGCGCGGGTGCGGACGCTCGTCGTGCGGCAGGCCGTCGGAGCCGATCATGGTGGGGCCGAACGCCAGGATGCGCTGCACGTCGGGCTCGTCCATCATGAAGTAGATGGCGCCCGCGGGCTGCAGCTCCGGCACCACGTCGTACTTGGACTTGCCGCGCTCGGCGGCGATTTCCTCCAGGTCGCGCCCGCTCAGTTCGGGAAAGGGCTTGCACCAGGTGATGAGCGTGCGGCCCGCCAGCAGCACGCGGTCCTGCTTCAGCATGGTGGAGCCGGCCACGTAGGGGTAGGCGTCCAGGGACACGTCCTGGGTTGCCATGGCGGCCTCGATCAGCGCCAGCGTTTCCTTGGAGCGGCCGAAGTTGGGCTTGCCCATGACCTTGTGGTGCGAGATCACCACCGGCACGTCCAGCTCGCGGCCGATGCGGAAGGTCTCTTCCAGCGCCGCCACGATGTGTTCGCCCTCGTCGCGCATGTGGGTGGCGTAGACGCCGCCATGCGTGCCCAGCGGGCGGCAGACCTCGATGATTTCCTCGGTGCTGGCGTGGGCGACGGGCGGGTAGAAGGCACCGGTGGAAATGCCGATGGCGCCGCTGGCCAGCGCGTCGTCGGCCAGCGCTTGCATGGCCTGGATCTCCCCGGCCGTGGCTTCGCGCTTCAGGTCGGGCATGACGGCGGCGCGCAGGGTGGAATGGCCCACCATGCAGGCGGCGTTGACGGCGGGCGGCGCGGCGCGCAGGGCCTCCAGGTAGTCGGAGAAGCGCTCGAAGCGGAACGAGCCGCCTTCGTCCAGCAGGTCCAGCGGCGCGGGCGGGTTGGCATGTGCCAGCGGCGCCAGGCTGATGCCGCAGTTGCCGGTGACCACGGTGGTGACGCCCTGCGAGATCTTGGGCGTCATGTCGCGGTGCTTGAGCAGGTAGTTGTCGTCGTGCGTGTGCGAGTCGATGAAACCCGGCGACACCACCTTGCCGGCCACGTCGATGCGCCGGCGGGCGCTGCTGGCGCTCAGGTTGCCGACGGCGGCGATCCGGTCGCCGCGCACGCCGACGTCGGCAAGCCGGCCGGGCGAGTTGGTGCCGTCGATGACGGTGCCGCCGGCAAGGATGTAATCGAACGGGGTGGCGTCGGTCTGGGACATGCGTATCTCCGGCTAAACGGGGGTGGCGAAGTGGCAGGCGACCTGCTGTTCGGGGGCGATCTGGCGCGGCTGCGGCGCTTCCTCGGCGCAACGCGGCTGCGCCATCGGACAACGGGTGCGGAAGGCGCAGCCCGAGGGCGGCGACAGCGGGCTGGGTATTTCGCCCTTCAGCACTTCCACGGGTTTGCGCTCGCCCTGGCGGGCCGAGGGCACGGCGGCCAGCAGGGCGCGGGTATAGGGATGGGCGGGGCGTTCGAAGATGGCCTCGCGGGTGCCGGTCTCGACGATCTTGCCCAGGTACATCACGGCAACGCGGTGGCTGATGTGGCGCACCACGCTCAGGTCGTGGGAAATGAAGACGTAGGTCAGTCCCAGGTCGCGCTGCAGGTCCATCAGCAGGTTGATGACCTGCGCCTGCACCGACACGTCCAGCGCCGATACGGGTTCATCGCAAACGATCAGGCCCGGATCCAGCGCCAGCGCGCGCGCGATCACGATGCGCTGGCGCTGGCCGCCGGAGAACTCATGGGGGTAGCGGTCGGCGGCGTCCGGACGCAGGCTGACGCGGGCCAGCAGTTGCGCGACGCGCTCGCGGATGGCGGCGCGGCTGTGGCCGAAGGCGCGCAGCGGCTCGCCGATGATGTCGCGCACCCTCATGCGCGGGTTCATCGAGGAAAACGGATCCTGGAAGATGAATTGCATGCGCTGGCGCATGGCGCGCAGTTCGCGGCTGTTCATGGCGGCCAGGTCGCGGCCTTCCAGCAGGATGCGGCCCTCGGTGGGGTCGGTCAGGCGGATCAGGCATTTGCCAGTGGTGGATTTGCCGCAGCCGGATTCGCCCACCAGGCTCAGCGTCTGGCCGCGCGGCACCGACAGGGAAACGCCGTCGACCGCGCGCAGCACCTTGGCGCCGCTGCCGCTGTCCACGGGGTAGTGCTTCTTCAGGCCGATGACTTCCAGCATGGGCGGGGCGTCGGCGGCGGGCGCGGACACGGGGCTCGCAAGGGGGATGTCGTGCAGGTTCATGGCGGGCCTCAGGCGGTCAGGGCGGCGGGAGCGGGTTCGGCCGCGCGGGCCCAGCACCAGACGCGGTGGCGGCTGCCGGCATCGGCGGCGGGCGGCGCCTGCTCGGAACAGCGCGGCTGCGCTTCCGGGCAGCGCGCCGCGAAGGCGCAGCCGCGCGACTCGGGCGTCATCACCGGCACGATGCCGGGCAATTCGGCCAACCGCGCCGTATGGTCCTGGCCGTCGGCGAAGTCCGGCAGCGAGCGGATCAGCGCTTGGGTGTAGGGGTGCTGGGCGCGGTCCAGGATGTCGTCGACGCTGCCTTCCTCGACCTTGCGTCCCGCGTACATCACGATGACGCGCTGGCACATCTGCGCGACCACGCCCAGGTCGTGGGTGATCAGCACGATGGAGGTGCCCAGCCGCTGCTGGATTTCCCGCAGCAGGTGCAGGATCTGCGCCTGGATGGTCACGTCCAGCGCGGTGGTGGGCTCGTCGGCGATCAGGACCTTAGGCTGGCAGGCCAGCGCCATGGCGATCATGGCGCGCTGACGCATTCCGCCGGACAGCTGGTAGGGATACTCGCGCACGCGGCGCGCCGGGTCGGAGATCTGCACCAGCTCCAGCAGCGATTCGGCCTGCGCCATGGCCTCGCGCCGCGACAGGCCCTGGTGCAGCATCAGCGATTCGCTGATCTGGCGGCCCACCGTGAACACGGGGTTCAGCGAGGTCATGGGTTCCTGGAAGATCATCGAGATCTGGTTGCCGCGGATCGCGCGCATGGCCTTTTCAGACAGCGCCAGCAGATCCTGGCCGTCGAACTCGATGCGGCCGCCGGCCACGCGCCCGGGGGCGCGCAACAGCCGCATGATGGACAGGGACGTGACGCTCTTGCCGCAGCCGGATTCGCCGACCAGTCCCAGCGTTTCGCCGGGCATCAGGTCGAAGGACAGGCGGTCCACGGCAAGCACGGTGGTTTCATCGCCGTCGAAACAGGTGGTGAGGTCGTGCACGCGCAAGACGGGTTGGGTTTGCATGTGCGCTCCTACAGCTTTTTGGCCAGACGGGGATCGAGCATGTCGCGCAGGCCGTCACCCACCAGATTGACGGCCAGGACGGCCACGCCCAGGAACAGGCCCGGATACAGGATGATGTGGAAGGCCACGGCGACGAAGTTGCGGCCTTCGGCCATGATGTTGCCCCAGCTGGGGATCTGCGGCGGTATGCCCACGCCCAGGAAGCTCAGCACGGCCTCGGTCAGGATGGCGGATGCCGCGATGAAGGTGGCCTGCACCATCAGCGGGGCGAACAGGTTGGGCAGGATGTGGCGCAGCAGGATCGCGGGTACGCGCGTGCCGGACGAAATGGCGGCCTCGATATAGGGTTGCTCGCGTATCGTCAGCACCAGCGCCCGCACCAGCCGCACCACGCGCGGCACCTCGGGAATGACGATGGCGATGATCACGGTGCCCAGGCCGCCCTTCAGCGTGGCCATCAAGGCGATGGCCAGCAGCACGCCGGGGATGGCCATCAGCCCGTCCATGATGCGCATGATGAACGCGTCGATGCGGCGGAAGTAGCCCGCCGCCATGCCCAGCGCCACGCCGGCCACGGTGGAGACCACCGCCACCACGATGCCGACCACCAGGGAGACGCGGGCGCCCCAGACAGTGCGCGAATAGACGTCGCGGCCCAGCGCGTCGGTGCCGAAGAAGTGTTCCGATGACGGCGGCTTCATGCGCGCCAGCGGATTGATGTCCTGCGGGTCGACGGTGGCCAGCCAGGGCGCGGCCAGCGCAATCGCGGCCAGCGCCAGCAGGATGGCGCCGCCTATGTACAGCATGGGATGGCGGCGCAGCGAGCGCAGCACGCGGCGGTGGCGCGGGCGCCGCGCGGGCAGGGACAGGGTAGTGGTAGTCATGCGTTGCCCCCGGTTCAATAGCGGATGCGCGGATCGAAGAGCCGGTAGCTCAGGTCGACCAGCAGGTTGATCAGGACATAGATGCCCGAGGCCACCAGCAGCACGCCCTGGATCACGGGATAGTCGTGGCGCAGCACGGCGTCGATGGTCAGGCGGCCCAGGCCGGGAATCGCGAATACGGTTTCCGTGACCACCACGCCGCCGATCAGCAGGGCCACGCCCACGCCGATGGTGGTGACGATGGGATTGGCGGCGTTCTTCAGCGCATGCCAGACGATGGGGCCAGCCGCCAGGCCCTTGGCGCGGGCGGTGCGGATGTAGTCCTCGGACAGGGCCTCCAGCATGGTGGCGCGCGTCATGCGCGTGAGCAGCGCCATGTAGACCAGGCCCAGCGACAGGCAAGGCAGCACCAGATGGCGCAGGTAGGGCACCACGCCGTCGGCCAGGGGCTTGTAGCCCTGCACCGGCAGCCAGCCCAGCTTGATCGAAAAGCCGTAGACCAGGCTGTAGCCGATCAGGAACACCGGCACCGAGAATGCGCAGACCGCGCCTATCATGACCAGCCGGTCCAGCCAGCGTCCGGCGTGCCAGGCCGCCAGCACGCCCAGCGGAATCGCCACGATCACCGCGAACAGCATGGTGAAGATGGCGATGGACAGCGTCGGTCCCATGCGCTGGCCGATCAGCTGCGAGACCGGCATCTGCGTCGACATCGAAGTGCCCAGATCACCGGTGGCGATGTGGCTGACCCAGATGCCGAACTGCTGCAGCAACGGTTTGTCCAGGCCCAGGTTCTGGCGGATCTTCTCCACGTCGTCGGCGGTGGCGTTGTCGCCCGCGATCACGGCCGCGGGATCGCCCGGCGACAAGTGGATCAGCAGGAACACCACGACCGCGACCACGGCCATGACAGGAATGACGGCCGCGATGCGGCGCAGTATGTATTTCACGCTGGTTTTCCCCCGGCTTGTGGCCGGGCGCACGCGGCGCCCGGCGCCCGCCTTACGGCTTTTCGATGTTCCACATCACCGGGATGCCGGTCTTCAGCAGCTCGGTGTGCTGCAGGCCGCGGAATGCGGACACGGGCTTGAATTCCCCCCACATGACATAGGGCACGCTCTGGTAGGCGCGCGCCTGCATCTGCGCGGCGATGTCCTTGCGCTTGGCCGGGTCCGTTTCGCGGATCCAGCTGGTGCGCAGCGCGTCGAGCTCCTTGTCGCAGGGCCAGCCCGGCAGGCTGTTGCCGCAGGCGGCGGACATCCAGGGGTTGGTCACCGGCGTGCTGGCGTCGTAATAGCCGCCCCAGGTCAGGAAGACGTTCCAGCCGCCTTGCGCCGGCGGATCCTTCTTCAGGCGGCGGCCGGCCAGCGAAGCCCAGTCCATGGATTGCAGGTCGACGTTGATGCCGGCCTTCTTCATGTTCTGCGTCAGCACCATGACGGCGGGCGCGCTCAGGTGGTCCGTGGGGTACAGCACCACCACCTTCTCGCCCTTGTAGCCGGCTTCCTGCAGCAGTTGCTTGGCGCGCGCCGGATCGGTCTTGGCGTAGGGCGCCGCGCCCGCGTCGCTGGCCAGCGGCGAGCCGCAGACGAAGAGGCTGGGGCAATAGTCGACGCGGTATTTCTCCGGGTAGCCCATGGCCGACAGCATTTCCTTCTGGTTCACCAGGTGGTAGAGCGCCTGGCGGGCAAGCTGGTTGTCGAAGGGCGGATGCAGCGAATTGAGGATGACCATGCCCTGCGTCGCGACGGACGTGTTCAGGGTGATGTCCTTGTTGGTTTCCAGGACGGGCAGGAAGTCGGGTGTGGTCTGTTCGATCATGTCGACCTCGCCGTTCATCAGGGCGGCGGTGGCCGTGTTGCCGTCGGGGATGTAGACCCACTCGACGCGGTCCACCTTGACGTTCTTGCCGCCGGCCAGGCCGTCGGCGGGCTCCGCGCGCGGCACATAGGCCGGGTTCTTCACGTACACGACCTTGTTGCCCGGCACCCATTCATCGCGCTTGAAGAGGAAGGGGCCCGAACCGACCATTTCCGTGACCTGGGTGTTCGGGTCCGTCATGGCCAGGCGCTTGGGCATGATGAAGGGCGGCATGCCGGAAGGCTTGGACAAGGCGTCCAGCACCAGGCCGAAAGGCTCCTTGAGCGTCAGCGTGAAGCTGTTGTCGCCGGTCGCCGCGAGTTCGGCGCCCGCGGCCATCATGGCCTGGCCCAGCGTGTCCTTCTTGGCCCAGCGCTGGATCGACGCCACGCAGTCCTCGGCCTTGACGGGCGTGCCGTCGTTGAACTTCAGGCCCGGGCGCAAGGTGAAGCTCCAGCTCTTGCCGTCTTCGGACACGGTCCAGCTGTCCACCATCTGCGGCTTGACCTGCCCCTTGCTGTCCTGCGAGAACAGGGTGTCGAACACCATGTAGCCGTGGTTGCGCGTGATGTAGGCCGTGTTGAACAGCGGGTCCAGCGTCTTGAGGTCCGCGTGCGGCACCAGGCGCAGGGTCTTGGTCTGCGCCAGCGCGCCGGTGGCGGCCCCCATGGCCAGCAGGGCGGCTGCGCCCAGCAAACTGAAACGTCTGATCATTGTTATCCCCTTCGTTATTCCCATGCCCTGCTCGGGCGGCGATCGTTGAGCCTCAGGCCTTGAACGGCCACTTCGGCAATTTGCGCTTGGTGTAAGGCAGCGCGTTGTAGTCGGTGGTGATGGCGCCCGGCGTTTCCACGTAGATGACGTGGCGGCCGACCTGCGAATACGAGGCGTAGAAGTGCTGCGACGATTTCACGATGATGAGCTTCATGGCCTGCAGGTCCACGCCGAACTGCGTGAACAGGTCGGTGCCCATGGCCTGGGTGCGGTTGGTGGTCAGGGCGACGGTCACGCCCTGGCTGCGCACGATGGCCACGTCACCCAGCAGCGCGGGCGTGCCGGCCAACCCGGTCATGATGGCGTCCCGCTTGAGCGCCACGATTTCGCAATCCAGGTCCAGCGGCTGGCCCGACACCGGCGCGACCTTGCCGCCGATGCGCAGCTGGATGCGCGCGCCTTCGCCCGCCTCGAAACAGAGCTGCACGGCCACCGGGTCCCAGAACGGGCCGGTCGCGACGTCGGTGATGCCGCGCGCCAGCACGCGTTCCAGGATGAAGGTGGCGTCGCTGGGCGCGCCGCCGCCCGCGTTGTCGGCGGAGTCGGCCAGCACCACCGGAAAGTCGTTCAACGCCAGGGCCTGGTCCAGCGCTTCGTCGGCGCCGGGGTAGGGCGGCGCCAGCTGCTCGCGGAAACCGATGATCTCTTCGCCCAGCGCGCGCGCCAGGGCGTTGGCCTGGGCCTGGTCGCCGTCGGTATAGACCAGCACCTTGGAACCCATGTCGGGCGTGTCGCCCCACGGGAAGCCATGCGCGATGGATACCGACAGCACGCCTTCCTTGCCTTCCATGGCGAGCAGGCGGTCCACGAAGCTGCGCATGGGTTCGCGGCTGGTGTGCATGATGGAGATCATCTCGCAGTCGTACACGGCGCGCGTGGGTTTGATGCGGCCTTCGGCGCGCGCCACGCACAGGTCCACCAGGTCGTAGGCGCGCTCCAGGATGTCGGTGTGCGGATATTCCTTGAAGCAGACCAGGAAGTCGGCGCTTTCCACCATGTCTGCCGTCATGTGGCAATGCGGGTCCAGTTCGGCGCCGATCACGGTGTCGGGACCCACGATCTCGCGGGCGCGGCGCAGCAGGTCGCCTTCGCAGTCGTCGTAGCCGTCGGCCACCATGGCGCCGTGCAGGCCGAACAGGGCGATGTCGACGCGGCCGGCGCGCTTCAGATCGCCCAGCAGTTCGTCGCGCAGGGTTTCGTAGGCGTGGCGGGTGGTGATGCCGGCCGGCGTGGCGCCGGCGGTCAGGCCTTCGACCAGGGTCCAGTCCTTGCCCTGGGCGCGCTGGCGCGCGGCCCACAGCGGCCCCGAAAACATCTGCATGCGGTCCGGATGCTGGCCCGCGGGGTAGTAGCCGCGCGCCCGATAGGCCGACAGACCGGTCGGGATGGGAGAGAAGGTATTCGTCTCGGTCGCCAGGGACCCGGAAAAGATTTTCATGCTGCCGCTCCGCGTAAGGATGTGCACATGGGGGCGCCGGCGTTGCCGCGAGCGCAAGAAAAAGACCGCACCGCCTGGCGCCAGGGCCAGGAGGTGGCTAGCAATGGGACCGGCCCGCGGCGCGGGCTCAGGCTTCGGACACGGGGCCCGGCGTGTAGCCGCCGTGCACGGCCGCCGCGCCCAGCCAGGCCTGCACCTCGATTTCCACGTCCACGCCCATGGCCAGCTTGGCCTCGACTGTTGAACGCGAGGGGAAGTCGGAAGAGAAATGGCTGCGGTAGGCGTCGTTGAACTGCGCGAAGAGTTCCAGGTCCGACAGCCACACCGTCACGCGCACCACGTCCTTGAGGGTGGCGCCCGCCAGGGCCAGCGTTTCCTTGATGCGCTCGATGGCGGCATGGGTCTGGGCGGCGATGTCGCCGCGCACGACCTGGCCGTTGGCGTCCATCGGGATCTGGCCCGACAGGAACAGGAAGCCGCCGGCCTGGGTGGCGCGGGAGAACGGCAGGGGCAGGGGGCTGGGGTAGCGGGCAATGGTGGTCATGGTGGACTCTCGCAGGCAAGGGGAGGGTTCAGCGCAATCGCGCGGGACGCACGGCTTCGGCGTCCACGCCGTGCGCTTGCAGATGGGCGGGCAGAGGCTGGTGCGTGAGCAGTGCGGCAGCCAGCTCAGAAGTCGCCGCGGCCGTCTGGATACCATAGCCGCCTTGGGCCGCCAGCCAGAAGAAGGCGGGCGCGTCGGCGTCCCAGCCGACCACGAAATCGCCATCGCGCACGAAGGAGCGCAGGCCGGCCCAGGTGTGCTTGGGGCGGCGGATGGTGAGCGAGGTCGCGGTTTCGATGCGGTAGATGCCGGTGGCCACGTCCAGTTCTTCCGGCACCACGTCATGCGCGGCGACCGGGTCGGCGTTGGCCGGCGATCCCAGCAGTTGGCCGGCATCGGGCTTGAAGTAATAGCTTTCGTCGACCCCGACCACCGCGGGCCAATGGGCAAAGTCCACGTCCTGCGGGCCGGAGAACGTGAAGGCGGTGCGCCGGCACGGCTGCAGGCCGACGGGCGAGGCTCCGCACAGGGTCGCGGTATGGTCAGCCCAGGCGCCGGCGGCGTTGACCAGCGCCCGCGCACGCAGGCTGCGGCCATCGGCCAGCGTCAGCGTCCAGACGCCGTCCGCATGCGCGGCCGACACGACTTCGGCGTTGTTGTGCAGCACCGCGCCCTGGCGCGCCATGCCGCGCAGAAAGCCCTGGTGCAGCGCGTGCACGTCGATGTCGCGGGCGTCCGGTTCTTCGATGGCGCCGCAGATCTGGTCGGCGCGCAGACAGGGCACGCGCTCGACGGCCGCTTCGGCGTCGATCAGCGTCACATTGGGCGATTGGCTGCGGAAGTCGTCATAGACCTGGCGCAGCAGGTCCTGCTGTTCGGGCGTGGCGATGTACAGCACGCCGCGCGGGCTGAGCAGCGGATGCTCGCTGAAGCCCTGCGGCGGATTTTCGTAGAAGGCGCGGCTGGCGCGCGTGAGCGCCTTGATCTGGTCCGTGCCGTAGGTTTCCATGAACATGGCCGCGGATCGGCCGGTGGAGTGGTAGCCCGGCTGGGCCTCGCGTTCCAACACGGCCACCGAGGCCGTGGCGCTCAGGCGGTAGGCCACGGAAGCGCCAGCGATGCCGGCGCCGATCACGGCGTAATCGAATAGGGGTTCTGCTGTCATTTTGTCGGAAGCGAGAATTCTCTTATTTGATAATTCTCGAATACGATAGTTTTTTGACGGCAGACAAGTAATAGGGGAAAGCCCCGATGGAGGAAACTCCGAGGCTCGGAAAGTCAGGTCAGGCGCGTGCCATTGGGAACTTGATCGTCCGGCACTGCCAGCACGATGCCGCCGGCTTCGTCGGCGAAACCCAGCACCAGCACTTCGGATTTCATCGGCCCGATCTGGCGCGGCGGAAAGTTCACCACCGCCATGACGCGCTTGCCCGCCAGCTGTTCCAGCGTGTAGCGATCGGTGATCTGCGCCGAACTTTTGCGGATGCCCACGCCGGCCCCGAAATCTATCGTCAGCTTGTAGGCGGGCTTGCGCGCCTCGGGAAAGGCCTGTGCCGACTGGATGGTGCCTATGCGGATGTCGACCTTGAGGAAGTCGTCAAAGCCGATGTCGGCGGCGGCGGGGGTATTCGGGTCTTGGGTGTAGTGCACGTTGGGTCCTTGGATTGGGTTGTCCGTCACCTTGCGCAGAGCCGATTTGGTCGATAGACGGAACAGTTTGTTCCGCGCAATGGTGTGTTTTTTGGCTTCCTAAACGTATTCGGGACAATTGCCGGTCGGTAGAATTCGCCATGCATTTTCCTCTATCTACTCGTCGGAAGGCCACAACGTCATGAGCAACGCTTATCTGGACGCCCTCAAGCAGCGTCGCACGCAGTACTCGCTGGGCCGCAACCTGTCGATCTCCAAGGAGGAACTGACCTCCCTGATCCAGGAAGCGATCAAGCACAGCCCCTCGTCGTTCAATTCGCAAAGTTCGCGCGCCGTGATCCTGTTCGGCGCCGAGAGCGACAAGCTCTGGAACATCGCGATCGAAGAAGTGCGCAAGGTCGCGCCGGCCGAGAGCTTTGCCCAGACCGAAGCCAAGCTCAAGAGCTTCGCCGCCGGCGTGGGCACCGTGCTGTTCTATGAAGACCAGGGCGTGGTGCAGGGCTTGCAGGAAAAATTCGCCCTGTACGCGGACAACTTCCCGGTCTGGTCCGAGCAGGCGGGCGGCATGGCCCAGCTGTCGGTCTGGAGCACCCTGGCCAGCGCCGGCGTGGGCGCCAGCCTGCAGCACTACAACCCGCTGATCGACGCCGCCGTTGCGCGCGAATGGAACATCCCGGCGTACTGGAAGCTGCGCGCGCAGATGCCGTTCGGCTCCAACGAAAACGGCTTCGGTGAAAAGGCGTTCATGGACGACGCCGAGCGCTTCCGCGTGGCGGGCTGAGTTTTCGGGACGCCTTGGGCGTCCCGGTCCGAGCGCATCGGAAAACCCGCAATTCCCTGGGAATAGCGGGTTTTTTTACGTCCGGCTCCTGGCGGCCTTCAATCCGTCTTCCAGCCCCACTTCTTGAAGATCGCCCGACCTTCGGGCGCGGTCAGGAAGTCGACAAAGGCCTGCGCCTGCGCGTTGCCTTTCCCTTTCTTGGTGACGACGGCGCCCGCGTCGCGATAGATGCGGTACGGCTCTTCCACCTCGACCACGCTGGCCAGTTCGGGGTTCGACACCTGCCAGATGTTCCAGATCAGCCAGGCGTCTATGGTCTTGTCCTCGGTCCATTGGGTGCGCGCCTGCGCGCTGTTGCCGGCCTCCGGCAGCACGAGGTTGGCGCGGAAGGCGCGCACGGTTTCGATGTCGCCAAGACGGCCGGCCACGTCCTCCCACAGTCCGGTCTGGCCCGCGCCGGATACCGCCATGACCTTGATGCCGGGCTTGAGCAGATCCTTGAAGCCCGTGATGGCCTTGGGATTGCCCGGGCGCACCAGGATGGCGGAGGGTCGCAGGTACAGCGTGCGGGCTTCGCGCAGCTCGAACACGCCAGGCAGCGCCGAGGCAAAACCGCTCATCATGTTTTCGGCCCCGCTGTAGATCACGTCGGCGTCCTGTTTGGCCTTGTCGGCCCAGGCCGGCGTCGGACCCGCGGTGACGCTGACATCAATGCCGTGCAGCTTGCCGAACGCAGCGGCGGCTTCCTTCATCGCGGGCGCGGGGCCGCCGGGGCCATACACGTTCAGGCTCGGAGCGGCCCAGGCGCTGCCGGCGGCGGAGCAAGCCAGGGCGATGCCGCAGGCAAGGGATCTGATCGACTTCATAGCTGACACTTCCGTTCTACGCCGATTGCGGCCGGTTGCGATAAGCGGCGCGATCGGCTGGTTGATCCATGGAGCGCCGCGGGGTCTTTCCTGCGGCTCGCCACCCGGTAGACGCGCAAGGGAAGGGGAATATTCCGGCGAGGACGTTGCAGAGGGTAGAACTCTGTTTCCAGTCTGTTAAAAAGTCGCGTGCAAAATTGCAGCCTTGCCGCCGCCTCGCGATGGACGACAACACAGTCTTCAGGCATCGAGACAAGGCGAGGGGCATCCTCAACGAGAAACGTCACATGAAATCTGGAATCACCGCAGGCCGTTTGTTGTGCATGGCTGGTTTCTGCGCGCTTGCCGCGCCCGCCTACGCGATCGATTGCGCCAAAGCCGCCAGCGCCGCGGAAAAGCTGATCTGCTCGGACCGCAAGACCGTGGCGGCGGACGCCGAGTTGAACCGGGCTTACGCCGCGATACTGAAACAGGCCCCCGACGGCGATATCCGCGCCATGCTGGCGCACAGCCAGAAGCGCTGGATTGTGGCGCGCGACCGCGCGCTAACGGACCTGATCGAGGATCCGGGCTCGGTCCCCGCAGGCAAGACGGTTGCAGACGTCGCTCGCGATTTGATCCAAAGCCGCACGGCGCAGCTCAAGGAAACGCACAAGGGCGCCGCGCTGCCCGACATCATCGGCAGCGCAGTCCGCCAGCGGCAGTTCCAGGCGCAATTCACCGGCGGCGCGTACGCCGGCTACTCGACTTCATGCGACATCTTTCCGGGCGAACATGCCTACTACGGTTGCTTCGCGACGCGGCATTACCAGAACAATGACCGCATCTGCTCGGTCGACGAGTACTGGGCCTCGGGCGGCGTTTATACCAAGCGTTATGTCGCCACCGTGGTGGGCGGAAAACCACAGTTGGCTGCGTCCTGCTCGTTCAGCAGCTCGGACGAGGCGTGTTCCGATACCCCGGGCCAGACAAAATGGAACATGAAGCCGCAAAAGCCGGACTTTTCCTATCCCGACCAGCCGCTGCCCAAGATCGATGGAGAGATCGTGAGTGATGACGACTATGAGTGGGCCCGGGCCTGCCTGACGGGCGCGGCCTACCCCGCCAATTGACGCCAGTGAGCTGATCGCGCCTGCATGATCAGTTTCGCGTTGCGACGATTTTGCGTATTGCGCGCAGTTCGCGGTGTATTGGCAATACTTGCAGTATTTTGAGGGTTATGTATTTAGTTGTAAGCCAGCGAAGACCTCGCGGCTATCCGTTGGCAGGCAAGAGTAATACACGTTTGTTTAGGGAAAACCCGTAGCTTGCGTTGCTCAGAGGGTGTTTTTCGGGCCGGCTCTGCGGCAAGATTTTGAAACGGACTGGATGGCCGGGCGTCCAAAACGTCCATCCCGCGAACGTAGAATCCCGTTTTTCATCAGTGCCATCCGGCTGACAGGAACGAACCATGAAGAAAACCATCCTCCTTGCGTCCGTATGCGCCGCGCTGCTGCAAGCTTGCGCGCCGACCTCCTCTCCCCGCGAAGGATCGTCCTCCATGCCCACTACCGCCACCACGCCCGCCAGCCCTGAAGTGAGCCTGCCCGCCTACTACTGGCGCCTGGCTTCCGCCACCGACGCGGCGGGCAAGCCGATAGCCGCGCTGCAGGCCGGCGTCGAACACCAGCTGCGCCTGTCGTTCACGCAGGACGCCTTGAACATCCGCGGCGGCTGCAACGCGCAGTTCGGCGGCTACACCTACAAGAACGGCGTGCTGCAAGTGGCGAACCTCGCGTCGACCATGAAGGCCTGCGACCAGAGCCTGATGCGCCTGGACGCCGAGATCGGCCAGCGCATGAAGGGCGACCTGCGCGCCACGCTCAGCGGACACGCTTCCGAACCGGGACTGGAACTGGTCGCGCAGGACGGCAGCGTGCTTAAGTTTGTCGGCGAACCCACGCCTGAAACGCTCTACGGCAGCGCCGGCGAAATCATGTTCCTCGAAGTCGCCGCGAAGAAGACCGAGTGCAGCCACCCGCTGATTCCCAACTACCAGTGCCTGATGGTGCGCGAGCGCCGCTACAACGAAGCCGGCGTGCAGCAGCCCACCCAGGACAAGTGGCATCCGCTGTATCAGTCCATCGAAGGCTTCCAGCACCAGGACGGCGTGCGCACCGTGCTGCGCGTGAAGCGCTACGACTGGAAGAATCCGCCCGCGGATGCGCCCAAGCAGGTGTATGTGCTGGATATGGTGGTAGAGCAGGACGCGTCGAAGAAGTAAGACGCCAGCTTCCCTCTGGATTTCCCGATTGCGCCCGGCCCCTGGATTCAGCGGCCGGGCGCAGTCATTTCACCCGGTGCAGGGCACTATGTTGTAAATTGTAGTCATTCTCATTTATAACCGTGCGTCTTCATGGCCGCCTCCGATCCCTCTCCGCGGCACCCCCTGCACACGCTGTACCAGGAACACCAAGGCTGGCTGCAGGGCTGGCTGCGCAAAAAGTTGGGATGCGCCTTCGACGCCGCCGACCTGGTGCATGACACCTATCTGCGTGTGTTGGCCCGCCGCGAACCGGGCGACATTCGCGAGCCGCGTTCCTATCTGGCGACCATCGCGCACGGTCTCATGGTCAACCATCTGCGGCGCCGGGACCTCGAACGCGCCTATCTGGAAACGCTGGCGCAGCTGCCCCAGGCGCAGTCGCCGTCGCCCGAGGAGCGCGCCCTGGCGCTGGAAGCCCTGTGCGAAATCGACGCCATGCTGGACGGCTTGCCCGTGCCGGTGCGGCGCGCTTTCCTGCTTTGCCAGCTGGAAGGCCTGACGCATGCGGATATTGCCAAGACGCTGGGCGTGTCGGTCGGCTCGGCGCGGCTGTACATCGCGCGCGCCCTGCGCCAGTGCCTGGAGTTCGTGCCATGAGCGCCGGAGAGGCAGGGCGCATCGATCCGCGCGCGCTGGACGGAGCGGTGGACTGGTTTCTGCGCCTGACGTCGGGCAGCGCCAGCCAGGCGGACCGGGAAGCGTGGCAAGCCTGGCGCCAGGCCGATCCCGAACATGAGCGCGCCTGGCGGCGCACCGAAGCGCTTACGCGTCGCTTCGAGGCGTTGCCCAAGGGCATGCTGCCCGTGCTGGGACGGCCGCGCTCGTCCGCCCGCCGCGCCGCGCTGGGCAAGCTGCTGGTGCTGATCGGCGCCGGAGGCGCCATCGGCTACGCGCAGGTCGATGAAGCCTGGCGCGGCTGGGTGGCCCAATACCGCACGGCTGTCGGCGCCCGGCGCGAGGTGCTGCTGGCGGACCATAGCCGCGTGGTGCTCAATGCCGCCACCGCCATGGACGTCTTGTTCGATGCCCAGCAGCGGCTGATCGCGCTGCACGGCGGCGAAATCCTGATCGAAACCGCGCCGGACCCGCAACAGGACGTTCGGCCGTTCATCGTGCGCACCCGCGAAGGCAGCATCACCGCGTTGGGTACGCGCTTCGTGGTCAGGCGCGACGACGGCGTATCGGCGGTACAGGTGCTGGAAGGCGCCGTGCGCGTGGCGCTCCCGGGCGCTTCGGCGGATGCCGCGCGCATCGTGCCCGCCGGCATGGGCCTGCGCTTTGGCGGCGGCCAGATCGATGACGCCCAAGCGCTGACCGGCGATCCCTCCGCCTGGCAGCGCGGCATGCTGCAGGTCGACGGCATGCCCTTGAATGAATTCCTGCGTGAACTCCAGCGCTACCGCGCGGGCTGGATCGATTGCGCGCCCGAAGTGGCGCATCTGCCCATTTCCGGCGCTTTCCCGCTGGCCGAACCCGACCGGGTGCTGGTCACGGTGGCGGACACCCTGCAACTCGGCCTGCGCTACCGCACCCGCTACTGGGTGTCGCTGGTGCCGCGCGGCGAGACTATTTTGTAACGGCGACTAGCACTTTGCGCGTCTTATCTGGCTACGAGGGTAAGACCAACATCTGGAGTGCATGTCATGCCCCGTCAGCTTTCCCCGTTGCGCGCAAGCGTCTCCTTCCCAGTCTTGCTCGCGGCAGGCGCATTCGCGCTACCTCTGGCCGGGTTGATAGCGCCCGCCCAGGCGCAGACCCAGGCGGGGCAGGTGAGCGTGGCCGTCGAGCCTGGGCCGCTCAGCGCGGCGCTTTCGGCCTATGCTGCCCAGGCCGGCGTTCTGCTGTCGTTCGATCCCGCCCTGACGCGCGATCTCCAATCGCCTGGGCTACGCGGCAGTTTCGGCTTCGAGGAAGGGTTGCGCCAGTTGCTGGCCGGTAGCGGCCTGGAACCGGCGCGGCGCGCCGATGGCGGCTACACGCTGCGCAGATTGCCGCAGGGCGAAGTCACCGCCTTGCCCGCAGTGACCGTCACCGGCGCTGGCGACGAAGGCCCCTCCGAAGGGACGGGCTCCTATACCGTGCCGGCAACAAGCGCCGCCACCCGCATGCCGCTGTCGCTGCGTGAAACCCCGCAATCCATCAGCGTCGTCACGCGACAGCAGATGGACGACCAGAATCTGAACACGCTGGACGAGGTGATGCGCCAGACGCCCGGCATCGCCGTCGAGCGGCTGGATGAGCGCGTGCAATTCACCTCGCGCGGTTTTGCGCTGAACACCATGCTCGACGGCGTGCCCACGCTGTCGTTCAAGACGCCGTCGGCCGAGGCGGGCATGATCAACACCGCCATCTACGACCGGGTGGAAGTCGTGCGCGGCGCCGCCGGCCTGCTCAACGGCGTGGGCGAGCCGGGTGGTTCGGTGAATCTGGTGCGCAAGCGTCCCACGTCGGAGTTCGCCGGACACGTCACCGGTGGCGTCGGCCGCTGGAACAGCTACAACGCCGAAGCCGATCTGGGCGGCCCGCTGAACAGCGCCGGCACGCTGCGCGGCCGGGTGGTCGCCGCCCGCACCGCGGGCGACAGCTTCATTGACTACAAGAAGCGGTCCGACGATGTCTTCTACGGCATCCTCGAGGCCGACATCCTGCCCAGCACCACCGTCAGCCTCGGCTACGAGCACCAGAAGACCGCCATCGACGGCGCGAACTTCGGCCAGGCGCCGCTGTTCTACAGCGACGGCACGCGCACGAACTTTCCCCGGTCCTTCAATCCCGTGACGCCATGGAGCCAATGGGACATGTATACGGACCGGATATTCGCGACCTTGGACCATCGCTTCGGCAGCGGCTGGCACGTCAAGATGGACGCCAGCCGCTTGAAAAACGAAAGAAAGGCCGCCTGGGGCTACGTCCTCGCGTATCAGCCCGTCGATCCGTCCGGCGCTTCCACTATCGAATTGCGCGACAACCCGGCAAGCTCCACCAACAAGTCCTTCGATATCTACGCCGAAGGGCCGTTCCAGGCATTCGGCAGGGAGCACCGGGCCGTCCTGGGACTGAGCTACAACCGCTACACCAGCGAACTCAACCTGAACTCGGCGAACCCCGCTGGCTGGGACCGCCGGCGCGTGAATCTCTACGATCTGCGCGACGTGCCGCGGCCCGCCATGCCCTACACCTTCTACGACACCTTCCTGGACGCGAAGGAGACCGCCATCTACGGTTCCGCGCGCCTGAAGATGGCCGAGCCGGTGTCGCTGATCCTGGGCGCCCGGACCACCTGGTACGAAGAAAACTCTTCGGCCTATAACGGCCCCGCCAACACCTGGACCCACAACCCCACCGCAAAGGAAAATGGCGTCTTCACGCCCTATGCCGGCGTGGTCGTGGACCTGAGCAAGGATTATTCGGCTTACGCCAGCTACACCCGGATATTCATACCCACCACCTCGCGTGACGCCAGCAACGTGGTGTTGCCGCCGCAAACCGGTCAAAACTATGAAATCGGTTTGAAGGGCGAACATCTGGACGGCAAGCTGAACACAAGCTTCGCGATATTCCGCACCCAGGAGGAAAACGTTGCGGTGGAGGATCCGTCCAGCCCGCCGCTGCCGGACGGGAGCACTCCCTACCGCGCCGTCAAAGGCGCGCGCAGCAAGGGGTTCGAGTTGACCGCGTCCGGCGAAGTGGCGCCTGGCCTGCAGCTGATGGGCGGCTATACCTACTTTGCCAAGCGCGACGCCGAGGGCGCATTGCTGCTGCCGAGCACGCCCCAGCGGCTGTTCCGCCTGGCTGCCAGCTACAGGCTGCCGGGCGAGTGGAACAAGCTCACGATCGGCGGCAACGTCAGCTACCAGAGCAGCATCTACTACGACGAAGCCGGCGGACTAGGACGCGCCAGCCAGGGCGGCGTCACGCTGTTTGGCCTGATGGCGCGCTATGACTTCAACAGGCATGTGTCCGCGTCCGTCAATGTGGAAAACCTGACCGACAAGTATTACTACAGCGGCCTGGGGGGCTACAACGGCTACAACTACGGCACGCCCAGGAACGTCTGGATGAAGGTGAGCTACAAGTTCTGAGCGGGGGGCGTTTGATGTTTGTCATGTTGCAGCGCATGGCGCGGATGAGACAATCCCGACTGATGGCCATTCCCATTCGCAGCCATGAACACCTACCCCTTGCTGCTCATCCTGCATCTGCTTGCCGCCTTCCTGTTCGTCGGCACCGTCACCTTCGAGGTGCTGTTCCTGGAACCGGTGCACAAGCGCCTGCCGCCCGACGTGCGCCGCGCGCTGGGCAGCCAGCTGGCGCCGCGCGTGCGGGCCGTGCTGCCGTGGTCGGTCGTGGTGCTCTACCTGGCCGGCCTGGGCTTGGCCTGGCAATACCGCGGCGCGCTCGCCGATCCATTCGCTTCGTCCTTCGGCGTCCTGCTGTCGCTGAAGATCGCGCTGGCCTTGAGCGTGCTGCTCCATGTCGCGACCGCCTTGACGCTCGCGCGCCGCAAGCGCCTGACCGGCGCATTGAGCAGGCGCATGCACATCAGCGTGTTCTGCCACATGGTGCTGATCGTGGTGCTGGCGAAGGCGATGTTCCACGTGGCCTGGTGAGTGCGCGGCCCATGCCGCGGCGCTACGCCGGTAGTGCGAGCGGTTCCAGCGTTCCGTAGCCTTCCTCCCCGTACACCAGCCCCGGCAGCGGCGAACGGCCATGGCCGCTGGTTTCCCACAGTTCCGCCACCCATTGCATCGCGGTATCGACGATGACGTCCTGTACGTTGAAACCGGCTTCGTCCGACGCGAACAGCGGCACTTCGGGTTCGATGCCGTCTTCCGTGTGGCGCACGTCGAACAGGTAGCGGTGGCCTTCGATGGCCTTGTTGAGCACGAACAGGTCCGGGCCTTCCAGGCTGGCCACCACCGAAAACGTACCTTCGCCGTCCTGATCGGGGAACACCACGAAATGGATTTCGCGCGCCTTGGGCGGCAGGGCGGCGATCAGCGCCGTCAGAGTGGCGCGCGCCGCGGCGTCGTGGGCGCGCAGGATGCGCAGCAGTTCGGCGATGTATTCGGATTGGGTCATGTGCGTGTCCTGATCATTCCCGCCGGGGCGATGGCAGCATCGCCAGACAGGCGTTCGCGTGGAGCTGGGAATCCACAAGGACTAGTGGTGTAACACACGGATCGGCAGGCTCTGCTAGACTGCCCTTACTCTTTGGGGAGTAGCCTCCTTGCAGCCCGGCCAGCCAAGGTCCGGTCCGCAGGGGCTTGCGTCAACATTCTTGGCTTCCTCGGCCATGGCGCAAGCGGCATCCATGCTTGGCGAGACCACGGATTTTTCGCGCGACGCCGGGCGGCGCGGGAGATCCGTGCCGTTTCCGCCCAGCAGGATCACGACTCCAATGAATCCCATCGCCATCATCGTTCTCGCGTTCGCCATGTCCACGGATGCGTTCGCCGCGGCCATCAGCAAAGGCGCCGCGCTATACAAACCCCGATTCCCGGAAGCCCTGCGCACAGGGCTGATCTTCGGCGTGATCGAAGCCATCACGCCGGTGATAGGTTGGGGACTGGGCTCGGTCGCGGCCAAGTACGTGGTTGCCTGGGATCATTGGATCGCGTTCGCGATGCTCTGTATTCTGGGTTTGCTGATGATACGCAACGGCCTCAAGGAAGAGGAGGAGGACGCCGCGCCCGTCACCCGCCATTCCTTCTGGCTGCTGGCGGCAACGGGCCTGGCCACCAGCATCGACGCCATGGCGGTCGGCGTGGGGTTGGCGTTCGTGGACGTGAACATCGTGGTGGCGGCCATTGCCATTGGCCTGGCGACTACCTTGATGGTGACGATAGGCGTGATGCTGGGGCGGGTGTTGGGCAGCGTCGCCGGGAAGCGGGCCGAGATCCTGGGCGGTATCGCGCTGATCGGGATAGGCGCGGCGATACTTTATGAACATTTGAGCGCCGCGGCGGTTTGATGTCGCGCGGCGGCGTCGCTCGCCGGTTCCACGGCGTGTCCTTACCCGCGCGAGTCCCCGATCAAGGCGGACCGCGCGCTGTCGAAGCTGCGGCATTCGGATTTCAACCACTCGGAAAAGATCCGGGTGCGCCGCTCATCAGGCCGGCGTGACAGCAATACGTAGCGCGCCGGCGCGGGCGTGTGCTTGCCGAACACGTCGACCAGCCGCCCGCTGCGGATCTCGTCATAGACCATCGCGCTGCGCCCGATCGCCACGCCCTGGTGATTCAGCGCGGCGCCAATGGCAAGGCTGGCCAGGTTGAACTGCGGCCCGTCCAGATGGCGCACCCAGCCCGGCTGGTGCGCTTGCATCCAGGTGCGCCATTCGATGAACTCCGCGGCGCCAGCCCAAGGCGAGGCGTCGTGCAGGAACTCGACGCCATCGAGCGATTTGCCGGCGCGAAACTTGGGGTGGGCCGCAAGGTATTCGGGCGTTGCGACCACCAGCAGATACTCGTCCAGCAAGGCGTCCGCCTGCAAATCGCTGTAATGCGCCGGGTCGTAGCGGATGGCGATGTCTATGTCTTCCTCCTCCATCAGCTTGCGGTCCAGCGGCTGGAACTCCGCCTTCAGCCGCACCGATATGTCCGGCTGCAAGCGATGGAATTCCGTCAGGCGCGGCATCAGCCATTGCAGCGCGAACGAGGGCAGGCAATTGACCTGCAGCGTTGACGCCGGCAAGCCCAGCCGCTCGATCTCTTGTTGGATGTCGCCCAGCGCGCGGCTGACCGTCGAGTACAGCGACTCGCCCTTGGACGTGAACGTCAGGCCGCGTTGTTGACGAACAAACAGCAGGTAGCCCAGGCGGTCTTCCAACTGCCGGATCTGCTGGCTTACCGCGCTTTGCGTGAGGTTCATGGCTGCCGCAGCCCTGGTAAAGCTGAGATGACGGCCGGCCATGTCAAAACAGCGCAGGGCGCCCAGCAGTGTCGAGTCGAAATGGGCTGGCATAAGTCACGCTAATGGCTGCAGTAGAAATGATCGCTATTCTTGCATGCTGGCGGCATCTACGATTCGCGCTGAACCATCAACCTGCAAGTTCATGATGACCGCCAATTTCGATCCTCAGCTATTAGAAAATCTTCAATCAAGAACGCCTTTGCTATGGCTCAACCCCGAAAGGGGCGGACCCATGCCAGGATCCGCCCCGTCCCTGACCCTGATCGACGAGGCGGAAAGCCGTCTGGCGCGTTGCGCGCCGCTGCTGGCTACGCTCTTTCCCGAGCTCGCGGCCGCGAATGGGCATATCGAGTCCCGGCTGATGGCTGCCGGGCCGTTGCAACAGGCGCTGGGCGGCGGCTGCGCCTCGGGCAGCTGGTACCTCAAGCGCGATGACGAGCTGCCCGTCGCAGGCTCCATCAAGGCGCGCGGCGGATTTCATGAAGTGCTGGCCATTGCCGAGACGATCGCGCAGGAGCACGGGCTGCTGCAGGATGCGTCAACGGACAGGCGCATCCTGGCCACGCCGCGGGCTCGCGCCGTGTTCAGCCGGTATGCCGTGACCGTGGGCAGCACCGGCAACCTGGGCATGAGCATCGGCGTCATGGCCGCCGCGCTGGGATTCGATGCCGTGGTGCATATGTCCGCCGATGCCAAGGAATGGAAGAAGGACCGGCTGCGCCAACGCGGCGTGCGCGTGGTGGAACACGACGGCGACTACGCCGAGGCCGTCGCAGCCGGGCGGGCGCAGGCGCTGGCCGCGCCCCGCAGCCATTTCGTCGACGACGAGCAATCCGAGCTGCTGTTCTTCGGCTATGCCGCGGCGGCGCGCGGACTGGCGCGGCAATTGGTGGAAGCGGGGCGCGTGGTCGATGCAGCGCACCCGCTGTTCGTGTATATCCCCTGCGGCGTCGGCGGCGCACCGGGTGGCATCAGTCATGGCCTGAAGGCTTTGTTCGGGACTCACGTGCATTGCTTCTTCGCCGAGCCCGTCGCCTCACCGTGCTTTCTGGTGCAGTTGGCGTCGGGAGCGGACACTCCCGTGTCGGTGTACGACATCGGCCTGGACAACCGGACCGAGGCAGACGGCCTGGCCGTCGGCCAGGCATCCGAGCTGGTGGCCGCGCTGATGAAGCCACAGCTGGGCGGCGTCTTCACCGTGTCCGATGACGAGCTCTACCTGAACCTGATTGCGCTGAAAGACACCCTGGGCGTCGAGGTCGAACCATCGGCCGCCGCCGCGGTTTCCGGTCCGGGCTGGTTGGATTCAGCCGCCGGCCGCGCGTATGTCCAGGGCATGGATATGTCCGAAGCCACGCACGTCATCTGGGCCACGGGCGGGTCGCTGGTGCCCGCGGAGGCGTTGCGCGGCTTCCAGGAACACGCCAGGGGACTCAGCCGCGCCGGTGCGGCCCTTGACCCGTGATTCCAGGCGGCGCCGGCCGCTTTCGACCGCATGGTTTTTCGCGCACGGCAAGCCCGTGCGCTCCGTCAGTTGTTGACCAGATACGCCTGCCCGTCCGGCTTCAGATAAGGCGTCAAGGCCTTGAACGGCACGCTGGCATGGGGGCCCAGGCAAGCGCCCGACGCGTGCCCGACTCCGGACACGGACAGGCTCAGCGCGCCGGGCGCCTGCACGCCCAGCGCCAGATAGTCGGGCCAGAGGTTCGCGCAGTCTTCCAGATTGGGCCGATCCCCGGACTGTTGGGCGGCGGTGCCCGACTTGACCGCCTGTTGCACCAGCGCGAGCAGGGCGGGACTCTTTTCCCCGCCGAAGCTGCGCTTGCCCGGCACGTACGCGTCGAACACGCGATTCCAGTCCAGGTATTCGCCGCGCAGCAGATCGTAGGTGTAGGGTTCGAAGTGGTTGTAGGGATGCGCGCCGCCGCAGTCCAGGCTGCCCGATTCGGTCACCGTCATCAGCGCGCGCGACAGCCAGGTGACGTGCACGGCCTCTTCATCGAATCCGCCCAGCGTGCCGGCGCCCGGATTGCCGCTGGTGTAGGCCGAGGCCATGCAAGCCAGCGCGCCCAGGCTCTTCTGCCAATGGCGTTGTTCGAGCAGATAGTTCGTGCGCTGCAGGACCTGCGCATCGGGATGGCGGCTGAGCCGCGGGTAGGTGAACTTGGTGCGCGGATCGCTCCACATGCGATAGGCCACCGCGCCGTTACCGATCTCCTTGCCGACCGGCTGGGCGTGTCCGGCCAGCTTCAGCGTCTCGTAGGGCGCACGGGCGGCGGTGATGCCTGCCTGGACGTCGACGTCGCCAAGATTGACCTGGCTGGCGCGGGCCCGCTTGCGGTCCTTTTCCAGCTGCTCCGTGTCGTATTGCGCAACCTGCTTCAGGTCGAAGCGTAGCTGCTTGCCGCTGCCGGCGTCAGTCCAGAGGCCGCGGTAGCCGGTGGCATCGCGCGTGCCTTGCCAGCTTGCGGCCTGATCCGCCGGCTTGCCTTCCTGGCGGGGCTTCGGTTCGAAGAGCTCCTTGGCCGTGCCGCGCAGCGGGATGTCCACGCCGTGCTTGGCGTAGAAGTAGCGGCCGGTCAAGGTGCCGTCGGCCGCTGCTTCGGTGTCCAGCTCCAGCACGATGTTGCCGGCGCCTTGCAGTGTTCCGGTGTAGACGGTGCGGGGCGCGGCGTGGGCCTGGGCGGCGCTCAGCAATAGCGTGGAAAGCGTCAGCACGGTGAAGTATGAACGGGGGTGGGTAGAGAGAGTGCGAAGCATCTGAGGGAGCATCCAAGGCCGCGAGGCGACTGAATTGACGGAAGAAGTTTCGGTGTTTCAGGCTTTGTGGTGAGCGTTTTGGGATTTGAATGGTTATTGCGTCCGCAGTCCCAAAGCCCGTAGCCAAGCGTCCACTTGCCCGAAGGCGTCCTGCTGCCATTGATCCGCGGTTCGTTCTCCCAACACATTCGCGTCCTCGACAAACCGACGCACACAAGTTGGTCCGAAGCCATCGACGGTATCGAACTTGGCGGCGATGTAGGTGTAGCCTTTGACGCCGGACTCATGCTGCAGCAGAGGGAGGCAATCGTCCGCCAGCACCTCGGCGCCGCCGGCATAGTTGCGGATACAGTAATAGATGTCGTAGGCGTCCTTTTGCTTGTAGCGGCCTTGGATGGCGTGGCCTTTCATCGCGAGTAGCGCCGGGATGGAGCAGACGGCGACTTCAACGCGGTTCGTTCCGCCGTTAGGCATCGATCCAGCGATAGCGACCATTTGGTAGAACCGTAGCGCGAGATCCGCTCCATCGGCGCGCTGTACCGCGAATTCGCTGATCAGCGCAGGCGCGTTCCTCACGATTTCGGCTTGCCTGGGCATGAGAAAGTCGATCACTACATCAATGGCAGGACCGCCGTCGTTCGCCTGGATCTGTCGCACCAGTTGGAATCGCCTGAGTTCCTTGCGCTGTGCATACCCTTGGCTCAGCAGCGATTCGACCAGGTGCGCGTACTGGCCATCGCCCAGCGCTTCGGCATCCAAACCCAGGTCCACATCCAGGGTGCCGACGTGGGGCATGTCTTCATTGCCCAGCAACAGCCATGGCACGGCGCCGCCTACGACGGCAAAACGTCCCTTGAAGCTTCCAAGGATCTGCCCGATTTCGATAAGGACGGATTTGACTGCCGCCGTCGTGCGGTCGTCGTACTCGCTAGCCAGCTGTGCCTCGCCATGCGTCATTCGTGCCATTGGAGCCTTTCCCGTCGCAGGTGATCGGCGGCCTCCTGTCCGCGCTCGCCTGCCACGCTGAGGTCCAGATAGGTCTGGACTGGGCTGGTGCAGACTACGCCGGGCGCCGGTTGCACAGTGTCACGGAACAGCCCAGGATCGTCCAGTACGGTCACCACCAGGTTTTCTCCCTTGCCGGCGGTTTCGAGCTTAAGCCGTGACCGCAGGAGTTCAAGGCCTGCGGCATCAGCGTAGAAATAGTGTGTGCCAGTCCGTAGGAACGGCGCCAGCCAGCGGGCTGCAGTGAACGAAGCACGTGCGACCTGGCCTGGCGCGCCGGGAGGCCCGTCGTGCAGCGCCGCATCGAACGCCGTACCGTGCAAAGTGGTATAGAAAGTCAGCCGTTGACCGGCCGGAGATTCGTAGGCCTCACGCCAGGCGTCTACCAGCGCATCGGGCCTGGATAGGAGCATTCCCTCAGGGCTCAGCTTGGCCCATTCGCGATCCAGCAGGTTATTGCGCACATTGCTGACGTGCCCCAGGCTGATGTCAGCGGCTTGCGCCAGTTCGGCAACCCGCCAAGCGCGAGAGGACTCGCGCAGCATGACTTTGAGTGCCTGGACTGATTTCGGCTTGAACAGCGACCGCAGTCCTCGCCGTTCTATCACCGGCTTCTTGGCTACTTGCCGTGAGATAAAGATGGTAGCGAAGGCTAGCCTGGCGTTCCCTTCGAAATCGAGGTGCGCGACGCCGAACTCCCGGCACAACTCCTGAACCTGTGGTGACAGATAAGGCGCGATCAAGATGGGCGTAACGTGATCGGACTGCCGCGCCACGTATTCACGCAACGAAAGTACGGCCAAGCGCGCGTGCCGCGGTTGTCCGCTGGGCAGTACCGCCGCGACCAGCTTGTGCCGGTTGCCGAATGTCGTCAGTTGGGCGGCGAGCTCGATTGCTGAGCTTGGATTCCGCGGGGCGAGCGTGATCTCCAGGCTCTCGACCGCGGGTATTTCCTCCAACAGCGATCGGAGGGCACTCGCAGCTTGATCATCGATTTTCACTGGATTTGGCATTTTCATCGCCTGCTAAAAATAGCATTTCCAGTGAAAGTGTCAATGGTGGTTTCACTGAAATATTAATTTTCAGCGTAGGTTGAAATAAGCGAAATCAATGAAACGCGGTCCGCGTTCTACGGTTCGCCCTTGCTTCGACTTGTAGGGTGTAGTGTTGGCCGGTCGGGGCAGCCCATCAGCCCAATAGCGCAGCCGCCTCGCCATCCGCAAGCATCTGCTCGAACAGGTCGCCAAGACTGCTGGCCACCTCGCTGACTGCCTCGAACTCCGGCTCGACGCCATGCACGACCCGCCCCGAGATCCGGTCGATCGCGAGAAATTCATAATCGCCGTCCACGCTCATGAAGATCGGCACATGGCGCGCCCAGAAGGCCTCGACGGCGTGCCGGTCGGCGTCGCTGATGGCGGCTTCGAGGCTGATGTCGCGAAAGGTGTCCCGCCCAAAGGCGCTGTCGGCGGTTCCGGCATAGTCGGCCGCGCTCAGGAACCAGCGCGTGTCGTCCGCGCTGCTCAGCTGCGTGTACAAGGACAGGAACGCCGCGTGTTCCGAGGAGTCAGCCGGTGTAGCTACGGGCGCCGCGCGGTGTACCGTCCAGCCGCGCGCGGCAAGCAAGCTCAGGAAACGTTCGTGCAAGTTGCTCATCAGGCTTGTCTTGGTTATCGCGTTGCCGCGATGTGCGCGCGCCGCAAGCGCGCGTTCAAGGTTTGCGCCAACTCGCCCAATCCCACATCGCCGCAGCCGACCAGCGTCAGCTCCTGCAATCGGGTCAGCGTGTCCAGCACGCCGATGTCCGCAATCCGCTTGCAGTACTGAATGTCCAGCCGTTCCAGGCTTGCAAGGGCGCTGATCGGACCTATCTTCTCCAGCGCACCCAGGTTCTTCAGGCGCAAGGAGCGCAATCCTGTCAGTTGCTCGATGCCGGACAGCGTCTTCAAGCCACGGCCCGCCAGCAAGCCCAGCGCCAACAGCGGCAGTCCCGCGATGCGATCGAATACCGACGAATCGAACGGCACGTTCCAAAGGTTCAGCTCCTTGAGCGGCAGGCTCAAGGCGCGGTCCAGCAGCATGCCGCGCCGGTCCGGAACCATGGACAAGGAAATCAATGCCGGAAAGTCTTCCGGCTCGAACCGCAACGTTGCGTCTACTGTCAGCGCCTCCAGCCTGGGCAGCGGGCCGGCTTTCCAGGTGTACGTGCCGGGTTCGGGATGGATGGAAAGATGGCGCAGGCTGGCTGGGAGCATGTCTGCGCGCAATCCGGTCAGAACGCTGCCCGCGACCGCGCCTGGGCCGATGGACAGGTGCGCCAGCGCCGGCAGCCGGGCGAGGAGTTCGGGCAGCTCGTGCAGCGGGTCGCCCTGAGGCGCCCATAGATGCACGTCTTCGATCGAGGCCAGGACGGCCTCTTGCGGCGGGGCATCGTAGAGCACGATGCGTTCATCCGCGCCTGCGAATTGCGAGCGCTGGCGGCTGTGCATGAAGCGCCAGGTCTGGTCGCGGGCTGGCCGCGGGATCGAAAATGGGATGATGGACATGTGGCGTTCCGGCAGGCCGTTAGGAGCTCAGCCCGCCTCGCTCAGCATGTCGATGCGGCGCTGATGACGCGAGCCATCGAAGGGCGTGTCAAGGAAAGCGCTGACGCATTCGCGCGCCACCTCGATTCCTATGATTCTGCTTCCAAGCGCCAACACGTTCGCATCATTGTGCTGACGGCTCAGGCGCGCCATGGTGGCATTCGTGCACAAGGCGGCTCTTGCGGCGGGGAAACGATTGACGGCAATCGAAATGCCTATGCCCGAGCCGCAAATCACGACGCCCTTCCGGACCTTTCCGTCCGTGATTGCCCGCCCCATGGCAAAGCCAAAAGCGGGGTAGTCGACCGAGTCTTCGCTGTGGGTTCCGAGGTCAAGCCAATCCACGTTTTCGAAGGCCTTCTTCAGCTTTTCCTTGAGCTCGTAGCCGGCGTGGTCGGAGGCAATGGCGATTTGCATGCTTTCTCTCTCATGTGGGGACTCGGGATTGCCGAGCGCGATTGTAGTCCGCGAAAGCGTGACGCCGCGCGCCGCACGATTCTTCCGTAACTTGATAGTCGCAAACTAAGTGGTTACATTCAAGACGGAGAACGTTATGACCGCCACTACCCCCACGCCCGAATTCCGCCTGCTGGGCGATCATGCGGCGTTAGACCTGATCAACACCGTCGAGCAGTCCGACGACGGCCCTCGCGACCGCCTGCAATCGGACGACGATGTGCGGTCCTGGCTGGACGCCTTGGGCTTTGCGCCCGCCCAGCGCAAGACGCCCAAGGGCCTGCTCGAATCCGCGCGGACATTGCGCGAGACGGTGCGTGCGTTGGTTGCCCAGAGAAAGGCCGGATTGCCGCTCAAGCTCAGCGCGCTCAACCGGGCGCTCGCCGCCGGCGGCAGCCATCTCGAGGTTGCCGTGGTGGCGGGCGCGCCCAGCCTGGCCCGTCGGTACGAAGCGGCCACGCCTGACCAATGGCTGCTTCCCGCCGCGGAGGCGGCCGCGGACTTGCTCGTGCACGGGGACTTCGAGCTGGTGCGCAAATGCGAAAGCCCGCTCTGTTCCCTCTGGTTCTACGACCGCACGCGATCTCATCGCCGCAGGTGGTGCAGCATGTCGCTTTGCGGCAACCGCCACAAGGTGGCGGCCTTTCGCCAGAGGGAAGCCCAGGACGCGGCTTCCTGAGCGCTTGCTTGCCCATTCATCCGGCCGCCCTGGCCGGATTTTTTTTGAACGAACCGCTCCGTGTCATAGCTTTGAACTATTTAGGTAACCGTTAAATATTAGTTTGACGGGTTACTTAAAAGGCGCAAGAATGGCTCGCACAGCCTGCCGGAATTCGGCTGCTGATCCAGTTCCTGACTACGGAGACCGTCATGTCCAGTACCCCTGAAAGCCGGATCCAAACGCGTCGCGTGCAAGCCGACGGCCTGAATTTTTTCTATCGCGCAGCGGGCAATCCCGATGCGCCCGTGCTGCTGCTACTGCACGGTTTTCCCAGTTCCTCGCATCAATTCCGCAACCTGATCCCGATTCTGGCCACGCGCTTTCAAGTGATCGCGCCGGACCTGCCCGGCTTCGGTTTCACGGAAGTGCCCGAGGAGCGCGGTTACCGCTACACGTTTGACGACCTGGCCGCGTCGCTCGGCGCATTCGTCGATGCGCTGGGCCTCAAGCGCTATGCGATGTATGTTTTCGACTATGGCGCGCCCGTCGGGCTGCGCCTGGCGCTAGCCCACCCCGAGCGGGTCACCGGCCTGGTTTCGCAGAACGGCAATGCCTATCTCGAAGGCCTGGGCGATGCCTGGGCGCCGGTTCGCGCTTATTGGGCGGAGCCAACCGCCGCCAACCGCCAGGTCATTGCGGATGCCGTGCTGAACCTAGAGGGTACGAAGTGGCAGTACGTGCATGGCGTAGCCAATCCGGACGACGTGGCTCCGGAAAGCTACACGCTCGATGCCGCCTTGCTCGAGCGGCCGGGCAACAAGGAAATCCAGCTCGATCTGTTCCTGGACTACGCCAACAACCTGAAGCGGTATCCGGATTTCCAGGCCTTTTTCCGCGCGGCGAAGATCCCGACGCTGGCGATCTGGGGGCGCCACGATCCGTTCTTCATTCCGCCTGGCGCCGAGGCGTTCAAGCGGGACAATCCGGACGCGCAGGTCGAGCTGCTGGATACCGGGCATTTTGCGCTCGAGACCCATGCGGAGTACATCGGGAGCCGGATTATCGAGGTGTTGGCGCCTTGAGGGATCCTGGAATCGGCCGCCGAACGCGGCCGATTCATGGCGCGCTTCTTTTGGCGCTCACCGAGCACCCCGCCGCAGCTGATGGATTCAGGCTACAGTGACCCGTTCATTTGGATCGAGGATGGATAGGGTATGTCGAGCGAAAGCCCGCTTCTTGATGACAACGCGGTGTATAGGACCTTGCTTGAGTCGACCAAGGCAATTCCCTGGAAGATCGATTGGGCCACGAAGCAGTTCGCCTATATCGGCCCGCAGATTGAAACGTTGTTGGGCTGGAAGGCCGACAGCTGGGTGAGCGTGGAGGACTGGGCCATGCGCATGCACCCGGAGGATCGGGACTATGTGGTGAATTTTTGCGTCACCCAATCCCAGGCCGGCGTCGACCATGAGGCGGACTACCGGGCGCTGACCAAGGAAAACGGCTACGTGTGGATCCGCGACGTTGTGCACGTGGTGCGCAACGACAGGGGCGAGGTCGAAGCGCTGATCGGTTTCATGTTCGACATCACCGAACGCAAGAAGACCGAGGAAAAGCTGCTGACCTTGCAGAAGGAGCTGGAGGCGCTGTCCTTCAAGGACGGTTTGACGAACATTGCCAACCGGCGTCGCTTCGATAGTGGTTTCGAATTGGAGTGGGAGCGCGCGCGCAGCGAACGTCAGCCGCTGTCCATGCTGTTGTTCGACGTTGATTTCTTCAAGCAGTACAACGATCTGTATGGCCACACCCAGGGCGACCAATGTCTGGTGGATATCGCCCAGACCCTGAGTCTGGCGCTGGATGGGCCTCGCGATCTGGTTGCGCGCTACGGGGGCGAAGAGTTTGTCGTGCTGCTGCCGGAAGCCGACGCCGAGGTGGCGCGAAAAGTCGCTGAGCGCTGCCAGCGCTTGCTCCAGAAAAAGGCTATCGTGCACGCGCTGTCACCGCATGGCAGGCGCGTCACCGTCAGCATTGGCGCCGGAACGGTGGTGCCAGACGGGAAGATAGACCGCGCTGGCTTCATCGAAGCCGTCGACCAGCAGCTATATGCGGCCAAGAAAAATGGGCGGGACCGCATTGAGCATATGCAGTTGTAGCGCTGGGTCGCGCGCGCAAGGTTTTCTCAGTAACAAGCGCTGAACCTCCCGGGTTCGGCGTCTACACAGGAATTGATTTAATGAGCAGTATTTTTCCAGGCGATCTGTGGGCAGTGGGTGAAGCGCAGATCGAGGGCTTGACGGTCATCGTTCGTTTTCGCACCGGGCTGCCATCGGCGCCTGACCGTCAGATCAATGAAAACCTGGTCATCATCTCGTGGCCGTACCAGGGCATCGAGTCCGGCATGCCCAGTGACGAAGACAAGCAGAGCCACAATAGCTTTGAAGAGGCTATCGAAAAAGGCTTTGAGAACTCCGATATCGGGGTGCAGGTGGCTTGCCTGACCGGGAATCACCACAAAGAATGGCGTTACTACACGCGGGACGTCGAAGCCTTTCTGGATGCGTTCAATGCATGCCTGGCGGGGCATCCGGTCTATCCCATACAACTGCGCATGTACAAGGATCCCGATTGGAATGCCTTGGCGGAATTGCAGCCCCAGGGTTCAGACCAGCTTCATTGATAGGGCTTGGGTGGCGCTTGCGCGCCACGTGCTACGCATACCGCTTGGCGCCCGCCACGCAAATCACCGCCGCCAGCGTCACGACCAGCATCGTCCAGCTGACCTGCTCATGCAGCAGCACGGCAGCCAATCCCAGCCCCATGAACGGCTGGAACAGCTGCAACTGCCCCACCGCCGCAATCCCGCCCTGCGCCAGCCCGCGGTACCAGAACACGAACCCGATGAGCATGCTGAACAGCGACACGTAGGCGAGACCTATCCACGCCGGCGCGCCAACGTGTTCGAACGTGGCCGGCATGGTCAGTAGCGCGATGGGCAGCATGAGGGGCAGGGACAGTACCAGCGCCCAGCTGATGACCTGCCAGCCGCCCAGCTTGCGGGAGAGCTTGGCGCCTTCGGCGTAGCCCAGGCCGCAGACGATGATGGAGGCGAGCATGAGCAGGTCGCCGGTGGGCGAGGCTTGCAGGCCGCCCCAGGCGGCGTAGCCCGCGACGCAGGCGGCGCCGACGATGGAGAACATCCAGAACGGCGGTCGCGGGCGTTCGCCGCCGCGTATCACTGCGAAGATCGCGGTGCTGAGCGGCAGCAGTCCCAGGAAGACGATGGAGTGGGCCGAGGTGACGTGCTGCAGGGCCAGCGCCGTCAGCAGGGGGAAGCCGACCACCACGCCCAGCGCGGTCAGCGCCAGGGAGGGGAGGTCGGACAGGGACGGCCGGCGTTGGCGCAGCAGCATCAGCAGGGCCAGGCCCAAAAGGCCCGCGATGGCGGCTCGCGCGCAGGTCAGGAAAATGGGATCCAGGTCCGCCACGGCGACCCGGGTTGCGGGCAAGGAGCCCGCGAAGATCACCACACCGATAAAACCGTTCACCCAGCCGCTGGTGGCCTTTTGCATCTGAAGCTCCTTGATAGCGGGCTTCAGTACAGCACGGCAGTTGTCCTCAGTCCACGCACAATCCAGTACAATTTCAAGGAACTGTTGTGTATAAAAAGCCAGTACGGCGGAGATTTCCATGGCGCGTGGCGGCACCCTAATCAAGCAGGTCATGGGCGAGATCCAGGGGCGGATTGCGGCGCGCACGGCCTTGCCTGGCGCCCGGCTGCCTTCGGTAAGAGTGCAGGCCAAGACGCTGGACGTGTCGGTGTCCACGGTGGTGGAAGCCTACGAGCGGCTGGCGGCCGAGGGCGTGCTGGTGTCGCGTCCCGGCTCCGGCTTTTATGTGGCCGGGCAGGTGGCACCGCTGACGCTGACCGAGATGGGACCAAAGCTGGACCGGGAGGTCGATCCGCTGTGGGTTTCGCGCCAGTCGCTGGCGGCGGACGCGGACAGCTTGCGGCCGGGTTGCGGATGGCTGCCGGTCAGCTGGATGTATGAAGACGGGTTGCGGCGCGCCATGCGCGGCATGGCGCGGGCCGAAACCGCGGAACTGACCGAGTATGGAACGCCGTTGGGCCATGCGCCTTTGAGGCAGTTATTGGCGCGGCGCATGGCGGGCATGGGGATAGAGGCCGGGCCCGAGCAGATCATGCTGACCGATTCGGGAACGCAGTCCATCGACCTGATCCTGCGCTTCCTGCTGGAGCCTGGGGACACGGTGCTGGTGGACGATCCCTGCTATTTCAACTTCCATGCGCTGCTGAAGGCGCATCGCGTCAAGGCGGTGGGAGTGCCGTACACGCCGAACGGGCCGGACCTCGGAGCGTTCGAAGCGGCGCTGCGCGAGCATTCCCCGCGGCTCTACATCACGAACTCCGGCATACACAATCCGACGGGGGCGACCTTGTCGCCCCTGGTTGCGCACCGTCTGTTGAAGCTGGCGGACGATTCCGAGCTGGTGATCGTCGAAGACGATATCTTCGCGGATTTCGAGAACACGCCCGCGCCGCGGCTGGCCGCGTTCGATGGGCTGTCGCGGGTCATACATATCGGCAGCTTCTCGAAGACGGTGTCGGCGTCGGTGCGCTGCGGCTACATCGCGGTGCAGTCCGACTGGGTGGAAAGCCTGACCGACCTGAAAGTCGCCACGACTTTTGGCAGCAGCCGGCTGGCGGCCGACGTCATTTTCAGAACCTTGACGGGCAGCGGCTACCGTCGGCATATGGAGTTGACCCGGCTGCGTCTGGCGCAGCAGATGGACAAGACCGCCGCCAAGCTGCAGAAGCTTGGCATCAAGCCCTGGTTGACGCCCCGGGCGGGCATGTTTCTGTGGTGCCGCCTGCCCGAAGGCAAGGACGCGGCTACCGTGGCCCGCCTGTGCCTGAAGGAAGGGGTGTTGGTGGCGCCGGGGAATGCGTTCAGCCAGTCGCTGGCAGCTGGGGATTTCCTGCGGTTCAACGTTGCGCAGTCCACGGACGAGCGGATATTCACGGTGCTGGCCAAGGCCTTGAACGCCGCTTGATGCGTCCTGTCTATCCCGGTTTGCCGCGCGCCACGGGGGGCTACGCAATCCAGCGGCGCGCGGGCCGCCGGATCGTGCGTACTTGCGACTACAAGTAGGCGAGGGTGATGATGTAGCCCTGGGCATCTTTCTGCCCGGTCTGTCGCGCCTTGAGGGACACGGGTTGCACGTCGACCTGCACGCGGCTGGCGTTTACCCCGTAGCGGTAGGCCGGCTTGCCGGCGGCGCGGGCGCGTTCAGCGTCGCATTCCACGCGCACGGCGACCCGTTTGGGTTGAATCTGCGGCGTGCATGATGCCGCCTCGACGATGGCCCCGTGGAAATAGATGGTTCCATCCGCGGCGTGGGCGGCGGGCAGGACACTGGACGCACACAGCAAAAGCAGGGAAAGGCGATATTGGAGCTTGGACATGACAGCAACTCCTTGCGACTGGAAACGGAGGGGATGGCTATGTCTGTCTTCACTTCTTTAACGGCAGCCGGCGGCGAAAGTTAATCGCAATCCGTTTTCGGGCCGTGTTCGCTTGGGCGAGCCCATGTATGGCTTGCTGCTGCAGCGCGGGCGCGTCCGTCCGCAGGGCGATATGCGGCCGTGGCGGAACGTTCGCGGCTGGACTGCGTCTTGTGAGGAGAGGGGCGGCTCGCTACGCGAATGCCGGGAGGATTATGGGCGGCATCGTGGGCTCCTTTGATCGCGCCTTGCGGAGCGCGGTGATGGTCAGGGACCAGGAACGGACTGTCGGCCAAGATGAAATGCGTGATTTCATTGTCGCAGGTCGCGGGGAAAAATCAATACCTGGCGCTCGATGCACATGCGATCACTATCTTCCGGATTCTGGCGACGGGGTGTTTCGCCCCGTCTTGAAAGCTTGCTGCAGACGCGTCCGGCGCAGCTTCAGTAAACTCCGGGCTGCCGCGCGGCGTCCACCGCCGCTTTCATGTTCGCTCATCTCCATGACTGCTTCCGACACGACATTCGCCGCCGCGCTTCGTACTCCCGTCACCACCGCCGACGATCTGGACCCGCTGGATCAGTTCTTCCAGCGCCCCGAGGTCAGCGCCTTTCTTGCCAGGGCCCGCGAACCTGGGCAGGCCGACGCCAGTCTGCGGACCTGTGCCGATCTGCTGCCGACGCTGCATCCCGGTCGCGCCGCCGCGTTGGCCTTGATGTGCGGCTCGCTGGTGGAGGACGGCGCCGATCCGGCGGTGCTCTTTGCCGTCCTGCAAGACTTGCTGCGGCAGTGGCTGCGCACCCTGAGTCCGTATTGCGCGCAGGAGGTCGAGGATGACGACGATGAGGTGGAGGAGACCGACCGACAGGCCTGGCAGGACGCCAGGTCGCGCATGGCCGACGTACCCGAAGACCGGCGCTGGGAGGTGGAGGCCTTGCACCAGGCGGCGGACCTACTGGTGCTGCCGATGATGACCATGGTCCTGCGCGATCGCCGCAATCACGCCGCCCTGGTGTCCGACGCGGAATTGATGGCGCTGCTGCATCCCATGGCCACCAGCAACGACAGCCTGCCCTTCGAGAATCTGCATTATCTGTGGCTGGCCTCGCAGCTGGGTTACGAGGATGAACTGGTGGTGCTGCTGCCGGCTTCCATGACGGGTTTCATTGCCAGGGCGCATGCCGTGAACAACAACTTCCACGCATTCACGTTGCTGCAGATCATCATCGGCGAGCATGCGCAGGCGCTGGGCGTGAAGCGCGAGATCGCGCCGCGCGAACCGGATCAGGACGGCGATACCGCTGATTTCCAATGGCTGCAGGCCGACGCCTATGCCAATGGCGCGCTGATCGACGCCATGCGCTACGCGTGGGGCGAGGCGGCGCTGCGCCACAACGCCTCACGCCGCGGCAGACGCGTGCTGATCGCGCTGGAAACGGACGAAGGCATGAAACGCAATTGGTCCGGGTTCAACGGCGCCATGCACGAGGCGCAGCAGCCGTCCATGACATTCACGCGCTATCTCACGCGTGACGAGGTGGCTTCGTACCTGGCTTGAGCCGGCGCGGACGGGGCCGCATGCCGAAAGGTATAGTCAAAGGCTCCCCATCCAACAGGAGCGCCACATGCAGACCAATGAAATCCATCGCGGCCGGCTGATCGACCACATCCAGCTGGTGGTGCGGGACCTGGCGGCCAGCCAGCGGTTTTATCAAGCGGTTTTCGATGCGTTGAAGGTACCGATGGGCGGCACGGGCGACGGCTATTTCTGGGCCGACGAACTGTTCGTGTCCACGCCCGACAGCAAGGCCGCGGCGGGGCAACTGACCGGACGCCATCATCTTGCGTTCCAGGCGCAGGATCAGGCCATGGTCGATGCCTTCTACAAGGCGGCGCTGGCCCATGGCGGCAAGGACAACGGCGCGCCGGGTTTCCGGGACTACCACCCGGGGTATTACGGCGCCTTCGTGCTGGATCCGGATGGCAACAACATCGAGGCCGTGTTCCACGGCGAGGCGCGGCGCAGCGCGCCCTCGGTCAAAGTGACGTTCTGAGCCGCGCGCCGTCCCGTGGTCACACCCCCAGGTAGGCGCGGCGCAGCCCTTCATCGGCCAGGAGCTCGGCGCCGGGCCCTGACATGACGATCTCGCCGTGTTCCAGCACATAGCCGCGCGCGGCCATGCTGAGCGAGCGGTGCACGTCCTGCTCCACCAGCAGAATGGTGATGCCGCGCGCGTTGATGAGCGGCAGCTTGTCGAAGATGTCCTTGACCATGATGGGTGCCAGTCCGATGGACGGCTCGTCCAGCAGCAGGAGCTTGGGCGAGGTCATCAGCGCGCGGCCGATGGCCAGCATCTGCTGCTCGCCGCCGCTGAACGAGCGGGCGAGCTGGCGGCGGCGTTCTCGCAGACGCGGGAACAACTGGTAGACCCAGTCCAGGTTGTCGCGGCTGCGGCGCTTGTCGCGCAACACGTCGGCGCCGACCAGCAGATTGTCCTCGACGTCCATGTGGCCGAACAGGCGGCGGCCTTCCATGACCTGGGCCATGCCCAGGCGGGCCACCAGGTGCGCGGGCAGGCCGCTGATGCGCTCGCCCAGGAAGCGGACCTCGCCGGCCAGCGCGGGCAGGGAGCCCATGACGGTGCGGATCAGCGTGCTCTTGCCGGCGCCGTTGGCGCCAACCAGGCTGACGATCTCGCCTTCGCCCACGTGCAGGTCCACGCCGCGCAGCACCTGTACGTCGCCGTAGCCGGCGTCCAATTGGCGGATTTCGAGCATCAGGCGGCCTCCCCGAGATAGGCGCGCACCACCTGTGGATCGCGGGCGACCTGCTGCGGCAGGCCGTCGGCGATCTTGCGCCCCTGCTGGATGACGACGATGCGGTCGGATAGTTGCATGATGGCTTTCATATTGTGTTCGATCACCAGGACGCTGATGCCGTCGCCGCGCAACGACAGGATCAGCGCCACCATTTCCTCGGTCTCCACCGGCGTCAGGCCCGCCATCACTTCGTCCAGCAGTAGCAGACGAGGCTGGGTAGCCAGGGCCTTTGCGACTTCCAGGCGCTTGCGGCCAGACAGGGTGAGGGTGCGTGCGATTTGGTGCTCGCGTCCGGCCAGGCCGACGCGGGCCAGCACGGCTTGGGCGATTTCCTCGGCCTGGGCTGGCGCGCGGTGGCGCAGGAAGGCGCCGATCATGGCGTTCTCCAGCACCGTCATGTCGCCGAATGGCTTTACGATCTGGAACGTGCGTGCGAGTCCAGCGGCGCAGATGCGCGCCGGGTCCTGGCCGTTGATGCGGGCGCCGTTGAAGCGGATGTCGCCGCTGCTGGGCGGCACGAAGCCGGAGGCCATGGCGAACAGCGTGGTCTTGCCGGCGCCGTTGGGACCGATCAGGCCGACGATCTCGTCGGCGCCGACGGCGAAGCTGACCTCGTCGGAGGCTCGTACGCCGCCGAAATTGCGGCTGACATTATGGAATTCGAGCAGGTTCATCGCGTGCTTCCCATTGCGGGGCCGGCCGCCTTGGCAGGCGCGCCGGCGGCGCGCACAGGCGCTTTGGCGCGGCGGGACAGTATCGCCATCAGTCCTCGCGGCTCCCAGCGGATAACGATCATCAGCAAGAGGCCATACAGCATCATGTCGGCTCCCACCATGCCCCCGGTCAGCGAGCGCGCCAGTTCTTCGCCAGGCAACAACAGCAGCGCGCCCAGCACCGGCCCCCAGAGCGTGCCGCGTCCGCCGATGATGCAGACCACGGCAATGACGACGCTGAGATTGGCGCCGAACACCTTGTCCGGGCTGATGTAGAGCACGAACTGTGCATAGAAGGTGCCGCCCAGTGCCGTCATGGCCGCGCTCAGCATGGCCGCGGTGAGCTTGTAGCGGCGCACGGGCACGCCCAGCGCCATTGCCGCGTCCTGGTCGTTGCGCACGGCCGTCAGGCAGTAGCCGAAACGGCTGCGCAGCACGTGGCGGTTGATCAGCAACGCGGCGATGGTAAAGGCCAGCGCCACAATGTAGTAATAGGCCTTGCCGGTATGCTGGAAGTACAGCGGCGCGTCGCGCAGCAAAGTAACCTCCATGCCGCGCGGCCCGCCCAGCAGGGTATCGGCGTTTTCCACCAGGGTCTTGAGCACCATGCATGAGGCGATCGTGGCCAGCGCGAAGTAGGCGCCGCGCAATTGCAGGCAGGACAACCCCACGATCAGCGCCGCTCCCATGGCCACGGCGGCGCCGGCCCACATGCCTAGCCAGGGGCTGATGCCCAGGTTCACGAACAGCCAGGTCGAGGTATAGGCGCCCAGCCCGAAGTACGCGGCATGGCCCAGCGAGAGCTGGCCGGCAATGCCGCCCAGGATGTTCCACGACAGCGCCAGATAGGCGTACAGCAGCGTCATGGCGCCTACCGACAGCAGGTATTGGTTGCCGCTGGCCAGCGGCAGCAGCGCCAACAGGCCCAGCGCGGCGATGCCGGCGGCCGAAGTCTTTGTGGTCTTGGCCATTATTCGTTCTCCACGCCGAACAGCCCGCTGGGCCGGAAATACATGGTGGCGAGAAACAGCAGGAAGATGAGCGCCTCGGCGTAAGTGATGGGAATCAGCTGGCTGCCGACCGATTCCAGCACGCCGACCAGGATGCCGCCCCAGAACGCGCCGGCCACCGAACCGATGCCGCCCAGCACGACGATGACGAAGGCGCGCAGGCCGAAGATGTCGCCGACGAAGGGGTTGACCGGATAGAGCGGCAGCAGCAGCGCACCGGCCGCGCCCAGCACCAGCAGGCCGATGGCGAACGACAGCCGGTAGACGCGGGCGCTGTCTATGCCCAACACGCTGGCGGCTTCGCGGTCCTGACCGGTGGCGCGGATGGCGCGGCCGGTGCGCGTGTGACGCAGGAACAGCACCAGGGCTGCCGTGATCAGGCAGGCGAAGAACAGGCCGGCGATCTGCGGATAGGTAAAGATCAGGTCGCCGGGCATCCAGACCTCGTTGGCCCAGGGCGCGTCGATGGTGCGGCTGTCGGGACCGGCCAGCGCCAGAAAGGCGTTGTCCAGGAAGATCCACAGGCCGGTGGTGAAGATCAGCACGCCGATCGGCTCGCGCGAGTTTTCCTTGCGGTAGATGCCGTCGAGCAGCCAGCGCTGGCAGGCATAGCCGACGACGAACAGCGCCGCCGCCGTGAGCGGCATGGCGGCCAGCGGGTGCAGGCCGAAATGGCTGGTGAGCGCGAAGCAGACGTACATGGACATCATCAGAAAGGCGCCGTGGGCGAAATTGATGATCTTCATGACGCCGAACTGCAGGCTGAGGCCTAGCGCGATCAGGCCGTAGACGGCACCGCTGGCGATACCGCCCAACAGCGCCTGGAGTAGGGTATTGGTCAAGGGGAAGCTCCTAGCGATAACGGGGCGCCAGCGCCACGCGCGGGGCGTGGCGCGGCGGCGCCGGGTCGGTCAGGGCTGGGCGGCGGGCCAGACCATCTTGTAGGACTTGGAAGCCAGGTTTTCCGGCCACACGGTGCGGTACTGGCCGTCGGGCGTGATCTGCTGCATGACGTAGCGCTTCTCGGGGTTCTGGCCCTTGGCGTCGATCACGATGTCATAGCCCACCAGCTTGTTCAGGTCAGTGCCTTGCATCCTGGTCTGGGCCAGGGCGTCGCGGATGGCCTCGGGATCGGCGCGGCCGGCGCGCTCCAGCGCGTCCTTGATGACCCAGACCGCGGCGTAGGCGCTGACCGACAGTTCGTTGGGATCGACCTTGTAGGCGGCGACGAAATCGTCCCAGAACTTCTGGGCGAACGGCGTGGTGATGGACGACTCGTAGCCGGCCCAGCCGTTGGTGGTGTAGACATTGCCGGCGATTTCCTTGCCGACCAGCGGAATGAAGGTGCTGTCGATCTGGCCGGCCGCGCTGCCGACGTAGGTCGAGCCGACCCGCATTTGCGCCAGCAGCTTGTGCAGTTGCACCGCGTCGGCGCCATAGGAGGTTACGGTGACGACATCAGGCTTCTTGCCCTTGATCTTCAGCACCAGCGGACGCAGGTCGGGCGAGTTGGGCGGGTATCCCTCGTCCAGCACCAGATCGATGCCGGCTGCCTTGAACTTGGCGCGCAGCGTGTTGGCCATGTCCTGGCCCCAATCGGTGTTCTCATAGACCATGGCGACGGTCTTGGCTGGCTTGCCGGTGGTCTTGCCCGCGTATTGAATGAAGTCGGCCATGCTCTCGGCATTGCCCGAGGCCGGGATCTGCGTGGGACGGAATACGTACTTGAAGCCGCGCTCGGTGATGTCGGCCTTGGCAGCCAGGTCCACTACCCACGGCACCCGATTCTTTTCCGCGACGGCCGTGGCGGGGAAGGTCACGCCGCTTTGGAACGCGCCCAGCAGCACCGGGGTCTTCTCGCGGGTAATCAGGCGTTCGACCTCGGTCATGGCGACCTTGGCGTCGCCCCGGGTGTCCACTTCGACCAGTTGCAATTGCGCCCCGCCCAGCGCCTTGATGCCGCCGGCGTCGTTGATGTGCTTGACGGCCAGATGCGTGGCGCGCGACATATCCTTGCCGATGGAGGCTGTGGCGCTGCCCGATAGCGGAATCAGATAGCCGATCTTCACCGGGTCGGCGGCCATGGCGGCGCCGTGGACCAGCAGGGTGGCGCCGGCGGCGGCGAAGAGATGCCGCAGGACGGAGGGGCGATAGGGAAAGCTCGTGCTCATGAGAATTTGTCTCCAGTATTTTTTGTGATTAGTGTGTGCCGCGTTGGCGTCAGTCTGGCGGCCCCGCGCCCAGAGCCGCGTGCGTCGCGCGCACCAGGCGGTGCGCGCGTTCATCGAGCAGCACGGTGCGGCCCATGCGGTTCATGGTGTAGGCAAAGGAAAGCCGGCGCTGCGGCCAGGCGAAAGCCAACGATCCGCCGGCGCCCGTGTGGCCGTAGGCCTCGCTGCCGAAGCAGGCGCTGTCCAGGCCCTGTGCACGGTTGTCCATCTGGCGCATGAAGCCGCTGGCGTAGCGCGTAGGCACGCGCAGGCAGGCGTCGTCGTCCGTGCGCGCCGACAGGGCGGCGGCCGCAGCCAGCGTGTCCTCGCGCAGCAGGCGCACGCCGCCGCGCGCGCCGCCCAGCGCCAGCGTGCCGTACAGGCGGGCCAGACTGCGCGCATTGCCGATTCCGCCCGCCGCGCACAGCCCGGCTGCACGGCCCGCGCGGCTGTTGAAGCCGGAAGGGCGCCAGCCGCCGGTATTCTTGGCGTATAGCGCGGTGGGGCTTGCGGGCTCATCCTTCAGTGACTGTTCGAAGGGACTGAACGGCGCTTGCGGCGCCGGCGGCGGCACGATGGGCGCTACCCGCGCTTCCTCGGTTGCCGGCAGGCCTATCCAGAAGTCCAGGTCCAGCGGCTGCGCGATATGGCGGCGGAAAAACTCGCCCGGCATGCTGCCGCCCAGCCTGCGCACCAGTTCGCCGACCAGCCAGCCGTAGGTCAGGCCGTGGTAAGCCACCCGTTCGCCCGGGATCCAGAAAGGCGCGGCGGCGGCCAGCCGGCCAGCCATGCCTTCCCAGTCGAAGGCGGCGTCCGCGGGCAAGGGTTCACGCAGCGCGGGCAAGCCTGCGGTGTGGTTGAGCAGCATGCGCGGGGTGGTGCCGGCCTTGCCCGCTGCGGCGTATTCGGGCCAGTAGCGGATGACAGGCGCGTCCAGGTCCAGTTCGCCGGCTTCGGCCAGCATGTGGGCGCAGAGCGCCGTGGCGGGCTTGGTGTTGGAGAACACGATACAGACGGTGTCGCGTTGCCAGGGCCGGCTGTGGTCCGTGTCGGCCCATCCGGCCCACAGGTCGACCACCGGATTGCCGTCGACCTCGATGGCGACGGACGCGCCCAGCTCGCCGCCGTCCTGGAAGTTGCGCGCGAACGCGGCGCGTACCGGTTCGAAGGCGGGATCGCAGTAGCCGTGGATGGCCGGGGGCGCGGTTGCTGGCGCCTGGGGCGAGGTCGCGGCGCCCATGTCAGCGCGTCAACGGCGCGCGTGCGCCGTAGCCCAGCAGATAGCGCGCATCGTGGGACAACGCGGCCGCGACGCCTGCGGGCAGGGTGCTGGTGAAGTCGGCGAAGCCGCGCAGCCAGGACACGTTGTAGTTGCAGAGTATGGCGCGGCGCTCGCGGTCGGTATGGTTCGGGCCGGAGCGGTGCCAGGTATTGGACAGCCAGATGGCGACCGAGCCGGCGGGCGCGGTCAGCGTGACCTCGCCGTCCAGCGGGCCGCTGCCCCAGGGCGGCGACTTGCGCAGCTTGTGGCTGCGCGGCATGACGCGCGTGGCGCCGTTGTCGGCGGTGAAGTCGTCCAGCATCCAGACGTTCTGCAGCGTCAGCGGAAACTCCGGCAGCGGCTCGGCGATCTGGCCCAGCGGCGCGTCCACGTGCCAGGCGCCGCCGCCCGTGCCGGGGCCGATGCTGGTGGCCTGGAAGTCGTGCAGGTTGCAGTCCTGGCCCATTACGCTGCGCACCATCGGCAGCACCACCGGGTGCTCGATCAGCGGGATCATGTCGGGCGCCTTGTTCAGCAGGTTCCAGACGCGTTGCGACTTGTCGTCGTCGAACAGGGTGGGCAAGTGCAGGAAGTTCTTCGACACTTTGTTGATGGGTACCGGCCAGCGCGTGTTTTCGTTGTCGCGGCGGTACTGGTGCACGCGCGCCACCATGCGCTGCGCTTCCATGTCGCTCACCGTGTAGTGGCGCTTATAGTAGGCCAGGATGTCGTCATCGTCTTCGTGCCGTTCGTCGTCCAGCGGGAACGGATCGGCGCGTTCGGCGGCCATCAGGCTGGCGACGCGCTCGCGCGCCTGTTCCAGTTGCGCGGCGTCCAGCACGTTTTCAATGACGGCGTAACCTTCTTCGGCGAGCTGGCGTTGCAGCGCCTGCAGATCGAGTTGCTTCATGTTCCTCCCCTTGTGTTGAATGTCACTGCGAAATCGGACCGGGCGCGGCCACGGGGGCCAGTGCGCCGCGTGCGAGCTTGCCGATGCTGGTGCGCGGCAGGGCTTCCGCCGCGCCTATGCGGCGCGGCACTTTGTAGCCGGCCAGATGTGCGGCGCAATGGGCTTGCAGGGCGTCGGGGTCCAGGCGCTGGCCCGGCGCGGGCGTGACCCATGCGTGCACCACCTGTCCCAGCCGCTCGTCGGCCACGCCGAAGGCGGCGGCTTCGCCGACCTCGGGGCGCGACAGCAGCACCTGCTCCACTTCCAGCGGATAGACCTTGAAACCACCCACGTTGATGCAGTCGTGCCGCCTGCCTTGCAGGTGGAGATAGCCTTCGTCATCCAGGACCGCGACGTCGCCGGTGTAGAACCAGCCCGCGCGCAGCGCCTGCGCGGGCTGGCGGTAACCGGCCATCACGTGCGGACCGCGCACGCGGATCTCGCCGGGCTGGCCGGGCGGCAGAGGCCGGTCGCCATGGTCCAGATCCACCACCTGCAGCTCGCCGCCCGGAACCGGCAGACCCACGGAACCTGGCTTGCACGGGCGGTGCATGGGGTTGAACGCCAGGCAAGGGCCGGCTTCGCTCATGCCGTAGCCTTCGTAGATGGGACACCCCGCGCGCTGCTCGAAGCGCGCCAGGGTTTCGCGCGGCAGCGGCGCCGCGCCGGAGAAGCAGGCGCGCAGGCTGGCCATGCGTTCCGGACTGAGAGCGGGGTTCAGCAGCAAGTCGTGGAAGATGGCAGGCGCGCCCGGCAGCAGCGTGACGCGATGGGCGGCGATGGCGTCTATCGTGCGGGCGGCATCGAAGCGCCGCATCACCACCAGTTCGCCCCGGGCATGCAGGCTGAGGTAGAGCGACATGGCGACCGCCGACACGTGGAATAGCGGCATTACGCAGAGCACTACCTCCGATTCGCGCCGCGTCGGCAGCCAGGCTTCGCGCTGCGCGATGTTGTAGGCGATCTGCCGGTGCAGGATGTTCACACCCTTGGGGCGTCCGGTGGTGCCGCCGGTGTATTGCAGCGTGGCCAGGTCTTCGTGCCGGGGCAGGTCTTCGGGCAGGGCGCAGGCCTGCGGCAGCATCTCCAGCAGGCCGGCGCCGTTGCCTATACGGAGTATGGCGCCGGCATCCAGGCCGGGACACAGGGCGTGCAGGTCCAGCTTTACGCTGTCGTCGTGCAGCAGCATGCAAGGCGCGGCGTCGTGCAGCATGTAGGCCAGTTCGCGTTCGCGGTAGCCGGGATTCAACGGTACGGCCTGCGCGCGCAGCGCGTGCACGGCAAAGGTGGCGACGGCCAGGTCCAGCGAGTTCTGCATCAGCAGCGCCACCCGGTCGCCGGGCCGCACGCGCTCGCCCAGGCGGCGCGCCAATGCGCCGGCCAGGCCGGCGTATTGCGCGTAGTTCAGGCGTACGCCTTCGAAGAACAGCGCGGGCAGATCGGGCGTTTCGCGGGCGGCGTCGCGCAGCAGATGGATCACCGAGTCCGGGACGGCGGGCAGGGCGGGGGAGTTCATGTCTTGCGCTCGGCGGCCTTGCGGGCGGCCTTGGCGTCGCTGGCCTGCCATACCGTGGGCCGGCCTGCCCCGCCCAACAGGGTAATGGGGTCGGCGTTGTCGATGTGGCCGTACTGCCCCTTGTAGATGCTGTAGCCGCACAATTCCTGCAGGCGGCGCGGAAAGCTTCGCGCCACCTCGGCCGGAATGCCGAGTTGCAGGTTTTCCTGTTGCCGCATCCAGCCGGCGCAGTAGTAGCACGACAGGGCGTAGCGGCGCGCATTGCTGTTGTTGGCGCCGCCCTTGTGCCACAGTGCGCTGTCGAACAGCATGACGCTGCCTGCCTTCATGGTGGCTTGCACCGTGTCTATATCCTGCGCGCCATAGGGCGGCGACGAATCGTAGCGATGACTGCCCGGCACGATGTGGGTGGCGCCGTTCTCGGCCGTGAAATCGCTCAAGGCCCAGATGGCGTTGACCGCCAGCGGCGGGCGCGGGCGCGGCAAGGCCAGCTGCTGAGTGTCTTCGTGCAACGGCTGGGCGCCTTGTCCTGGCGCCAGCGTCAGCGAGCACAGCGACGACAGCAGCAGCTCACGGTCCAGCAGGCGTTCGGCCAGGCCCAGCACGTCGGGCTGCAGCGGCACGTCCCAGAAGCGCGGATCGTAGACCAGCAGGTTGTTGATGCGCACCGTCTTGCGGCCTTCGAACGAGGTCTGGGCATAACCGAGGTTGTGCTCGGCCTCGATCCGGATCAGGGCTTCCTGCAGCTGGCTGACCTGCTCGGGCGGGATGATCCCGGGCAGCACCACGAAGCCGTCGCGTTCAAAGGCTGCGATCCGCTCGTCGAGCGGTTCGGGCGTGGACATCTCTTGTCTCCTGATGGGGCCTGGATCTGCGTCCGGCGGTATAGGTCTGTGCGTATAATCGGCCGGTAGTCTTCGCCCTGCCAGCGCGTAGCGTCCACGGCAGTGGCGCAAAGCGTCCATCCCCTAGAAGATGGCGGCCCCATCGGCATGATCCGGTACTCAAGATGAGCGCGCAGGCCTACCACCACACCACCGATGTCATAGCGCCGCAGGATCAGTTCGCGTATTGGCGCGATGCGATCTGCGATGCCTACGTGCCGCTCGAACCCGAGCGCGACGCCGCGCGCAGCTTTCGCGGCCAGATCGACGGCCTGTTGCTGCCGGATCTGCACGGCTCGACCATTACTGCCCAGTCCCATGTGGTCAGGCTGTCCGCAGCCGGTCTCTCGGCCCGCACGCAATCTCCGTTCTTCGCCAATTTGCTGTGTGCGGGCGAGGCTCTGGTCTCGCAGGACGGAAGCGCCATGCGCGCGCAGGCCGGCGACGTTTATGTGGTGGATTGCGCGTCGCCCTGGGAAGTCGACTTCCGCACCGATTTCCGCATGTTCTGCATCGAAATCCCGGAAGGCCTCCTGCGGCCGCAACTGGGCCGCCGCGGACGGCTGGCCACGCCGGTGCTGGACGGAAGTTCAGGGGCGGGGCGGGTGCTGGCCAGCTACATGCGCCTGGTCAGCGAATTGCCGGCAAACGAGTTGCAGCAGGTGCAGGCGCTGATGGTCAGGCATTGCAGCGAACTGCTGTCGCGGACCCAGCTCGAAGGGGCGGATGCCGGCGCGCAGATCGCCGAACGGGTGCGCCATGAAGTCCTGGACCGCATTCTGGCGCTGGTGCAGCGCCGTCTGGCCGACCCTGGCCTGACGCCGGTCTCGGCCAGCGAGGAGCTCGGCATCTCCCGCAGCTATCTGTTCAAGATCATGGCCGAGCATGGTTTGAGCTTTAGCGCCCACGTGCGGCAGTGCCGGCTGGAGAAATGCCGCCAGGCCATCGAAACCCAGCCTGGCCGCTCCATCGCGGACATCGCCGCCAGCTGGGGATTCGAGGAAGTTTCCACATTCAATCGGGCGTACCGCGCGCACTATGGCCGCTCGCCAGGCAGCGAGCGCGGCGGTGCGCCCTCGCGGGCAGGATAGCGGCGCATCACCACTTGCTCTGGCCCTGCGGCTGCTGCATCTGTGGGGAGTTTGCCGGCCTGACCGTGTCCACATACTTCCTGTAGGCGGCGACGTATTCGGGGCTGTTGATGTCCGGGGTGCTGTCGCTGTCCCAGTTTCTTTCAACGCCGGATTGCTTCCAGGCTGCCAGGTCGCGTTCGACCTGATCGCGGCTGAGTTGGACGTCCGACGGGGGCGCAGCGGTGGTGGGGGCGACGGCCGTTTGCGCGACGGCGGGGCCGGAGAGCAGGGCGCAGGCCGCCAGGACGACGGGGATCATGGCGCGGACGGTTAGGGCAGTTTTCATGAAATGCTCCTGATGACGTGAGTGACCGCAGCATTGGAAACCGGTGTCCATGGGGGCTTGCGGCAATGCAGCCCGGGGCAGGGACAGCTGCGCTACCGGATTGGCGCATTGGTATTTTTCTTGGGCAGGCCGGCCCGGCCCGCGGCGCGCGCGGACACGCACCTGGCGCCTTTGCGCTGCCAGGTTTACGACTCGGGCCGGAGAGGACGTCCGGGCCTCATGCCTTCGTGCTCATCGTAGGACGGTGCGAGTAGGCGCCACATACTCAATATTGGGTACGTCGTGCCGGCGGCGCACGCTCACAGCAGCGAGGCGAGCCTGACCAGTTCGGACTGGCGGTTGCATTCCATTTTGTTGAGCAGGGATGCGACCTGTTTACGCACGGTCAGCACCGAGGCATGGCGCAGCGTGGCGACTTCCTCCACGCTATGTCCCATCGCAAGTCCGGCCAGCACCGCGGCTTCCGCGTGCGTGATGGCGAACACGGCTTCCAGCCTGTCGACGTCGGGTTGGGCGAAGGCGCTCTTTCTGCGCATGCGCACCAGCAGCATGCGGTTGCCGATCAGGCTCAGCGCTTGCGGGGCCGCGCTGATGTCGATCCAGGTCAATTCGCCCCATCCGGCGGCGGCCGCCAGCGATCGCGCCTTCCCGTCGCGCGCGACCGCCTGGCAATACGCGTCGAACAAGGCCTGTATCTTGGCGTCGGGATGGCGCAGCTTGCCGCCGCGCACGTTCCAGCCGTGGCCGTCGTCCAGATAGCGCGTGGCCAGGGCAGACTTCATGTTCACCATCGCGTCGCGGCTGACCAGCAGCACGGCCTCGCCCACATCCGAGAGCGCGCTATCGATGGCTGTCCAGCCGATGGCGAGCATCTTTTCGCGCTGGGCCAACCGGTTCTTCAGCAGGCGGAAGTACTGGGCGATGTCGCCGGACTGGAGCCGTTCGCTGGCCTTGTCGTCCACGGTCGAGCGTTGAAAGGCGATGGCGGCGCGCAGCTTGGCGCTGGATTCGATCACCAGGCACAGGACTTGCGCCATGCGGTGCTTGAGCATGAAGTCCGTGTAGAACTCGGAACGCTGCAGCTGCTTGTGGCCGCACATGCTGGCGGTATCCAGCCAAGTGCCGACGGGCAGCAGCCGCGAGTCCTGTTCGACGATATCGCAGCTGTAGTAGTGGTTGCGGTAGTCCGTGGCGGCGGCTTCGGGAAAGCTCACGGTGGACAGGTCCAGCAGCTTGTGACGGGCATCGAAGACGATCAAGGTGCTGCTGTCCGCGCCCACCATGTCGCGGGCGGTCAGCAGGATGTCGCGCCAGGGCGGATCGGGATCCGCCAGACGGTCCAGGGCTTCGATCGCGCGCCGGACGGCAATCTGGTGTTCAGCCATTTCGTGCCTCCAACTCTGGTTCAGACGCAAACGCTGTCACGCATCACAGATCGTTGTAGAGGTGGCTCCGGCCAGATCGGGGGAGCGCTGCGCGGCCATGGTTTGCCGGCGTGGGGGAGGTTGGCCTGCCTGGATTGTCGGCGGCGCTGCCACAAGGAAATTATCCTCGCAAAATCCCGGGGCGGATGAAAAAAATAGGCGCTTCGTCCGGACAAGAGGGGCCGGATCCGGAGGTGGTATCGACGTACCGGGGCATTCTTACCAGTATGCGCCGGTAGGCGGCGTCAGGGTTGCGCGCCGCCGCCGCCGGGCGGACGGATCGCCGCGCGCCACAGATCCAGGAAATGCCGCTTCTTGAGCGCATCCAGATACACCAGCAGCCCTACGCCCAGTCCAACCGGCCGCACGCCCGCTTCCGGGTTGGCCGAAGCGCCCACCGGCCGCATGCCCGATTGCCGTGCGACCATTTCCTGGCCCCGCGGCGACAGCAGATAATCCAGGAACATCGCGCCCAGATCCGCCCGCGGCGCCTGCTTGGGGATGATGGCGGAACGCGACAGCATCAGCGTGTAGTCCTGCGGATAGACGATGGCCAGCGGCGCGCCCTGGTCGATGCGATGCCGGGTATAGGACTCCAGCAGGTTGTAGGCCAGCGTTATCTCGCCGCGTTCGAGCTTGTCCAGCGCGTCTTCGGTGGACGCATGCACGGCGACGCGGTTGCGGCCCAGTTCGGCCAGCAGCGCGCCGGCCATGCTGTCCAGCCGCGTGTCCTGCGTGGCCGCCAGGTAGCCGATGCCGCTGCCCTCGACATCGTAGGTGGAGATGGCGCCGGCCAGGGGCTGGTCCGGCGCCTGCAGCAGGGACAGCAGCTCGCGCCGGGTGCGCGGCGCCCGCGCGGGCGCGAGCTTGCGGGTGTTGTAGACCATGACGATGGGATCGGTGCCGATGCTGAAGACCTCGTCGCGCCAGTTGGCCCAGGCCGGCAGGGCGCGGGTCTCCGGCGAGATGTGGGGTTGCGCGTAGCCGTCGTTGACCAGCTTGGTCTGCAGGTCCATGGCGCTGCTGATGACGATGTCGGGCCCGGACCGGGTGGTGGCCGCCGGCGTGGCGCGGGAGACCGTCCCGGCATACAGCTCCTGCGTGGACAGCTCGGTGTACTCCAGGCGCAGGCCGGGGTTGAACCTGCTGAAGTCTTCCAGCACGCCGCGGAACACCTGCACGCTGTTGGAGGCATGCACGACCAATACGTTCCTGCTGTCGGCGGGTCCCAGCGTCAGGCCGCCGGCGCTGGTTTCCGCGGCGTTGCCGGCAGCAAAGGGCAGCAGCGCGGCCAGCGCCGCCAGCAGGCGCAGGGGTTTCAGGAGATCAAGCTTCATGGGGTCGGGGCGGCAGCGTGACCACGGCGTCCAGGCCGCCGCCCACGCGGTTGCTCAGGGCCAGCCGGCCCTGATGGATGTCGACCACGCGCTTGATGATGGACAGGCCCAGCCCGGCGCCGGGCGCGCGCGGGTTGGGGCCGCGCACGAAGCGCTCGAAGGCGGCGTTGGCCAGCGCCGGGGGAATGCCTGGACCCTGGTCGGATACGGATATGCGCCAGCCTGCGTCCTGCGGCTCCAGCCGCACGTCGATGTGGCCCTCTTCCGTGGCGCCGTGGCGCAGGGCGTTGTCGATGAGGTTCTTGAAGGCTTCGCGCAGCATCAGGCTGTCGCCCAGCACGGTGGGGGGACTGCCGGGCGCCGTAACGGGCAGATGCAGGCGCACATCGGGTTGGGGATCGGCTTGCGGGACCGTGTCATACACCGCCTGGCGCAGCAGCTCGGCCAGGTCCACCGGCTGGAACTGGCGCACGTTGCTGCGGTGGATGACGCTGGCGTCGCTCAGCAGCTGGTTCACCAGGCGCGAGAGTTTCTCGGCGTTGCGCAGCACGGCCAGCAGGCTGCGACGTTGTTCGGCGGGGTCCTCCTCGTCCAACGCCACTTCCATCTGCGCGTGCAGCGCGGCCAGCGGCGTGCGCAGCTGATGGGCGGCCTCGGCGATGAAGAGGCGCAGGGTGTCGAGGTTTTCCGACAGGCGCGCCATGAAGCCGTCAAGCGAGTGCACCAGCGTGTCGAGTTCCTCGGGCACGGGAGCGGCGATGGGATGCAGGTCCGACGCGTTGCGGACAGCCAGTTCGCGTTCGATGCGGCGGATGGGCGACAGCGACCGCAGCAGGCCCCAGTAGGCCAGCGCAAGCGCCGCGGCGGTAAAGCCGATCAGCGCCAGCGTGCCTTGCCACAAGATGCCCGCCGCCAGCGCGTTGCGCGCTTCGCGGGTCTGCGCGACCTGGATGAGGGCGGTCTCGGCATTGCGGGGACCGGCGATCTTGCGTTCCATCCAGGCGATGCGCACCGGTTCGCCCTGGTAGCTGGCGTCGTACAGCCGGGGCGAATAAGCAGAGCCGTCGTTGCCGCGTCCGGGCGGCGCGGGCAGATCCGCGTAGCCGGAAATCAGCGCGCCGCCGGCGTCGCCGACGCGATAGAACACGCGGTCGCGCGGCGCCTGTTCCAGCAGCGCCAGCGAGGCGTAGGGCATATCCATGCGCCACTCGCCCTGCACCAGCTGCAGGCTGTCGGCGATGGACAGCACCGAGGCACGCAGCAACTGGTCGTAGGTGGTGTCGGCAGTCTGATTGGCGTAGCCGCGCACCAGCAGGTAGAGCGTGGCCAGGGCGGCGACGAACAGCGCCAGCAGCATGGCCAGCAGGCGGCGCTTGATCGAGATGCGGCCCTGCGCGGCGGCGGGCCTGGCGGATTCACTCCCGGCCGGGGCCGGACGCGGCGGAGCTGTCGTGGTCATCGGTGGCGGTCAGGAGGTAGCCGGTGCCGCGCTGCGTTTCGATGCGCAGCGGCGAACCTTCGAGCTTGCGGCGCAGCCGGGCGATATAGACCTCGATGGCGTTGGGCGCGGCGTCGTCGTCGAACGCGAACAGCTTGTTGGCGATTTCGGTCTTGCTGACGGCGCGGTTCATGCCGGCCAGCAGGATTTCCAGCAGGCTGTATTCACGCTTGGGCAGTTCGATGCGCTGGCCGGCCAGCGTGACCTGGCGCGCGGCGCTGTCGATGACGAGTTCGCCAAAGCGCAGCACGCCGGCGGCCTGGGCGCTGGGACGGCGCAGCAGGGCGCGGCAACGGGCTTCCAGTTCGCGGAAATCGAAGGGCTTGGCCAGGTAGTCGTCGGCGCCGGTATCCAGGGCGTGGACGCGGTCTTCGATGTCGATGCGGGCGGTCAGCGCCAGCACGGGCGTCTTGCTGCCGCGGTCGCGCAGGCGGTGCAGGATGTCGAAGCCCGACATGCGGGGCAGGCCGATGTCCAGGATGACGAGGTCGAAGGTTTCGTATTGCAGCACGCCGTCAGCGCTGAGGCCGTCGTTCTGGCAGTCGACCGCATGGCCGAGACGGCGCAGCCGGCGCACGAGTGCGTCGGCCAGGTCCGCGTCGTCTTCGATCACCAATATGCGCATAGGGGCGATTGTCGCATGAGGGGGATGTGGACCCCCACGCCGCACTCGCTGCGCTCGCTTGCTGCCCCCCGAGGGGGCGCCTTCCGCCTTGGGGCGGCCCGGCGGCGGAAGGGATGGACCCCACACCGCACTCGCGTTCAAAAAAACGACAGGTTGCCGACAGCTTTTATTTCTAGTCTTGCGGTCGCGCTTCCCCAGCCGGAGGCGCGCTTGCACATAACAACGACTAGCCGGAGATAACCCTCATGCTTCTGACCCTGCTTGGCTTCGGCATGGTGATCACGTTCATGACGCTGATCATGACCAAGCGCCTGTCGCCGTTGGTGGCGCTGATCCTTGTCCCCATTATTTTCGCCCTGCTGGGCGGGTTCGGCTCCGGCATCGACAAGATGATGCTGGACGGCATCCGCAAGATTGCGCCCACCGGCGTGATGCTGATGTTCGCCATTCTCTACTTCGGGGTCATGATCGACGCCGGCCTGTTCGACCCCATCGTCGGCCGCATCCTGCGCGCGGTGAAGGGCGATCCGCTGAAGATCGTGGTGGGCACGACCGTGCTGGCGCTGGTGATCTCGCTGGACGGCGACGGTTCGACCACCTACATGATCGTGGTGGCGTCGATGCTGCCGCTGTATCGCCGCCTGAAGATGAACGCGCTGTCCATGACCTGTCTGGCGATGCTGGCCAGCGGCGTCATGAACCTCACGCCCTGGGGCGGCCCGACGGCGCGCGCCGCAAGCGCCTTGCACGTGGACGCGGGCGACATCTTCGTGCCGCTGGTGCCGGTGATGGGCGTGGCCATCGTCGCCATCCTGATCCTGGCGTTCTGCCTGGGCCTGCGCGAACGCCGCCGCCTGGGCGTGCTGTCGCTGCCGGACGGCGCTTCGCTGCACGCCGGCTATGACGAGGACGGCCCCAAGAACCTGCCCGAAATCGAGGTCGACCAAGACCTGCGCCGCCCCAAGCTGCTGTGGGTGAACGCCGGATTGACGCTGGCGCTGATGGTGAGCCTGGTGATGGGCGTGCTGCCGCTGCCGGTGCTGTTCATGATCGCCTTCGCCATTGCGCTGGTCATCAACTATCCGGACCTGGCCGAACAGCGCCGCCGCGTTGCGCAGCACGCGGGCAATGTGCTGTCGGTGGTGTCGCTGATTTTCGCGGCCGGGATCTTCACCGGCATCCTGTCTGGCACGGGCATGGTCGAGGCCATGTCGCGCAGCCTGCTGGCGGTGATCCCGGACGCCATGGGTCCGTACCTGGCGGGCATTACCGCGCTGGTGAGCCTGCCCTTTACCTTCTTCATGTCCAACGACGCCTTCTACTTCGGCGTGCTGCCGATCCTGAGCGAAGCGGCCCAGGGTTACGGCATTTCGCCGGTCGAGATGGCGCGCGCCTCGTTGATCGGCCAGCCCGTGCACCTGCTGAGCCCGCTGGTGCCGTCGACCTACCTGCTGGTCGGCCTGGCCGGCGTGGACTTCGGCGACCACCAGCGCTATTCGCTCAAGTGGGCCACGATGGTCTGCCTGGTGATGCTGGCCGCGGCGCTGGCGTTCGGCCTGTTCCCGCTGGTCGGCCAGATGGGCTGAGCGGCGGCGCGATACCGTCTTTTCAAAAGGGGAAGTACATGGCTTTGCGCATTGCTTACGTCACCAGCGGTATGGGCCACACCGGCACCGCGATCTGCCAGGCGCTGCACAACGCGGGACATCGCGTGGTGGCAGGCTGCGGGCCGCGCTCCTCGCGCAAGGACCACTGGCTGAAGGAACAGAAATCCCTGGGCTACGATTTCGTCGCCTCCGAGGGCGACGCCACCGATTGGGCCTCGACCGAGGCGGCCTTCGCCAAGGTGCGGCGCGAGGTCGGCGAGATCGACGTGCTGGTGAACAATGCCGGCGCCATGCTGGACATGCGCTTTCGCCAGATGAGCCAGGCGGACTGGTCGGCGGTGCTGCGCAGCAATCTGGACACGCTGTTCAACACCACCAAGCAGGTCGTCGACAGCATGGCCGACCGCGGCTGGGGCCGCATCATCAACATCGGCTCCGTGGCCGCGGAGAAAGGCCAGATCGGACAGATCAACTACGCCACCGCCAAGGGCGCCGTGATCGGCTTCACCCGTTCGCTGGCGCAGGAAGTCGCGGCGCGCGGCGTGACCGTCAACCTGGCGTCGCCGGGCTTCATCGCCGACGACACCGTGAAGGCCTTTCCGCCGGCCCTGCTGGACCGTATCGTCGAAAGCGTGCCGGTGGGCCGGCTGGGTACTGCCAAGGATCTGGCGGGGCTGTGCGCCTGGCTGGCGTCGGATGAGGCGGCGTTCGTGACGGGGGCTAACTATGCGATCAATGGCGGCGTGTATATGAGTTGAGGGCAGGGCTGCTAGGCCGCCTTGCGTTTACACGTCGATCTGGTCGAAATGCACCCCCAAGGCGGTCGCGAGGCGCTCACGGGTGCTGCGCCTGGGGTTCGCATTCGCGGATTCCATTGCCGCATAGCTGGGCTGACGTATGCCCAGGCGCGCCGCCATGTCGACTTGGGTTATCCCCAGATATTCGCGCCAGGCGCGCACGATGCTCCAGCCGTTGCTGGTCATGAGCGTGACGACCTCATGTGGAATCGTACCGTCTGCGGGAATGCGCGGCGGCCGGCGGGCAATGGCTGCCGGTGCACCCGTCAAGGCGAGATACTCCGAATAGGGCAAGACAACGAATGCGGGCTTGCCGTCCGATTCAAGTATGGTGGGATGCAGGCGCATGGGGCGTTTTTGTGCTCAGCTCAATAGGTATGGTCGTCGCGCCGTTTCACTTCCTGGATCTCGATGATACGGACGACCGCGGCAACGTCGAATAGCACCCGATACTGGCCTATACGTAGACGAAACCCAAACTGGTGATTGGTCAGTGCTTTGACATTGCGCGACGCGGGAAACAGCTCCAGTTCAGCGACCTCCTCAACGATTCGACTTCGATCGACGGGAGAGATTTTCCTTAACTGCTTGACCGCTGTTTTGGTCCAGTTGATCGAGAACATTCGGCGTTCGCATACGGTTATAGCTTAAGCTATATAGCTTTTCAAGCCTTCCCATTGCTTTGCAAGAAGAAATGATCAGGCGCCCTCCACCTTCTAAGATTTTTGAGGAGGGCCGATCAAGATCTTGACGTTACTTCAGGACGAACTCCGATTTATTGCTGTACTCAATTCGCCAGCTTCACCGCCCCGCTGTCGATCAGCTTCTGCCACTTGGCGCTATCCGCCTGGATGAACGACTGCAATTCATCCCGCGAGCCGCCGCCGGCGATCATGCCGGCGTTGTCCAGGGCGGCCTTGAACTCCGGCGTGGCCACGGCGGCGCGCAGCGCGGCGTTGACCTGATCGAGCTGCGCGGCCGGGATGTCCTTGCTGGCCGCGACCGAGAACCATTGGGTGGCGGCATAGCCTTTGAAGCCGGACTCTTCCACCGTGGGCACGCCGGGCAGGCTGTCCAGGCGGTAGGGCGTGGTGACGGCGTAGGCTTTCAGCGTGCCGGCCTTGATCTGCGGCATGACCGGGGCCGAGCCCAGGATCGCCAGGGGGATCTGGCCACCGGCCACGTCGGCCACCGCCTGGCCGCCGCCCTTGTAGGGCACGTGCACGATACGGGTGCCGGCGTACTGGTTGAGCAGTTCGCCCGCCAGGTTCTGCGAGGTGCCGTTGCCTGAGCTGCCGTAGCTCCAGGCCTCGGGCCGCTGGCGGGCGTCCGCCAGCACGTCCTGCAAGGATGCCCGAGCGTCCTTGGCGGGGCCGACGATGACCATGGGACCCTGAGCCATCAGGATGACGGGCGCCAGCTCGCGGCCGATCTCGGGCTGGGGCGTGGGGTAGATCAGCGGGCCGGGCACGGTCAGCAAGTAACCGTCGCTGGCCTTGCTGCGTGCCACCAGCTGCAGGGCGATGGCGCCCGCCGCGCCGGGGCGGTTTTCCACGATGACGTTCAGGCCGCTGCGCCGCGCCAGTTCCTGGGCGGCGATGCGGGTCAGCACGTCGGCGGTGCCGCCCGGCACGAAGCCGATCACCCAGGTGATCTGCTTGCCAGGCCATTCCAGCTTGGTGTCTGCCGCGCTGGCGGTGGCGGTTAGCGCGGCGCCCAGCAGCAGCGCGCAGCAGCGGATAGCGAATTTCATGTTTTCCCCTTTGTGTTTTTTTGCCCGGACCGCCGCGCGTCTCAGCTTGGGTCCGGCTTGCCGGGCGGCGTATTCGGATGCGCGGCGCAAGACTGGTTGAAGGACTGCACCATTTTCAGGATCGGACCCAGCACCCAGGTGTTGAAGATGAGGATGTCGCTTTCTTCCTTGGGGTCCTGCTTCAGGTTGAACAGGTACGGCGACTCCAGTTTGCCCTTGCCTTCGTTGACCTCGGGCTCCCAGTAGAAGTGCAGCTTCCAGTCGCGCCATTTGACCGCGCGCAGGTCGTTCTTGATGTAGAACAGGAAGCCCTCGCGCGGCGAGGCGGGGCTGGCGCCGGTGAAAAAGTCGGTCTGGTCTATGCCGTCGATGGGCCGGTCTTTCGGAATGGACGCGCCGCCGATGCGCGACAGCGTGGTGTACAGGTCGGTGACGTGGACGATCTCGTTGGAGACCTGGCCGGGCTGGACCCGGCCGGGCCAGCGGATCATGAAGGGCACGCGCAGGCTGCCTTCCATGGCGGTGTGGTAGGTACCGGTCCAGGGGCCGGCGGTGCCGCGGTAGGGCTTGCGGAATTCCGGACCGTTGTCGCTGCAGAAAATGAACACGGTGTCGTCGCGCAGATTCAGCTCGTCCACCGCCTGCACGATCTGGCCGACGCGGTGGTCCATTTCCACCATGGAGTCGGCGAAGTCGCCGGCGCCGGTGCGGCCCGCGAAGTCCGGGTGCGGCAGGGTGGGGAAGTGCAGGTGCACCAGCGGCAGGTATAGGAAGAAGGGGCGGCTCGCCTCGGCATGCTTGCGCATGAAGCCGATGGACCGGTCGACCAGTTCGGCGTCGATGCCGCGGCGCGTCTCCAGGTCGTAGACCTTGACGTTTTCCGAAGGCGAGCCGGCCTGGCCCTGCATGATGTGCGGGATGTCGGCGACCGAGGGGTCGAAGCCGATGGACGAGGTGAACTGGCTTTCATCCGTGGTGCGCGGGATGCCGTACCACTCGTCGAAGCCGCGGTCGGACGGATAGCGGCCGGGGATGTCGCCCAGGTGCCATTTGCCGTAGTGCGCGGTGGCGTAGCCCTGGCCCGACAGTTGCTGGGCCAGCGTGATTTCATCGCGCGCCAGGCCTTGCGGCAGGCCGGGAGGCACCGATTGCAAACAACCGGTGCGGATGGGATGCCGGCCGCTCATGAGCGCCGAGCGCGTAGGCACGCAGTCGCTTTCCACGTTGAAGTTCTGCAGCAGCAGCCCTTCCGAGGCCAGCCGGTCGATGTTGGGGGTGGGCGCGCCGCGCAGCGCGCCGCCGCCGTAGCAGCCCAATTCGCCCCATCCCAGGTTGTCGGCCACGATCAATACGATATTGGGCTGCTTGTCCACGCGCTGCGTCTCCTGTCTGCGGGTTTATCCAGGGATTCTAGGAGCGCGGGCCCGGCTTAATATTCCTGAAGCTGAGTCTATGCATAACTGTTGATTATGAATCTGTCCTTGCGTGACATCGAGTATTTCCTGGCCGTGGTGGAACACGGCAACCTGGACCGCGCCGCAGCCGCCTGCGGCGTCAGTCAGCCGGCGCTGTCCAAGTCTTTGCAGCGGCTGGAAGCCGACACGGGACTGGCGCTGCTGGACCGCGGCGGGCGCGGCTTGCGCCTGACCTCGGCGGGCCTGGCGTTTCGCGAGCATGCGCAGCGGCTGTGGGCGGAATACCGTGACGCCGTGCGCAACGCGATGGAGCTGCGCCTGGGCGAGGCCGGACTGCTGCGCATTGGCGCCACCGGCGCTACCGTGGACAGCGTGGTGATGCCGGCGTTGCGCCGCCTGCTGCCGCGCCGGCCCGCGCTGCGGGTGCAGTTGACGCAAGGCCAGTCGGACGATCTCAACGAGCAGGTGGCGGGCGGCAAGCTGGACCTTGCGGTGACGCCGATCTACGCCGACGTGCCGGGTTCGCTGCACCAGGAATCGATCCGCGAGGACGGCCTGTGCGTGGCCGCCAGCCGCAAGCATCCGCTGGCGTCGCGGCGCAAGCTGGCGTTGCGCGACCTGGAAGGCCAACGCTGGATCCTGCCCATGCAGGGATCGGTGGCGCGTCAGGCGCTGCAGGCCCGCTATGCCGAGGCGGGCCTGGCGCAGCCCGCGGCGGCGCTGGAAGTCCAGCATTTCTCGGGCGGCGCGCTGGCCTTGCTGGCAGGCTCGGACTTGTTGGCGCTGATGCCGCACAGCGCGCTGGCGCCGGACATTGCGGAGTTGCCGGTGGCGCTGGGCCGTCCTTTGCGGCGCAGCATGGCACTGGTCACGCGCCACGGCGCCACCTGGTCGCCGCTGATGCAGGAGTTCCGCGCCGTGGTGCTGGAGGCCGCGGGCCAAGATGCCTAGCGCTCCGACTCCCTCCGCCCGCGCGCGGCGCTAGCGGAACGCTGTCCAGGCCAGGGTCAGCGAGAACAATCCCAGGATGACGGAAGCCCCGCGCTGCGCCCGCGCCGGATCGATCCAGCGTGTTTTCGCGCCACCCAGCGACGCGCCGAACGCCACCCAGGCCAGGCCTATCGGCACCAGCAGTGCGGTGAACAGCGCCATGGCTGCAAGGTAGGCGGGCAGGCTCCAGAACGCCGCCGGCGGAAAAACCGCGCTGGCAAAGAGGATGCCCTTGGGATTGAGCAGGGTGGCCGTGAACAGCGTGCGCATGCCGATGACCTGCCGAGCCACCGTCGGCACGGCGCGGGCGGCGCGCCACATGCGCACGGCCAGGCAGGCGATGTAGATGCTGCTGGCGGCGCGCACGCAAGCCGGCAGCCACGGCAAGGATTTCGCCGCCTGCTCAAGAAAGCGGCCCCAGAGCGAGATCGACACGACGTAGCCGGCCAGCTCGGCCATCGTCAGCCGCGCCGCGCGCGTGAAACCCAGGCGCAGGCCGGCTGCGGCCAGCAAGGTATTGGTCGGGCCTGGCATGGCCAGGATGACGGTGACTCCGACGGCGAATACTCCTGCGGTGGCAAGGCTAAGCATGGACGAAACAGGCGGCGTTGAACATGACGGCGGGTAGTGTAGCGGCGCGCGCCCTGCCAAGGGAAACGCCGGGCGGACCCGGGCCGCTCCCAACGCTCAGGCAGTTCGCGGCAAGCCCCCGTAGGGCGCCCACCCTGATCCGGCGATGACGCCGCCGTCGCAAGGGATGGTGGCGCCGGTGATGACCGCGGCCGCGGGCGACAGCAGGAAGAACACGACGTCTGCTATCTCGCGCGGCTGCATCAGGCGGCCTAGCGGCGTGGCGTTCAGGATCGGCGTCATGTCCCGCTCCCCCTGCCGCTCCTTGGGTTTCAGGAAGGGCGTGTCGGTCCAGCCGGGCGCGATGGCGTTGACGCGCAAGCCGCGGCGCGCCCAGTGCACCGCGAGGGCTTCGGTCAGATTGACCACGGCGGCCTTGGCCGGACCGTAGGCCAGCACCGGGCCGGGGCGGAACGACAGCACGGACGCCACGTTGACGACCGCCCCGCGTCCGCGTTCGGCCATCGCGCTGCCGAATACGCGGCAGGCGATATAGGTGCCTTTCAGATGGGAATCCACCACACGGGCCCAGGCCTCCACCGGATAGTCTTCGATGGCGGTTGGAACCTGGGCGATACCGGCGCAGTTCACCAGTCCGTTGACCGCGGGCAAAAGGGCGGCAAGCCGTTCCTGAGTGGCCCGCAGTCCGGCCTCGTCCAGCACGTCGCCCGGGGCGGCCACCGCGCGCGGTCCCAGTTCCCGCGCCAGCGTGTGCGCGGCTTCCTGGTTGAGGTCCAGGATCGCGGCGTAGCCGCCTGCCTCGATCACGCGCCTGCATACCGCCGCGCCGATGCCGCTGGCGCCGCCCGTGACGATGACCGACAGGGTCGAGTCCGATATTGCGTGGTCCATCAGCGTCCCCAGCGCGCCTTCAGGCGCTGTTCAAACATGCGCAGCGCAACGTCGATGCAGATGCCGACGATGCCGATGGCGATCATGCCGGCCATGACGATATTGGTGGCGACGTTGAGCTGCCCCTGGACCATCATGTAGCCGATGCCGTTGCCCACCACGATCAGTTCCGCGCCCACCAGCGATTGCCAGCCGATGCCGGCGCTGACGCGCAGGCCGGCCAGGATGGACGGCAACGAGGCCGGCAGCAGCACTTCGGCCACGATGCGCGGGCCGCTGGCGCCCAGCGTGCGCGAGGCTTCCAGCAGCCGCGTGTCGACGAACTTGGCGCCGCGATAGGCGCTGATCAGGCAGGGCGGAAAGGCGCCGGCGAAGATGATCAGGGTGGGGCCGCCGATGCCGGTGCCGAACCACAGGCCGGCGAACGGCACCCAGGCGATGGGCGCCACGAAGCGCAACGCATCGAAGAACGGACTGACCACGTCGTCCAGCCAGCGGTACCAGCCCATCAGCAGGCCCAGCGGTATGCCTACCGCCGCGGCCAGCAGGAAGCCGCAGGCGAAGCGGTAGAGGCTGGCGCCCAGGTGCGTCCAGAGCGTGGCGCCGGAATAGGGTTCGCTGCTGTACTGCGCGATGGTCTGCAGCACGGTCAGCGGGCCAGGCAGGTAATTGGGCGGGAAAACGCCTGCCACGCTCAGCAGGTGCCAGGCCAGGAAGAAGCCGGCCAGCCCCAGGCAGGACAAGCCGAAGGTGAAGGCGGGCGGGTCGCCCGAGGTGCGTGTCAGCGTAGCCATGGCAAGGCCCTCTTTTCGATCCATTCCAGTCCGCGCGTCATCACCGCGCCCAGCAGGCCCACCCAGACCATGGCGTACAGGATCATGCCGGGCCGGATGTCCAGCGCCGCGGTGTCCAGCACCTTGCCCAGGCCGATGAAGGCGCCGATGAGTTCCGCCGCCACCAGCGTCATCCACGCGGTCTGCAGCGACAGCCGCAGGCCGGTGAAGATCATGGGCATGGAACCGGGTATCAGGACCTCGCGCAGCATGCGGACCGGATTGCCCGCGCCGTGCACGCGCGCGGCCTCGATCAGCGTGGGGTCGATGTTGCGCACGCCTGCATAGGTGTTGATGACGGCAGGCGTGAAAGAAGACACCCAGATCAGGAAGATCTTCGCCGGATCCCCCAGGCCCAGCCAAAGGATGGCCAGCGGAATCCAGGCCAGCGGCGGTATCGGACGCAGCAGCGAGAATACCGGCCCGACCAGGGCGTCGATGCGCTTGCTGAAACCCATCAGCAGGCCCAGCGGGACGCCGGTGCCGATCGCGACCAGAAATCCCAGGAACACCAGGCGCAGGCTGTGGCCGATGTGCTGGAACAGCGTGCCGCCGGCGTAGCCCGAATCGCGCGAGAGCTGCACCGCGGCCTGCCAGGTGGTGAGCGGGGTGGGAAAGCGCGCGCCATTGACCAGGCCCAGCGCCGACACGATCCACCAGGCGGCAAAGGCGATGGCGACGGCGGCCACGCCCACGGTGACGCGGCGGCGTGATGCGCGCGGCCGCCGCGCGGGCAGGGTTGCGATGTGCTCACTCATGGCCGGACCCCGCGGCCTCGCGGTCCAGGTGGGCCACGTCTTCGAGCAGCAGCAGCATGGCGGTGCAGTCCTGCTCCTGCCGTCCCCACGACTTGGCAAGCGCGAACATCTCGCGGGCGTAGCCGCCCAGGCCCAGCGGCGCGCCCACCGAGGCCGCCAGGTTCATGGCCAGGTTGATGTCCTTGTAGCCCATGCGCATGGGGAAGTCGGGGCTGATGTCGCCCGCCAGTACCTTGCCGGGGAAATTGGTCAGGAGCTGCCCGCGCCCCGCAGTGGTGTTGGACAGCACCTTGACGACGGTGGCGCGGTCCAGTCCGAGCTTGGCGGCGAACATCAGCGCTTCGCCCGTCAGCACCATGCCAACCATGGACATGTAGTTGTTGACCAGCTTGAGCCGGATGCCCGAACCGAAAGCGCCCACATGCACGATTTCGTTGGCCATGGCGGCGAAGATGGGCGCGGCCTGGACGAAGTCGGCCTGCGCGCCGCCGGCCATGATCAAGGCCTTGCCCTGCGCCGCCTCGCGCGGCGTGCGGCCCACGGGCGCATCCATGCAACGCAGGCCCAGGGCCGCGAGATCGGCGGCGATGCGGTCGGTCTCGACCGCGTCGCCGGTGCTCATTTCGATGACCAGGGCGCCCGGATTCAAGCCCGCCGCCGCGCCATCGGCGCCGAACAAGGCGTCGCGGACCTGGGCCGAGGTGGGCAGCATGGTGATCGCCACGTCGCAGCCGCGCGCGGCGTCCAAGGGCGTGGCGGCCCGCCGGAAGCCGGTGTCGGCCAGGCGCTCCATGGCTGCGGGAACGACGTCGTAGCCTGAAACTGCATACCCCTGCGCGGCCAGGTTGCGCAGCATCGCGCTCCCCATGACGCCCAGGCCCAGGAATGCAATGCGGGGTGATTCGATGTGTTCCATGGGGCTTGCTCCGTTGTGGTCAGCGGCCTAGCCGCGCACTGGCGCTGTTGCGCGGCGGCGCGGTAGTGTCGCGGACGATCAATTCCAGTTCGATGCAGACATTCTCGGGCGGCGTGTTGGCGTCGGCTGCCAGCAGAATGTTGGCGGCGCGCTGGCCCAGCTCGAAGGCCGGCACGTTCAGGGTGGTGATGCCGGGCCGGCAATGAGCGGCCATTTCGATGTTGTCGAAGCCCGTGATCGAGATCTGCTCGGGCACGCGCAGGTTTTGCCACAGGCATTCCTGCAGCGCGCCATAGGCCAGGATGTCGTTGCCGCACATGACCGCGGTGGGCGGCTCGGGCAGGCGCAGCAGGGTGGCCATGGCGCGGCGGGCTTCGGGCACGGTGTAGGGCTTTTCGATGACGTACTGCGGCGGCAGTTCGATACCGCGGCGCGTCAGGGCGCGTGTGAAGCCGGCCACGCGGTCGGCGGCGCGGTCGTTGTCCTTGGATATGCCGGCAATCACGCCGAGGCGGCGGTGGCCGATGTCCAGCAGGTAGTCGGCGATGCGTTGCGCCGCCGCGGCGTTGTCCCAGCCCACCATGGGCCAGGGATCGGCGGCGTCGTAATGGCAGGTGGTGACGAAGGGGATGCCCTTGGAGTGCAGCAGTTCGTAGAGTTCCGGGTCGCGGCTGCGGCCGACCAGCATCATGGCGTCCACGCCGCGCTCGATCAGCGCGCGCACTTCGCCCGCTTCGCGCGCCGGGCTGTAGTTGGTGCTGGCCAGCAGCAGCTGATAGCCGTGTTCGTGGATCGCCTGCTGCATGCCGTCGACCAGCTTGGCGAACAGGGCGCTGTCCACCGTGGGGATGATGGCGCCCATGGTCCGGGTCTTGCGGGAAGCGAGCGAACGGGCTGCGCCGTGCGGTACGTAGCCAGCCTCGGCCAGCAGGGCCATGGCGCGCGCGCGCAGGTCGGGCCGCACTTTTTCCGGGTGGTTCAACACCCGCGACAACGTTGCCGACGAGATGCCGCCAGCGACGGCGATGGACTTCAGGGTGTCCCCGGATAGGGGCGCGGATTTTCGCTTCATTTTTTGAAAGCGCTTTCAGAAATTTGATGGTGTGAATATACAGTTATTGAAACGCTACGGTCTATCTCTAGGGTTTTCTCGGGGTTGAACGGGATTCTTGCGCGCTTATTCTTTGTATGCGCTTTCAAAAAACCGAGCCCGGACGCAGATCCGGGCCTGCTATCCGGGGAATGTCGCGGCAGCTCGCGCATGCAGACCGGAATCCACTATCGGAGACTAAGCATGTCGAGAATCCCCCGCATCCTGGGTCTGTGCCTGGCGCCGCTGGGCGCCTTGTTGTTGAGCCCGTCCGTGTCGGCCCAGACGCCGACTCCCATCAAGGTCAGCTACCAGATTGCCTATTGGGCGCTACCGATCTACATCGCCACGGAAAAGAACTGGTGGGCGGAAGCCGGCCTGAAGCCGGAGTTCGTGGTGTATCCGGCGGGGGCGCAGCAGATTGCCGGCGCCGCGTCCAAGTCCTGGGACGTGGGCGGAACGGGATCTCCGCCCGCGGTGCTGGGCGCGCAGCGCTATGGCATCGTGACGCTCGGCGTCACCAATGACGAATCGACCGCCAACGGCGTGATGGCGCGCAAGGAAAACGCCGCCGCCGTGCGCAGCAACGCGGCCAAGGAAGTGAAGGGCAAGCAGATCCTCCTCAGTCCGAACTCGACGGGCGAATACGCCACCATGGCCTGCCTGAAGAAATGGGGCATGCAGCGCAGCGACGTCAGCGTGGTGACGCTGGCCCCGGCGCAACTGGTGTCCGCCTACACCGGAGGTAACGGCATGCTGGCCGGCACCTGGGCGCCCAATTTCTACACGCTCAACGAACAGATAGGCGCGGAAGTCGTGTGCAGCGGCAAGGACGCGGGCGTGATGATTCCAGGCGCGCTGGTGGCGCGCGGCGAATTCGCCCAGCAGAATCCGGACGCGGTCGCCAAGTTCCTGGCGGTATACCTGCGGGCCGTCAGCTTCGAAAAGAACAACAAGGCGGAAGCCATGGGCTACCTGCGCAAGCTGTTCCAGGCCAACGGCATCAAGCTCAACGACGGCTACCTGGGGCAGGAGCTGGAACGGCCGATCTTCACGCTGGATGAACAGCTCAAGCTGATGTCGCGCAGCGGCGGCAAGTCCACACTGGATAACGCCTACGAGGCCCTGTCTGGCTACTTGAAGAGCGTGGGCACGCTCACCGAGGTGCCGGATCCCAAGGCCTACATCACGGACGACTACATGAAGCGAGTCGACCAGACGCCGGCGCTCAAGACCTTCGCCAACAAGACCAACTGAGCTTCATCCATTCTTCCGCGAGGCCATACCATGGCAGTAAGCAAGCTCAAATCCGCGTCCAGGCAGCCCCAGGGCAATGAGGCCGCCGCGCGCGAGGTCGCAGCCGAGATGCTGGCGAACATCAAGTCGGGCGGCGAGGCCGCGGTGCGCGACTACGCCCGGCGGCTGGATAAATGGGAGGGGGAAATTCTGGTCGGCCCCGCAGAGATGGAGCGGCGCACCGCGTCCATTCCCGACGGCATCAAGCGCGACATCGAGTTCGCCGCCGGCCAGGTGCGCAAGTTCGCGCAGGCGCAGATGGCTTCGGTGCGCGAGTTCGAATTGGAGCTCGCGCCCGGCCTGGTCGCGGGCCAACGCCTGATACCGGTCAATGTGGCGGGCTGCTATGTGCCTACCGGGCGCTACGCCCACATCGCCTCGGCCTACATGAGCATCGCCACGGCCAAGGCGGCGGGCGTGCCCATGGTCATCGCCTGCTCCACGCCCTACCGCGGCGAGGGCATACATCCGCAGGTGCTGTACGCCATGCAGGTGGCGGGCGTGGACGCCGTGATGACGTTGGGGGGCGTGCAAGCGATCGCCGCCATGGCCTACGGCCTGTTCACCGGCAAGCCGGCCGACATCATCGTCGGACCGGGCAACAAGTTCGTGGCCGAGGCCAAGCGCATGCTGTTCGGCAGCGTGGGCATCGACGTATTCGCCGGGCCTTCGGAGGTCTGCATCATCGCCGACGCGACGGCGGACCCGGCGATTGTGGCCTCGGACCTGGTCGGGCAGGCCGAGCATGGGCACGAATCGCCGGCCTGGCTGATCGCCACCGACCGCAAGTTGGCCGAAGCCGTGCTCAAGCGGGTGCCCGAACTGATCGCGTCCCTGCCGCCTACCGCAAGGGACGCGGCCGGCGCCGCCTGGCGCGACTACGGCGAGGTGGTGCTGTGCGATACGCGCGATGAGGCGGTCGAGGTCTCCGACCGCTATGCCAGCGAACACCTGGAGGTCCATTGCGAGGACCTGGACTGGTGGTTCCGGCATCTGACCTGCTATGGCTCGCTGTTCCTGGGCGAGGAAACCACGGTGGCGTTCGGCGACAAGGCCAGCGGCACCAACCACATCCTGCCCACCAAGGGCGCGGCGCGCTATTCGGGCGGCCTTTCGGTGCACAAGTTCATCAAGACCGTCACCTGGCAGCGCATGACGCGCCAGGCCAGCCGCGACACCGCCCAGGTGACGGCGCGGATCTCGCGCCTGGAAGGCATGGAGGCGCACGCGCGCACAGCGGACGACCGCCTGGCCAAGTACTTTCCCAAAGAGTCCTTCGAACTTGGCGAACCGGTGCGGGAGTGAAGCCATCATGCAGAACGACATGTTCCGCCTGTTCGACCTGGACGGCCGAGTTGCGCTGGTAAGCGGCGGCAGTTCCGGCATAGGCAAGGCCATCGGCCTGGCGCTGGCGCGGGCCGGCGCCAGCGTGGTGCTGGTGGCGCGGCGCGAGCAGGAGCTGGCTTGCGCCGCGGGTGAATTCGAAGCGCAAGGCCTGCGGGCGCGCGCCTTGTCCTGCGATCTGGCTGACCGCGATGCGTTGCGCGGCTTTGCCGCCCGCGCGGCCCAACCGTTCGGCGCGCCCGACATCCTGGTAAATGCCTCGGGCATCAACGTGCGCAAGCCCTTCGAGGACACGGCCGACGAGGACTGGGACCGCTCGCTGGCGATCAACCTGACCGCGCCGTTCCTGCTGACCCGCGCGCTGGCGCCGGCCATGCGCGAACGCGGCTGGGGCCGCATCGTCAATATCACCTCGCTGCAGTGCGTGCGCGCCTTTCCCGACAGCGCGCCCTATGGCGCGTCCAAGGGCGGCCTGATGCAGCTGACCCGCGCCATCGCCGAGTACTGGTCGCGCCACGGAATTACCTGCAACGCGATCGCGCCGGGCTTCTTCGAGACGCCGCTGACCGCGCCCGTGATGAGCGACCCGGCCCGGGTGCAGGCCCTGGCGGCCAGCACCATGATCGGTCGCAACGGCCGGCTGGAGGACCTGTACGGCGCGGCCGTGTTCCTGGCGAGCGAGGCGTCGGCCTACATCACCGGGCAGACCCTGTTCATAGACGGCGGCTTTTCGGCTCGCTGATCGGCATCTCCGTGGAGTCCCGCCATGAAAGCCCTTGTCTATACCGCGCCCGGCCAGCTGACTTACCGCGATGAACCCGACCCCGCGCCAGCGGACGGTGATGCGCTGCTGCGCATCGAGGCCGTGGGCATCTGCGGCTCGGACATGCACGCCTACCATGGACATGATCCGCGCCGCAGTCCGCCGCTGATCCTGGGCCACGAGTTCGTCGGCACGCTGGTGGGCGGCAGCCGCGCGGGCCAGCGGGTCACTGGCAATCCGCTGATCCACTGCGGCCAGTGCGATTTCTGCGTGCAGGGCCGCAACAATCTTTGCCGCAACCGCGGCATGGTGGGCATGACGCGTCCCGGCGCGTTCGCCGAGTTCATGGCCATACCGGAGCGTTGCCTGATACCCGTGCCGCAGGACATGCCGGCCGCCGCGGCCGCGCTGACCGAGCCCGCGGCCACGGCCTTGCACGGCTTGGCGCTGGCGCAGCGGGCGCTGTTCCGGCCGCTGGCCGAAGCCCGCGCGCTGGTCGTGGGCGGCGGCGCCATCGGCCTCCTGACGGCGCTGCTGCTGCGCAGCCAGGGCTGCCGCGTCAGCCTGGCAGAGACCAATCCGTTGCGGCGCGCCTCGGCGCAGCGGCATGCGGGCTGCATGGCCTTCGATCCGCGCGAGGCTGCGCCCGAACCGGGCGCGTACGAATTGGTGGTGGACGCGGTGGGCGGCAAGCTTACGCGCGCCGCGGCGCTGGCCGCGGTGCAGCCAGGCGGCGTCATGCTGCACATCGGCCTGCAGGACTGGGCCAGCGAGATCGACATGCGGCGCCTGACGCTGGACGAGATCACCCTCATTGGCGCCTATACGTACACCAGCGCCGACCTGCGCGCGACAGTAGAGGGGCTGCATCGCGGCGCTTTCGGCGACCTGTCCTGGATCGAGGAGCGTGAGCTGGGTGCGGGTGCGCGGGCTTTCTCCGACCTCGATGGCGGACGCGCGGCGTCGGCAAAGATCGTGCTGAGGACGCATTGACATGGCCCGCCATCCTCTTTCCCCGCCCGCCGTCGGCGGCGTTCCGGCCGCCCTGGCCCTGCTCGACCGGAGCGCCGCCATGACCGTCGCCAGGCCACCCGCCCCTCCGCCCGCGCCGGTGCGCCGGCGCCTGTCCCTGCGCTGGCTGGTCAGCGGCGCGTCGGTCACGGCGCTGTTCCTGGCCTGGTACCTGGCCACGGGGCCGTTGGAGTTGTTGAGCCCGGTACAGCTGCCGTCGCCCGCCGACGCCTGGGACGCCCTGCTGGAGATCGCTGGGGAAGGCTATGCCGACGGTACGTTGTTGCAGCACATCGCGGCCAGCTCCGGACTGGTGCTGTACGGGTTTGCAGCGGCGGCGTTGACGGGGGTGCCGCTGGGCATCCTGATGGGGCAGAACCGGCTGGTCGAGGCCTACGTCAATCCGGTGTTCCAGATTGTCCGGCCGATCGCGCCCATCGCCTGGATTCCGCTGACCATCCTGTGGTTCGGGCTGGGCACCAGCGCCAAGGTCTTCGTCATCTGGCTGGCAGCCTTCGCGCCGACCGTGATCAATACCTACACCGGCGTGCGCAACATCGACGACACGCTGCTCCAGGCGGCGCGCGTCAATGGCGCGGCGGGCCGCCTGATGCTGCTGGAAGTCATTGTTCCAGGCGCGCTGCCCGCCATCTTCACGGGCCTGAGGACCTCGCTGCAGGCCTGCTGGATGGTGCTGGTGGCGGCCGAGCTGGTTGGCTCTTTCGTCGGCCTGGGCCATGTGCTGATCATCGCCACCCGCGACCTGAACTCGGGAATGATCGTGGTGGCCATGGCCGCCGTGGCCAGCATGGGCATGCTGATGTCGGCCCTGCTGGCGCAGGTCGAACGCAAGGTGATGCCATGGAAAGCCTGAGCCGCGCCGGCCCGTCCCGCGCGCGCGCCCTCGTGTCGCGCCGCGTGCTGGAACGCTGGCTGATGCCGGCGCTGGGCATCGCCACCCTGTTCGGCAGTTGGGCATTGCTGTCCGGGCTGGGCCTGGTGTCCCCGGCCTTCCTGCCTGGACCGTTGACGGTGCTGCGCAGCATGGCCGAGCACACGCACGAACCTTATGCGGGCTCGGTGCTGCAGATGCATCTGCTGGCCAGCCTGGAGAAATTCCTGATCAGCTTCTCCATCGCGGTCCTGCTTGGTGTCCCGCTGGGCTTGTTCATGGGGCGTTTCAAGGCGCTGGATTGGGCGGTGGCGCCGGTGTTCGAAGCCTTCCGCTTCATTCCCCCGATCGCCTGGGTGCCGTTCGCGATCTTCTGGTTCGGCACCGGATTCCTGTCGCCCACGCTGGTGATATTCGCCGGCGCCTTCGCGCCCTGTGTACTGAACGCCTATCGCGGCGCCAGGCAGATCGACCGCGCCTTGATCGAGGCCGGCCAGATGCTGGGGGCGGGGCGCTGGACGACGCTGACGGAAATCCTGCTGCCGGCCGCATTGGCGCACATCGTCGCTGGCATCCGCGTCGGCGCGGGGTTCGGCTGGCAGTCCTTGATCGGCGCGGAACTGATCGTGGGTTCGACCGGGCTGGGCTACATGATCGTGCAGGGCGGCAGCAATCTGGAGCCCGCCATCGTGATCAGCGGAATGATCACCATCGGCCTGATAGGCGCAGGCATCGACTACGGCATGCGCGCCTTGCAGCGCAGGGTGCAGCGCGACTGGTCGCGCTGACCCCGGGAACAAAGGAGGGAGTACAGGCAGGCAGTGCAGGCAGCGTCATTTCATACTGGAGAGAGACAGATGAAACACTACAAAGGCCTCAAGGCCTTGGCAGCGCTCGTGATCGGGTGCTGGCTGGGGGGACCCGGACAGGCGGCGGCCCAGGCCGCGCCGGCGGGCGAGGAACTGTTCACCATCCGCATCGGTCAGCAGCCGCAGCGGTGGGCGCTGGAGTGGTACATCGCCAGCGAGAAGGGGTGGTGGAAGGAGGTGGGCCTGAAGCCTGAGATCTCGACCTTCGCTTCCGGCGCGGTCGAAATCGCGGCGGGCGCGTCCGGATCATGGGACGTGGGCGGGGCGGGCAATATTCCGTCGCTGCTGGGCGCGTCGAAGTATGGCTTGCAGACCATAGGCATCGCCGACGGCGAGGCCGCCATCATTACGCTGATGGCCACCAAGGACCGGGCGGACGAGTATCTCAAGAACCCGGCGCTGCTCAAGGGCAAGACCATTCCCGTCACCAGCAACTCCACGGGCCAATGGGGCGCCACGGAATGCCTGTCGCAGAAGTTCGGCCTCAAGCCCGACGACTACCGTTTCGTGAACCTGTCGCCGCCCGACATCAATGCCGCGGTAATGAGCGGCAAGTACGACATTTCCTCGGTGTGGGCTCCCAATACCTACATCCTGGAAGAGGCCATAGGCGCAAAGGTGATCTGCACCGGCGCCGAGCTGAAGATGCCTATCCACAGCTACCTGTTCACGACGCCGGACTTCGCCAAGAAACATCCCGACAAGGTCGCCCGCTTCCTGGCGGTCTACCTGCGCGCGGTGGCCTGGCAGCGCGCGCATCCCGAGGAGGCCCAGGCGTATCTGAAGGCCTTCTTCGGCAGCGTGGGCGTGAAGTTCCCCGACAAGTACCTGGCGCAGGAATTGCGCGACCGTCCGGCTTTCGACCTGGCGGAGCAGACCAAGTTGTTTGCGCCGGGCCCGGGCGGCTCCTCGGAGATCGTGGGCTGGTGGAACAGCGTGGGGGAATTCATGGTGTCCGTGGGCGTGGTCAAGAAGATCCCCGATCCCAAGACCATGGTCACGGGCAAGTATCTGCAGATGATCCAGGACGATCCCAAGCTCAGGGCCTTCGTCGCCGATGTCGCCAGGTAAGCCGGCGGCCGCGGTTCTCAACAAAGGAACGCAAGCATGAGTCAGATTACTTTCGAACGGGTGCAGCGCACGTTCAGCCGGGGTGGGGAAAGCTTCCTGGCCCTGGATGACGTGAGTTTCGAGGTGGGCGAGAGGGAGTTCGTTTCGATCGTCGGGCCGTCCGGCTGCGGCAAGACCACGCTGATGCGCATGGCGGCCGGCCTGGAGTTTCCCTCGGCCGGCAGCGTGCGGGTGGGTGGCAAGGAAGTCGAGGAACCGGGACCGGACCGCGCCGTCGTGTTCCAGCAGTTTGCACTGTTTCCCTGGAAGACCGTGACCGAGAACATTGGCTTCGGCTTGAAGTGCAAGGGCGCCTCGCGCGAGGCGCGGGCGCGGACCGTGGCGCGCTACATCGAACTGATGGGCCTGGCGGGCTACGAGCAGGCCTATCCGCACCAGCTGTCCGGCGGGATGCAGCAGCGCGTGGCCATCGCCCGCAGCTACGCGCTGGATCCCGACGTGCTGCTGATGGACGAGCCCTTCGGTGCGCTGGACGCCCAGACCCGCGTGGTGATGCAGGAAGAACTGGTCAAGCTGTCCCGCCTCAATCCGCGCACCGTGCTGTTCATTACCCACAGCGTGGAAGAAGCGGTGTATCTGTCCGACCGCGTGGTGGTGCTGACCGGCCGCCCGGGACAGATCAAGGAAATCATCAACGTGGCCGACGTGCGCAAGCGCGAGGACTGGGACAGCATGGAGCGGATCGAGGACGTGATGGACATGGAGGCATTCGTGCACCTGCGCACGCACATCTGGAAGTTGCTGCGCGCGCAGGAAACCGAACCGCTGGATGCCGCCCTGGCCGCGGCTCACTGAAGGGAAGCGTAGATGAAGCACATCAATGAAGGCGCGGCGCCTGCCGCGAAACCCTCGCGGCTTGCCGCCCTGCACACCGACACGCCATGGTGGCGGCTTACCGCCACCGCCGCGGATGCGGGGGCCATCGCGCCGCGCGAGATGGTCCGCATGCTGGAGCAGTTGATACTGATCCGGCGCTTCGAAGAGAAGCTGCTGAAGCTGAGCGTGGCCGGCATCCTGCATGGTCCGGCGCATTCCAGCATCGGCCAGGACGGCGCCGCCGTGGGCGCCATGTCGGTGCTGGAGTCGGCCGACAAGATCAACGGCACCCACCGCATGCACCACCAGTTTCTTGCCAAGGCGCTGAACCACGCCACACCGGCGGACTATTCGCCGTTGGACTCGGAAACGCTGGATTCGCACCGCGAGGTGGTCTACCGGACTTATGCCGAGATCCTGGGCCTGACGCCGGGTTATTGCGGCGGCCGCGGCGGTTCCATGCATCTGCGCTATCCCGAGGCCGGCATCTATGGATCCAACGCCATCGTGGGCGGCAATCCGTCGCATGCGGTGGGTTACGCCTTTGCCGACAAGCTGCGCGGGCGCGATCATGTGTCGGTGGCCTTCTTCGGCGACGGCGCCATGCAGAGCGGGGCGGCTTACGAGGCCATGAACCTTGCGGCGCTCTACAACGCTCCCACCATTTTCTTCGTGGAAAACAACCTGTACGCCGTGTCCACCCACGTGTCGGAACAGACGCGCGAAACCCGCTTGTCGGCGCGCGGCCTGTCCCTGGGCGTGCCGGCGATCGAGTTCGACGGCATGGACGTGGTGGCTGCGCGCCTGGCCATGCAGGAAGCTCGGGCCATCATCCGCCGCGACGGCGGGCCGGTGCTGCTGGAAGCGCAGACCTACCGCTACCTGCACCAGTCGGGCGCGCTCAAGGGCAGCGCGTTCCGCTACCGCGACAAGGACGAGGAAGAGGCTTGGGGCGCGCGCGATCCCATGTCGATGTTTCCCGCGCAGCTGAAATCGCTGGGCCTGATCGACGATGCCGGCATCGCCCGCCTGGAGCGCCGCGCGGACGAATTGATAGACGGCGCGCTGGGGCGGCTGCTGGAGCATTACGGCGACGAGGCGGCGCAACGCATCCGGCCGGAACTGTGGCCGGACCCGGCCAGCGTGGACAGCGGTATCCGCGGCAACCTGGGCGAACTCGCGGGCCAACGCGCCATCGAGCTGGAGGAGCAGACGCCAGCGAGCCTGGCGGACGCCAAGTTCCAGGACGTGATTTCGCGCGCCATGCTGCTGAACATGCAGCGCGACGACGGCATCTTCATCCTGGGCGAGGATGTGCATCGCCTGAAAGGCGGCACGGCCGGCGCTACCAAGGACATAGGCGATCACTTTCCGGAACGCCTCATCGGCACGCCCATCTGCGAGAACGGTTTCACTGGCCTGGCCTTGGGCGCGGCGTTGAACGGCATGCGGCCCGTGGTGGAGATCATGTATCCCGACTTCGCGCTGGTGGCCGCGGACCAGCTGTTCAACCAGATCGCCAAGGTGCGCCACATGTTCGGCGGCAAGTTCGCGGTGCCGGTGCTGGTGCGCAGCCGGGTCACGGCGGGCACCGGCTATGGCTCGCAGCATTCCATGGACGCCAGCGGCCTGTTTGCCCAGTATCCAGGGTGGCGGATCCTGGCGCCATCGCGTCCCTATGACTATATCGGCCTGCTCAACGCCGCGCTGCGCTGCGACGATCCGGTCCTGATGGTGGAATACAACGACCTGTTCAAGACGGTAGGCAAGGTGCCCGCCGAGGACTGGGACTACATCGTGCCGATCGGCCGGGCCCGGGTCGCGCGCGAGGGCGCACGCTGCACCATCCTGACCTACGGCGTCATGGTCGAGGTCTGCTGCCAGGCGGCGGAACGTACGGGCATCGACGCCCAGGTGATAGACCTGCGCACGCTGGATCCGCTGGGCATCGATTGGGACACCATCGCGGCCGGCGTCAAGCGCACGCAGGCGCTGATGATCGTGGAGCAGACTACCCGCGGCACCTCGATCGGCTCGCGGGTGGCGAGCGAGGCGCAGTCAAGGCTGTTCGACTGGTTGGACCACGAGATCGTGCACGTTACGGGCGCCAATTCCTCGCCCGTGGTCTCCAAGGTGCTGGAGCGCGCCGCATTGGCGGACGCGCAGGCCGTGGAGATGGCCCTGAAATCCATGGACAGCCGCCGCGGCGGCGCCCGCTGAACCGGACGCCATTGGAGAGAAAAATGCTCAAGGACAAACTGCTAGCCACGCATCACACGGCCGTCTGCGTCAATGATTTCGAACGCGCGCGCAACTTCTATACCGGCTTTCTCGGCTTCGAGCTGGAGGGCGAGATGGACCACCGCAGCGAACCCGCGCTGGGCGAAGTGGTCGGCCTGCCGGGTGCGACCATACGCTGGGCCATGCTGCGCCATGGCGGACACCGGGTGGAACTGTTCAAGTACTACACGCCGGAAGGCGACAGGCAGCCCCGCCGCCAATGCGATTTCGGCTACAGCCACGTGGCCTTCGAAGTGGAGGACGTGGATGCCGTATACGAGCAGGCCACGCGCGCCGGCTATGAAAGCGTGTCCTCGCCGCGTGTCATGCGGCAAGGGCGCACCAAGGTGTTCTATCTGATGGAGCCGGAAGGCGCCATCACGGAGTTCATCCAGTTCATGAATCCGGCGGCCTGACGCTGCGCTGGCGCAACTCCGCTTGCCGGGGCGCGCATCGATCTTCGAAGGAACAAGCATGACGAGAACGCTGGATATGGTCGTCCCGCCGACAGGCGAGGCCCTGGACGCTGCCCGCCTGGTCGCCTGGATCGTGGCGCCTGGGCAGGCCTTCAAGACGGGCGACGTGCTGGTCGAAATCGAGACCGACAAATCCATCATCGAGGTGCCCGCGCACGACGACGGGGTCATGGTGGAACATCTGGTCGCGGTGGACGGCCTCGTCAACGCGGATACAGTGATCGCGCGGGTACAGATGGAAGGCGAGGCTGTGGCGGCGAGCGCGGGCGGCGCGGCGGCGCAATCCGCGGCAGCAAAGCCTGCGGATGCTGCGGCGGCCGTTGCCGCGGCGGCCGCTGCCGCGCGGACGCCGGCGGCCTCGCCGTCGTTGGCGCATCCTGTCGCGCAGCCTTCGGTAGACCGCAAGTTCGCCACCCCCGCCGCCCGCCGCGTCGCGGCCGAGCGCGGCATCGCACTGGACGCAGTGGCGGGGACCGGGCCCAACGGCCGCGTGACCGTGGCGGATGTCGGTCAGGCAAGCGCCAGCGGACAGGGCAGCATGCAGGCCCGCGGCGCGCCAGGAGAAAAGCGCGAGGCCTGGGCGTACACCCGCCACGGCGAAGTCCGGTTCACGGTGTGGGAAGGGGGGCGCCCGGGCAGCCAGACGGCGGTGTTGATCCACGGCATGTTCGGCGACCGCGACGCCTGGGCCAGCCTGGCGCATGCGCTCAGCCGCGCCGGACTGCGCGTGCTGGCGATGGACCTGCCTTGCCATGGTGCCACGCGTTCGCAGGCCACGCGCTTCGAACATATCGTCGATGCGGTGGCCGACACGGTGGCGTCCCAGTGCATCGGGCCCGTGAACCTGATCGGCCATTCTTTTGGCGCGGCGGTGGCGGCCCGGGCGGCATCCCGCCCCGGCATGGCCGTGGATAGCCTGGTCCTGATCGCGCCGGTCGGGCTGGGCACTGAAATCGACCAGAGCTTTCTGACGGGCATGACGCATGCCGGCACCAACGAGGCGGCGCAGCGCGAGCTGCAGAAGCTCACCGTCTCCGGCATGACGCCGTCGGGAAATTTCATCGACGCCTTGCGCCAGAGCACGCAGGCGCGGCGCGAGCCCCTGATCGAACTATGCCGGGAGGTGGGCTGGAACGGCGTGCAGCAACTGAGCATCGCAGCGGACCTGGCCAGCCTGCAGTGCCGCTGCACGTTGATCCACGGGCGGCGCGACGCCGTCATCCCCTGGCGCCACGCGCTGAATGCGCCAGCCAGGACCGCGCTGCATCTGCTGCCGGATGCCGGCCACATGCCGCAATGGGAGGCCGGCAAGCTGGTGGCGGATATCGTGCTCGGGGCGATGGCGCGGCCCTGATGGTATGGCGGTTGGGGCTTGGCGTTTGCCGGGACGGCCGGCGCGGAGTCAGCCCTTCAGCCCGATGCGCCGCGCCAGCTTGTGCAGATTGCTGGAGTCCACGCCCAGTGCGCGCGCGGCATGGGCCCAGTTGCCCTGGTGCGTTTCCAGCGCCCGGCGGATGGCCTGGCGCTGGCAGGCGTCCACGGCCTCGCGCAGCGTCTGGTCAGGACCGGCGGGCGCGTCGGCGTCCTCCTGAGGCGCGGCCAGCGGCATGTCGCCGTCGGACAGGTCCAGCAGCTTGGCGCCCAGCGTCACGATCTCGTTGCGCGTGGCGCCGTGGCTGACGGCCTTGATGGCGGCGCGGCTGATGACGTGCTCCAGTTCGCGCACGTTGCCGGGCCAGCGGTAGCGGCGCAGCATGTCCTCGGCCTCCGGCGACAGCCGCAGGCTGCGCAAACCCAGGCGCGCGCGGTTCAGTTCCAGGTAGCGGCCCGCCAGCAGCAGCACGTCGTTGCCGCGGTCGCGCAGCGGCGGAATGGGGATGGGATAGACCGATAGCCGGTGATAGAGGTCGGCGCGGAAATCACCGACCCGCACCAGGTCGCGCAGGCTGCGGTTGGTGGCGGCCAGGATGCGCACGTCGACGCGGCGCGGCCGGTCGTCGCCCAGGCGCTGGATTTCGCCGTTCTGCAAGGTGCGCAGCAGCTTGGCCTGCACCAGCAGCGGCAGTTCGCCCACTTCGTCCAGGAACAGCGTGCCGCCATTGGCGGCTTCGAAGCGGCCGGGCCGGTCGGCCACGGCGCCCGAGAAGGCGCCCTTGGCGTGGCCGAACAATTCGCTTTCGGCCAGCGATTCGGGCAGCGCGGCGCAGTTCACATGCACCAGTGGCTTGTCGCGGCGGCGCGAGAGGCGATGCACGCGATGCGCGAACAGTTCCTTGCCCACGCCGGTTTCGCCCAGCAGCAGGATGGGCAGCTCGGAATCCGCCACCACCTGGATTTCGTGCAGCAGGCGGCCGATGGCTGCGCTTTGCCCCAGGATCTCGCTGTTGTCGGCGACGGCGCTGTCGGCCGGTTCGGCGCCGCGCGCCACGCGCAGCGCGCGGATTTCGGCTTCCAGGCGCGTGGTGCGCAAAGCGGCTTCCAGCAGCACGATGTAGTCGCGCAGGTCGGACTGGGCCTCGGCGTCGAAGGTGCCGACTTCCAGGGCGTCCAGGGTCAACACGCCCCAGGGGCGGCCCTCGATGTGCAGGCTGGTGCCCATGCAGTCGTGCACCGGCAGCGGTTCCCCAGCCATGCCGTTGATCAGGCCGTCATAGGGATCGGGCAGGGTGCTGTCGTGGTGGAAACAGGTGACGCCGCGCCGCGCCAGGATGGCCGCCAACCGCGGATGCTGTTGCACGGCGAAACGGCGGCCCAGGGCGTCTTGCGTCAGGCCATCCACCGCGATGGGGCGTAGATGGTCTTCCTCCAGTTGCAGCAGCGCCACCGCGCCGCAGCGGAAGTGCGTGCGCAGGCTGGACACCAGCCGCTGCAGGCGGACGGCGGGGGGCAGGTCGGCGACCAGATCGGCGAGCAGGAGGTTTTGCATGGGGTGAATTTTACCGTTCGGGGTGGATAAAACCTCGACCTGCCAGGGTGATATTCACCCTTTAATTTGCAATTCATTGATAAATAGCAAGTTTTTCCTGGCACGGATTTCGCATTGCTTCCAGTACCCGTCACGAACTATGGAGAGACGCGATGAGCATGGTTGAGCAATCCCTGGGCCAATTGGCCCGCAGCATCCCCGGCGCCACGCAGGTGTTTCATGAGTACCAGCTGGACTTCTGCTGTGGCGGCAAGAAGAGCCTGGCCGAGGCGGCGGCCGAGCGTTCGTTGGACGCGGCGCAGATCGAGGCGCGCCTGATGGAGCTGGCGCGCAGCCCGTCCCACGAAACGGATTGGGGGCTGGCCTCGCCGGCCGAACTGGTCGACCATATCCTGGCGCGCTACCACGAGGTGCACCGCCAGCAATTGCCCGAGCTGATCCGGCTGGCGCTGAAGGTGGAGCAGGTGCACGCCGACAGCCCTGACTGCCCGACCGGCCTGGCCGATCACCTGCGCGTGATGCAGCAGGAGCTGGAAAGCCATATGCAGAAGGAAGAACAGGTGCTGTTCCCGATGCTGGCCCGCGGCCATGGCGCCATGGCCGGCATGCCCATCATGGTCATGCGCGCCGAGCACGACGACCACGGCGTGGCGCTGGAACGGCTGCTGGCGCTGACCCACGACATCACGCTGCCGCGCGCCGCATGCAACACGTGGCGGGCGCTGTACCTGGGATTGCGTACCTTCAAGGAAGACCTGATGGCGCACATCCACCTGGAAAACAACATCCTGTTCGAGAACGCGGCCAGCCCGGCGGCGCACGCGCACAGCTAGCGCCCGCGTTCGGGTGTTGCAGCCGCTAGCGGCGTTCCGGCGGAACGCCGTCCAGGCTGCGGCGCAAGGCGTCGTGCGCGGCCAGGTCGACCGGACGATGCTTGCGCTCGGTGCTGGCCGGGTACTTGCCCAGGAAGTTGCCGCCCTTGCGGTCGCTGGCGGGGCGGACCGGCCGGGGCGCGAAGCCGCCGCCGCAATTGGGGCAGACATTGCCCAGCAATCCTTCGGCGCAAGCGGCGCAGAAGGTGCATTCAAAACTGCATATGCGGGCGGCGGCGGAGTCTGGCGGCAGCGCCGCATCGCAGTGTTCGCAGCTGGGTCGCAAGGCAAGCATGTGGCCTCCTGGGGGCAATAGTCGGGTCCAGCCGCCAGGGTAGGCCGGGCTGCCCGGCCGCGCCATCGGGGTTACGGACAGAAAAGAAGTGAAAACGGCCAGGCGGGCGACGCTTGGCGGACGCCGGCCGCCTGTACACTCGAAAATCCTTTCGAGGCACAGGGGATTCTTGATGGCGGGAAGCAGCTTCTTCGCACTGTTTGACGATATCGCGACCATATTGGACGACGTGTCCGTCATGACCAAGGTCGCGGCCAAGAAAACGGCCGGGGTGCTGGGCGACGACCTGGCGTTGAACGCCCAGCAGGTTACGGGCGTGCCGGTCAACCGGGAACTGCCGGTCGTCTGGGCGGTGGCCAAGGGCTCCTTCATCAACAAGCTGATCCTGGTGCCGGCGGCGCTGCTGATCAGCGCCTTCGCGCCCTGGGCCGTGACGCCCCTGCTGATGGTGGGCGGGGCCTTTCTCTGCTACGAAGGCGTGGAGAAGCTGGCGCACAAGTTCCTGCCGCACGGCGATTCGGACGAAGGCAACCACGCCGCGCGCGCCCAGGCCCTGCAGGATGATACGGTCGACATGGTGGCCTTCGAGCGAGACAAGATCAAAGGCGCGATACGCACGGACTTCATCCTGTCGGCGGAAATCATCGTCATCAGCCTGGGGGCGGTGGCGGGCGCCGACTTTACCCGGCAGGTGCTGGTGCTGTCGGTCATCGCCATCGCGATGACGGTCGGGGTCTACGGCCTGGTGGCCGGCATCGTCAAGCTGGACGACCTGGGCCTATACCTGAGCCAGAAATCGTCCCAGGCGGTGGCCTGGCTGGGACGGCGCATCGTGGGCGCGGCGCCCTATCTGATGAAGACCCTTTCGGTGGTCGGCACCGCGGCCATGTTCATGGTGGGCGGCGCCATCCTGACGCACGGCATTGCGCCGGTGCAGGCTGCGGTCGACCAGGCCGCCGCCGCGGTGGGCGGGGGCGGGGTGGTGCAGGCGCTCACGGCCACCTTGCTCAATGCCTTGTTCGGCATCGTGGCCGGAGCCGTGGTGCTGGGGGCGGTCAGCCTCGCCAGGCGGCTGTTCAAGAAAGGCTGAGGCGGACTGGCGCCGGCCCGCTGAGCGGGGGCGCCGGCGCCATCCAGGGGAGCGCCGCGGCGCTCCCTTTTTACGTTCCTAGGGAATCCCCTGCCTTGTTGCGCCGGAATACGTGCGCCTAAAATTGGCGCCAATTTATGTGATCATTATTTCGACCACCGGCATAGACCATCGGCCCCGCGGCCATGGAAACGAGGAAATCATGCAGTCCAACGCAGCACCCGCCATCCAGCCCGACGCCGCCCGCGCGCGGGCCATGTACGACCTGGGCCACAGCACCGTCTTCGCCGCCCGCTCCGACCCGCGCTTTTCCTACTGCACCTATGTCCCGCCGCACATCGACAGCGCCAGGCATCCCATGCAGCTGGTGGTGATCATGCACGGCACCGGCCGCGCCTTCGTGGAATACCGCGACGCGTTCGCGGAGTTCGCCCGCTGGAACGACTGCATCGTGCTGTGCCCGCTGTTCCCCGTAAGCCCGCTGGGCGACGGCAACCGCGACGGTTTCAAGCAATTGCGCGAAGGCGACATCCGCTACGACGAGATCCTGCTGGACATGGTGGCGGAAGTGGGCGAGAAGTTCGGCTGCGACTTCAAGAAGTTCGGCCTGTTCGGCTATTCGGGCGGCGGCCAGTTCGTCAACCGGTTCGCCTACCTGCACCCCGAAAGCCTGTGGGCCGTGTCGATCGGCGCGCCGGGCTCGGTCACGTTGCTGGATCCCGGCCAGGATTGGTGGGTGGGCGTGCGCGATGCCGAGGCCCGTTTCGGCAAGCGCATCGACATCGAAGCGCTCAAGCAGGTGGCGGTCCACATGATCGTTGGCAAGGCCGACCTGGAAACCTGGGAAATCACCCACCGCGAAGGCGGCAAGTTCTTCATGCCTGGCGCGAACTCCGCCGGCAGTACCCGCCCGGAGCGCCTGGAGTCGCTGCGCCGTTCGTTCGAAGCGCAGGGCGTGAACGCGGTGCTGGACGTGGTGGAAAACGTGCCGCATGACGGCTTGAAGTGCGTGGGCCAGGTGCAGGACTTCCTGGCCGCCGCCCTGCGCAAGTTGCGGCATGAAGACAACTGAGACCGGCGGACGCGGCGCTTGCGGGCATCCGCGAGTCCGCGACCAGGAATAGGAGAGGGGCATGCTGCGTTTCGCGCTATCCCGGATCGTCATGGCCATACCGACGCTGCTGATTGTGGCGGTGGCGGTGTTCGTGATGATCCGGCTCATCCCGGGCGACCCAGCCCAACTGCTGCTGGGCGACCTGGCGACGCCGGCCGCGCTGGCCGACCTGCGGGAGCGGCTGGGGCTGGACCAGACCTGGCTTACCCAGTTCGGCATATGGTTCGGCAACATGCTGCACGGGGACCTGGGTTCGTCCATCAATACCGGCCAGCCGGTGCTGCCGCTGGTGTGGGACCGCTTCCTGATCAGCGGCCGCGTGGTGGTGGTGGCGGTGCTGTTCGCCGCGCTGGTGGCGGTGCCGGCCGGCATGATCGCCGCCTGGAAGCAGAACAAGGCGCCCGACCTGTTCCTGGTCGGCACGGCCACGCTGCTGGTGTCGATTCCGACCTTCTGGCTGGGCCTGCTGCTGCTGATCTTCTTCGGCCTCAAGCTGCAATGGCTGCCGGTGGTGGGCTACGTGTCCATCGGTGAAGACTGGAAGGCCGGCCTGTTGTACCTGGCCATGCCCATCCTGACGCTGTTCCTGCATGAGATCGGCGTGCTGATGCGCATGGCGCGGGCCAGCACGCTGGAAGTGCTGCGGCTGGACTACATCACCCATGCGCGGGCCAAGGGCCTGTCGGAATCCGCGGTGCTGATGCGCCACGCCTTCCGCAATGCCTTCGGTCCCACCTGGACGCTGATCGGCCTGGTGCTGGGCAACCTGCTGGGCGGCATCGCCGTGGTGGAGACGGTGTTCACCATCCCCGGCCTGGGACGTCTGCTGGTGGACTCCATCTTCGCCCGCGATTACCCCGTGATCCAGGGCTGTCTGCTGTTCGTGGGCGTGGTCTACGTGATCGTGAACCTGTTCATCGACCTTTGCTATCCCCTCTTTGACCCGAGAGTGACCGCCGAATGAAAAAGCGAATTGCAGCCAACGCGCTACTGGGCGGCGTCATCGTGGCGCTGATGCTGGTGGCGGCCATCATGGGCGCCTTCTGGACACCGCATGACCCGCTCAAGATCAACTTCGTGGCGCGCCTGAAGCCGCCGGGCGGCGAGTTCCTGCTCGGCACGGACGAATTCGGCCGTGACGAGCTGTCGCGCCTGCTGGCCGGCGCCTCCAGCAGTGTCTGGATCAGTTTGCTGACGGTGAGCTTCGCCATCGTCGCGGGCACGATCGTCGGCACCCTGACCGGCTTTGTGCGGGGCTGGACCGACCGCATCATCATGGCCTTCAACAACGCGCTGCTGGCCTTTCCCGGGCTGTTGCTGGCGCTGGGCCTGCTGGCAGTAGTAGGCGCCAACAAGTACGGCATCATCCTGGCGCTGGGCCTGGCCTATACGCCCTCGGTGACGCGCATCGTGCGCGGCACGGTGCTGTCGCTGCGCGAGAAGGAGTTCATCGAATCCTCGCGCGTGCTGGGCAACTCCGAGCTCTACACCATGTTCCGCCACGTGCTGCCCAATTGCGTGGCGCCGCTGACGGTGCTGGCCACTTCCATGTTCGGCTGGGTGATCCTGGCGGAAAGCGCGCTGTCCTTCCTGGGCCTGGGCGTGCCGCCTCCCGCGCCCACCTGGGGCAACATGCTGGCCGCCGCAAGGCCGTTCATGGCGCAGGCTTCCTATCTATCCATACTTCCCGGCCTGGCCATCGCGCTCGCGCTGCTGGGAATCAATCTGCTGGGCGACGCGGTGCGTGACCGCTTCGATCCCCGCATGAGGGGCGTGTAATGAGCGCATTGGTATCCGTATCGAATCTGTCGCTGACCGTTGGCGCGGGCGGGCGCGAAATCGTCAGCGGCGTGTCCTTCGAGGTGGCGCCTGGCGAGATGGTCGGCATCGTCGGGGAATCCGGCAGCGGCAAGACGCAGGCCGCGCGCGCCATCATGGGCCTGACGCCATCGCCGCTGGTGGTGGCCGGCGGCTCCATCAAGTTCGAAGGCGTGGACGTGACGCAGGCGTCCCCGGCCGCGCTGCGCAAGCTGCGCGGCGCGCGCATCGGCATGGTGTTCCAGGAGCCGATGACCTCGCTGAATCCGTCCATGCCCATCGGCCGCCAGCTGGAGGAGGGCCTGCGCCTGCACCGCAAGGGCCTGTCCGCCGCCGCGCGCCGCGAACGCATCCTGGAAATGCTGCGCCGGGTGGGCATCCGCGATCCCAAGGGCGCGATGGAAGCCTGGCCGCACGAGTTCTCCGGCGGCATGCGCCAGCGCATGATGCTGGCGTCCGTGATGCTGCTGGAGCCCGCGCTCCTGATCGCCGACGAGCCCACCACCGCGCTGGACGCGGTGGTGCAGCGCGACGTGCTGGAGCTGATGGTGGACCTGACCCGCGAACACCATACGGCGGTGCTGATGATCAGCCACGACCTGCCGATGGTCGCGCGCTACACCGAGCGCATGGTGGTGATGCAACACGGCAAGGTGCTGGAGACAGGCGCCACCGCCAGCATTCTGGAGCGGCCGCAGAACCCCTACACCCGCAAGCTGCTGGACGCCATGCCGCGCCGGCTGCCGGCGCGCCAGCTGGGCAAGGAGCCGCCCATCGTCGAGGTCAAGAGCCTGGTGGTCGATTACGCCGGCCATCAGCGGCTGTTCTCGCGCACCGGCGCCAAGCGCGCGCTCAACGGCATCGACCTGCACGTCAAGCCGCGCGAAGTGGTGGCGGTGGTGGGCGGCTCCGGTTCGGGCAAGACCACGCTGGGACGGGCCATCGCTGGATTGCTGGCGCCGACTTCGGGCCAGATCCTGTTCCGCGGCCAGGCCGTGAACCGCCGTTCGGCCTCCTGGCGCGATTACCGGCTGAACTGCCAGATGGTGTTCCAGGATCCGTATTCCTCGCTGGACCCGCGCATGACCATCGGCCAGCTGGTGGGAGAGGGCCTGCGCATGCTGGACGACATGCCCGCGGCGGAGAAGCGCCGCCGGGTGGACGAAGTGCTGGCCGAAGTGGGCCTGGGTTCCGAGTACGCCAAGCGCTATCCCCACGAGATGTCGGGCGGCCAGCGCCAGCGTGTGGCAATTGCCCGCGCCATCGTGCGCCGTCCGGCCTTCGTCATCGCCGACGAACCGGTGTCCGCGCTGGATGTGACCGTGCGCGCGCAGGTGCTGGACTTGTTTGCCGACCTGCAGGAACGCCATGGCTTTTCCTGCCTGTTCATCAGCCACGACCTGGGCGTGGTGGAGCAGGTGGCCGACCGCGTGGTGGTGATGCGCGACGGCGGCATCGTCGAGCAGGGCTCTCGCGACGCCGTGTTCGACCAACCGCAAGAGGAGTACACCCGCAGCCTGCTGTCGGCGATTCCGGCGCTGGAATCCACCGATACCGGCGGCGTGCGCCTGCGCTGGCGGCTGGATCAGCAGCAGCCGTTGCGGGCCAGCGCCTGAGGGGCGGGTATCCCAGGGGGCGCAGGCGCCGTCCCCCGGGAATACTTACGCATAAAATACGCGCTTCGGATTTGATAGACGGGAGTGGTCCATGCCGAAAGCGGCAACGGCGCAACCCGGCCTGGTTGATCGCATCGCCCACGATATACAGGCGGGCGTTTACGGTCCCGGCGCCTGGCTGAAACAGATCGACCTGCAGGAACGCTACGACGCCAAGCGTCTGGACGTCCGGCGGGCGCTAGACCAATTGGCGGCCAAGCGGCTGATCGCGCACATCCCGAACCGGGGTTATCACGTCTACGCCATGGATCCGGACCAGCATCTGCAGATCCGCGACATCCGCATCCTGCTGGAAACGGGCGCGGCGGCGGACCTGATGCCCAACGTCACCGTGGCCAAGGTCAAGGCGCTGCGCACCCTGGCCGAACGCTTCGCCAAGCTGCTGCAGGACGGCACGCTGCTGGAGCAGTACGAGGTCAACCTGGCTTTCCACGCGGGCATGTACGACATGTGCCGCAACCGCGAACTGGTCGCGCTGATCCACGAAACCCGGGCCCGCGGCCCGGCGGCGCCGGCCAAGGAATGGGTGACGCGCTCGCGCATCGAGATTTCCGCGCGCGAGCATTTCGACATGGTGGACGCGCTGGAAGCGCGCGATGTCAAGCGCCTGCAGAAAATCATTGCCCAGCACGTGGGGCAGGACATCTCCTGAGGCGGCCGGCGCAACCCGCGCTGCAAGCATGCGGCGGCCTTCGGAATGAAGGCCGCCGTTTTTCATTCCGGCGGCGCCTTCAGGGATACCCCCGATAGCGAAGCGGCGCATTCCGCTCATAATGGGCAGCTAATTTTGGCGCCAATATATGCGTGAATTTTGCGCCGCACGCCGGGGAGTCTTTGCATGCACCATGTTTTCGTACCTAGAGCGCTCGCGCTCAGCCTGGCGCTGGCCGCCGCCGGTTCGGCCCAGGCCGCGCTGCTGACCATCGCCCAGCCCGCCGACATCCGCTCGACCAACCCCGGCGTCAACCGCGACAACACCACCGACGGCGTGATCCTCAACATCGTCGAGGGCCTGGTCGGCTATCGCGAGAACGGCACCGTGGGACCCTTGCTGGCCAAGTCGGTGGACCTGTCGGAAGACGGTTTGACCTATACCTTCAAGCTGCGCGACGGCGTCAAGTTCCACAACGGCGCCGCGCTGACCTCGGCCGATGTGGTCTGGAACTGGCAGCGCTACATGGATCCCAAGACGGATTGGCGCTGCCGCAGCGACTTTGACGGCCGCAACGGCCTGAAGGTGACGGACGTGTCCGCGCCCGACGCGCAGACCGTGGTGATGAAGGTGGACCGCAAGTCGGCCGTGTTCCTGGATTCGCTGGCCCGCACCGATTGCGGCATGACCGCCATCATCTCCAAGGATTCGGTCGCCGCCGACGGTTCCTGGATCAAGCCGGTGGGCACCGGCCCCTACATGTTCAAGGACTGGAAGCGCGGTGAATACACCTTGCTGACGGCCTACAAGGATTACGTCTCGCCCGCTGGCGACAAGCCGGACGGCTACGTGGGCTCCAAGCGTCCGCTGGCTGATGAGGTCAAGTTCCTGGTGGTGCCGGATCCGTCCACTTCGAAGGCGGGCCTGTTGTCGGGCGCCATCGACGCCGCGCAGATCACCAACACCGATGTGGGCGAACTGAAGAACGCCAAGAACCTGACGGTGTTCAGCCCGCATGACGCGGTCAAGCACGTGCTGCTGTTCCAGACCGAGGATCCGGTGCTGAAGAATGTGAAGATCCGCCAGGCCATCGCCGCCTCGCTGGATATTCCGCAGGTCGTGGCCGCCGCCTCCGAAGGCCTGGGCCAACTGAACAATTCCGCGGTCTACGCGGGTTCGGCCTATTACAAGGACGCGGAAAAGCGCGGCTACAAATACGATCCGGCCCGGGCGCAGCAATTGCTGAAGGAAGCCGGCTACAAGGGCGAGCCCGTGATCATCTACGCCAACAAGCGCGCCCACGTGCCGAGCTATCAAGTGGCGGTGATCGCCCAGGCCATGATGCAGGCGGTGGGCATCAACGCCAAGATCGAGGTGCTGGAATGGGCCACGCAGCTGGACCGCTACAACACCGGCAAGTATCAGATCAGCTCGTTCTCGTTTTCTTCGCGCCTGGACCCGTCGCTGAGCTTCGAGCAGTTTTCGGGCGACAAGGCCAAGCAGCCGCGCAAGGTCTGGGATGACCCCGCGGCGCAGAAGCTGATCGATGAGAGTTTCCTGGAATCCGATCCGGCCAAGCGCCAGGCGCTGTTCGACCAGCTGCACGCCCTGATGCTGGAACAGACCCCGATGCTGATGCTGTACAACGGCGCGGACGCCTGGGCATCCAGCAAGCGCGTGGAAGGATTTTCGGTCTGGGAAGGCAAGCCGCGGGCCTGGGAAACCAAGGTCCGCGACGGCAAGTAGGACGCTTGATGGCGCCGGGCCGCGCTCGCGGCCCGGCGCCAGCCGCTAGTCGAGCTTCACGCCCGCCTGCTTGATCACCGCGGCCCAGTCGCGCACTTCATTGCCCAGGAACGCGCTCAGCTCCGCCTGCGTGGACGGCGCCAGGATCAGGCCCTCGTCGGCAAAGCGCTTGCGCAGCTCGGCGTTGGTCAGCACCTTTTCCAGCGCCGGATGCAGGCGCTGCACCACTTCCGCCGGCACGCCCGCGGGCGCCATCAGGCTGTACCACGTGGTGGCTTCCAGTCCCTTCACGCCTTGCGAGGCAGCGGTGGTCACGTCGGGCAGGGCGGGCGACTTCTCGATGCCCGTCACCGCCGCGGCGCCAACCCGGCCGCCCTTGTACTGCGGCAGCATCTCCACAACCTGCGTCACGCCCATGCTCAATTCGCCCGAGGCCACCGCCAGCAGCACCGGCGAGCTGCCCTTGTAGGGCACGTGCACCAGTTTTCCGCCCGTGGCCAGGTTCAGCACTTCACCGGTCAGGTGGGTGATGCTGCCCGCGCCGGAAGAGCCAAAGGTCAGCTTGCCGGGATCCTTGTTCGCCAGCGCGATCAGTTCGGGCAGGTTCTTCGCCTGCAGGCCCGGATTGACCGCGAATACCAGTGGACTCTTGCCCACCAGGGTTATGGGCGTGAAATCCTTCACCGGGTCGTAGTTCAGGTTCGGATACAGGCTGGGCGCGATCGCCAGCGTGGACACGTTGCCCAACAGCAGCGTGTAGCCATCCGGCTCCGCGCGCGCCACCGCATTGGTGCCGATGGTGCCGCCCGCGCCGGCGCGGTTTTCCACGATGACCTGCTTGCCCAGCGTGTCGTTCAACTGCTGCGACAGCGCGCGCGCCAGGGTGTCGGCCGCGCCGCCGGGCGGGAAGGGCACGACGATGCGGATCGGCTTGCTGGGATAGGCCTCGGCTTGCGCCGCCGGGCTCAAGCCCAGCGCCAGCAACCCGGCCAGGGCCGTGGCCAGCAGGCCGCGGCGATTGATTTTCTGGTACTTCGACATGCTGCTCTCCTGATGAGAAAACGTGGGCGATGCAGAAAACGAATCAGCGCGCGGCGCCCTGGGCGGCCGGATGGTGCGCATGCCAGTGGCGAGCGATGTCGGCGCGCCGGCAGACCCAGACGTCGCCGTGCGCCGCCACGTGGTCCAGGAAGCGCGCCAGGCCTGCCGCGCGGCCCGGCTGGCCGACCAGCCGCAGATGCAATCCCACGGACATCATCTTGGGAGCCGTGGCGCCTTCCTCGTACAGCATGTCGAATGCGTCGCGCAGGTACTCGAACAGGTCCTGCCCCGTGGCCATGCCGCCGCGGATGAACTTGGCGTCGTTATTGGCCAGGCCATAAGGCACCAGCAGGTGGGGCTTGCCGCCGACCTCGGTCCAGTAGGGCAGCTCGTCGTTATAGGTATCGGAGTCGTACAGAAAGCCGCCTTCCTCGGCCAGCAGGGCGCGGGTGTTCAGGCTGGGGCCGTAGCGGCAGTACCAGCCCAGCGGGCGCGAACCCACCGTGCGGGTGATCGATTCCACGGTGCGGCGGATGCGCTCGCGCTCTTCTTCCAGCGTCAGGTTCTGGTGCCGTTCCCAGCGCCAGCCGTGCGCGCACACGTCATAGCCCGCCGCCTTGATGGCCTCGCAGACCTCCGGATTGCGTTCCAGCGCCAGGCCGCAGCCCAGTATCGTGGCCGCCATGCCGCGTTCCTGCAGCAGCCGGTGCACGCGCCAGAAGCCGATCCGGCTGCCGTACTCGAACATCGATTCGGCCGCCAGGTCGCGCCCGGCGAAACCGCCGGCGCCGCCCTCGGTCAGGCCGGTCTCGGATTCAGCGTCGCCGTCCGGCACCGAAGGCTCGCCGCCTTCCTCGTAATTGATGCAGAGGTTCAACGCCAGGCGCGCGCCGCCCGGCCAACGGGGATCGGGCGGGTTGGCGCCGTAGCCGACGAAATCGCGGCGCAAGTGCGGATGATCGGTAGTCATAGCGGGGCTAGCCATTGAGGTAGGGTCAATCGGAAATCGAAACCAGGGCGTGCGGAGCCGGCGCCTGCCAGAACTCGTCGTCATCGCCGCGGCCGGTTTGGCCCATCAGGACCAGGAATTCCGCCGGCCCCTGCAACACGGTCAGGCCGTGATGCCAGACGCCCACGCGGTAGCACACGCCCTGGCTGCCAGTCGCGAGAAACGCTTCCAGCCGCGCCATGTCGGGCAGATCGTCGGCGCCGGTCGGCGCCACCACCACCAGATAGGGCGAGTCCGTCAACGGCACGAAGCTCTGCGCCGCATGGCGGTGGCGTTCCATCAGCCGGATCTCCACCGGCCCCGGCGCCGCCTGCACCCGGCTGACCCAGCCGGCCTGGCGAACCACCTCGGGCCCATGCCGCATGGGCTCGGTCAGATAGTGACGGCGCTCCGCGCCCTGGTGCGCGATCACCTCGCCATATGGCGCAAAGGCCTCGGGCGTGAGCGGCCGCGGGCGGATCACGCGCGGGGATGCGTCCAGGTCACGCGCCATGGCTCAGATACCCCAGCGAATTCACATAGCTGCGCCGCACGTTCTCCAGATGGGCCGCCATCGCCTGCCGCGCCCGGGCCGACTCGCCCGACAGCAGCGCTTCCACGATCGCCAAGTGTTCTTCCCGCGCCTGCACCTGCCGTTGCGGCAAGCGCTCCACATCGCACATCCGCACCTGCCGCCGCGTCGCCGTGATCATCGTCGCCAGATTCCGGTTGCCGCAGTACGCCGCCACCAGATCGTGCAGCGCGTTATCGACCTCCCAATCCGACTTTTCGTCCGGCGTCTTCGCATCCAGCAAGGCCTGCAAGCGCGCCCGCAGCCCTTCCAGCGGCTCCGCCGGAATCCGCCCGGTCGCCATCGCCGCCGCCTCGCTTTCCAGCAGGCTGCGGATCTGCAGCAATTCCAGCAGGTCCGTCACGCCAAACGAGCGCACCACGATGGATCCGTTGGACAGCCGCTCCAGCATCCCTTCGCCCAACAACCGGTTCATCGCCGCGCGCAACGGCGTGCGCGACACCTCCAGCTCATCCGCCAACCGGCGTTCCTCCAACACTTCCCCCGCCGGAATCCGGCGCGAAACGATCTGGTCCAGCAGGGTCTGATAGGTGCGTTGAGTAGCGTTCATGTGTGTTGCAGCGTAAGAAAAAAGCGCGGACGACAGAGACTCCGAGTTGCCGCCGCGCGTAACGGATGAGAAGGTACCCCACTGGTATCCCAAAGAGATACCAGTAGTATCCCTAATAGGCGTGGCCGGATACGGCCAGGCAATCAGAGTGGCGAGAAAAGGGGAGAAGAAGGGAAGGCAGAGCGAAAGCGGAGAAAAAAACGGAAAGGAAGGTGCGGGGGGAGAAAACCGCAGGAGAGAAAAAACAAGACCCACGCCAGCGCGCCAGCGCACACCGCTCCGACGCCCCACCACCAAGTAAGCTGAATGCGGCCGCGCAGGCGGCCGCATTCAGCGGGCCCCGCAAACCTCGCCACTACCCACGGGTCTGACGGCGCAGCGAACCAAGAAACTCGTAGCCCGGCGGTGCGGGCCTGGTGGCTGCGAGCAACCTCGATGCGCCCGAGGGAATCTGAAGGAGTCGCCGAAGGCGAGGACGAAGATGACGAAGGGGCAGTCCGGAGCGAACGCTCCGGACCGCAATCGTGGGCGCGAGCAGCCACCAGGCCCGCGCCGCCGGGCGACCTACGAAGACCGCACCGGCACCAACAAAGACAACAAAATCAACATCAAGGAGCCGAAACCCGCTCCACCTCCCATGCCCGCGGCTTCTTGACCGCCCAAGGCTGATACCCCCTGATATCCGCCCGATAAGCCCCAATATCCAACCCGTTGTACAAAGGAATACTAGGCACATCCGCCAGGAACAGCCTATGCAGCTGATCAAACGAAGCCTGCCGCTTCGCATGATCCGTATCCGACGACGCCGCCTCGATCAGCTTCAGCGCGGCGGGATTGTCCCAGACCTTGCGCGGCTGCTTCGCCTTGTCCCCCGTCACCATCTCGTAGTTCAGCGCCGCGTCCAGCCGCGCCGAATAAGGGAACGTCATCATCTGGTAAGTGCCCGCGTTATAGCGGTCCAGCTGCGTCGCCCACTCCACCACCGACAGCTGCGCCTTGATCCCCACCGCCTGCAACATCGCCTGGATGATGACCGCCGAGTTGTACGACTGCGGATAGCGCTTGGTCGTCAGGATCGTCAGATCCTGCCCCTTGTAGCCCGCTTCGCCCAGCAGCTTCTGCGCCAGCGCCGGATCGTAGTTCCAGCCCTGCTTCTGCGCCGCGTCGTAGTAGGGCGAAACCAGCGGCACGATCGAATTGTTGGGCTGGGCCAGGCCTTCCGTCACTGCCGCCGCCAGTTGCTGGTAATCGATCGCGTGCGCCAGCGCCTGCCGCATCTTGGGATTGGCCAGCACCGGATCCTTGGTCTGCATCAGCAGCGCGGTCATGCTCATCACCGGCGCATGCGCCACCTTGACGTTCGGCGTGCCTTGCAGCACCGGCACGTCGCTATTGGACACGTCCTCGATGATGTCGATGTTGCCGCGCTGCAGGGCCGCCTTGGCGGTGGAATCGTCCGGCACGATCAGGAAGCGCACCTCGTCCACCAGCGGCCGCTTCGATCCCGTATAGCCGTCGCGCTTGCCGTCCAGGTTCGAATAGCCCGCGAACTTCGTCAGGCGCACGTACTCGCCACGCTTCCATTCCGCCAATTCGAATGGCCCGGTGCCGATGGGCTTGTCCCAGGAACCGTCCGCGCGCACCGAGTCCTTGGACAGGATGCCGGTGCCGCCGCAGTCGGCGCGCGCCAGCGTCGCCAGGAACAGGCTGCTGGGCTTTTCGATGTGATAGACGACCGTCTGCGCGTCCGGCGCTTCCACGCCCGTCACCTTGACCGTGCCGCGCCCGTCGAACTCGCTGGCGCAACGCCAGCCCGAATTGGCCGCGGTGTAATGCTGCCAGGTCCACAGCACGTCGGCCGACGTCATCGGCTTGCCGTTGTGGAACGTGATGCCTTCGCGCAGCTTGAAGGTATAGGTCTTGCCGTCCGGACTGATGTCCACCGATTTGGCCAGCAGCGGCCGCACCTCGGCATCCTCGCCGTAGGCCACCAGGCCCTCGACGATGTGCAGCACCACCGCGTCGCTGTTGCTGTCGCGGTTGACGCCGGGTTCGGTGGAGCGGATGTCCGCCGTCAGTGAAATGCGCAGCGGCGGGGCCGATTGCGCCCAGGCCGCGCCGGCCATGGAACCCAGCGCCAGCGCAACCGCGGCGCTCAACAAATGGTTTTTCATCGATACGTCTTCCTGGGGTTGCGCGGGCGCGCCGCTTCAGGCGGCAGCCAGCAGTTCGGGTTCGGCGCTCAGGCTGTAGCGGGTGAAACTGCGGTTCAGCGCCGGCAGCGGCGCGACTTCCATCAGGCCGGCCTCGGGCTCCATGATCACCATCGCCACCGTGGCCGACAGGTTGTCGTGGCTGCCGGGGCGCGGCGGACGGCAGACCGAATAGGGCGCGCCGAAGTCATCGAACAGCGCGCGCTTCAAGTCTTCGCGCGTCAGCTTGGATTGTTCGTTCAACAGGCGGCGCACGCGCCAGTCGCGGTAGGCGCTTTCCGGCGTGCTGGCGCGGCCCGTGTCGCGCAGCTTGCACAGGGCCACGTCGCTGACCCAGTGGTTGGCGTGGACGATGAGGTCATCGCTGCCCGGGTAGATGGGGAAGGCTTCGTCGGTGGTGCATTCGTAATCGACCCCGAAGCCCGCCGCCATGCCGATCATGATGTTGTTGGAGCAAGACTTGGGCGTGGTTGCCACCGCCTTGATCGCCAGCGCGAAGTGTTCCTGTTCCAGCACCTTGCGGCGGATCAGCGACAGCGGCACGCCCAGCTGGCGGAAGTCGCGGTCGGATTCCAGGTAGTTGGCGGTGATCGAGACGCCGGCGCTGTTCAGGCCGCTGCGCGCCAGGCCGCCCGCTTCGACGAAGGTCAGCATGTCGGGGCCGTTGTCGTTGCGCACACGCAGCACGATCGCGGTCTCGGCGCATTCCGCGCGCCAGTCCCAGTTCTGGCCATGGATCAGGCGGCCGTTGGCCGAGCGCGTCGGCAGGATCAGCGCGCCGGTGCAGCCGTCGCCCGGCTCCAGTTCGGCGGCCTTCTTCTTTTCGGCGCGGGCCTTGGCGATGACTTCGGTGCGGGCGTTCACCATCACGATGTCTTCGAACGGCACGTCGGCGCCCGCGGCGATGCCGCGCATCTCTTCCAGGTAGTGCGGCGCGAAGTTCTCGATCTCGCGGGCGAAGCCGTTGATCAGCTGGGTGCGCGCCATGGCGTCATAGCCCAGGTCGACCAGGGTCTGGCCGTACATCTTGGCGCTCTTGCGCACGCGATCGGCAGCTTGCTGGCCATAGGAGCGGCCGCGGGCCTCGGGCGCGCCCGAAACCGATACGAAGGGAAATTGGGTGATCTGGGTCATGGACATAGGGCGGCGCGCCGCGCCGCAATCTGGGGTGGAAATTGGTTGGCGAAAAAATGTTAGCTTATTTTGGCGCCAATATTGCTCAGGGTTTACCAGTGCAAGCAGGCCATGGGCGTCCTGCGTTCAGCGCGTATGGAGGGAGGCGGCGGCCAATTCGGCGCAGGTCTTGAAGCTGGCGCCCGCGGCGCGGAAGCGCTCCAGCAGTTGCTCGACTTTCAGCAGCCTGGCCGCGCGGCCCACGCCGTTGTCGGCGCGCGGATGCAAGGTCAGGCAGGCATAGCCATCGGCCGCGAGCAGCGCGTCGCCTTGTTCCACCCAGTGCGCGTAGGCGCGGTCCTGCGTCACGCGGCGGCTGAAATGGGTGGCGTCGCACAGGCCTTCGCTCCAGGGCAGCTCCAGCATGCCGGGGCCGCCGTCGGCGTCCAGGGCGTAGGGGGCGTCGTCGTCGATTGCGCTGCTGTCGTAGCGATAGCCGAGCCGGTGCAGCAGCGGTACGGTGCTGGCGGTAAACGCGCTGGCATAGCGAAAGCCCTGCGGGGGGGCGCCGGTCAGTTCGGCCAGCCGGTCGCGGGCCCGTTCCAGCACTTCGCCTTCGCGCTCGCCCAGCGCGGGCAGGTCTTCGTAGGCATTGCCTTGCGAGGCTGCCTCGTGACCGTCGCGCAGGCTTTGATCCAGCAGGTCGCGGCAGCGTTCGGCTTCGAACACCGGCCAGAACAGCGTGGCGCGGATGTCCTGGCGGCGCAGCATGTCCAGCACGCGCGCCAGGCCGCCGCCGTAGGTATAGCGGCCATGCGCGTCGCGGCCGTGCAGCGAGGCTTCCGGCTGGGTCGCGGCTTCGGGGCCGGTGCCCTGCACATTGAGGGTGACCAGTACGGTTTTGTCGGCGCTCATGCGCTTCTCCAGGCGTCGGGGCGGGCAAGGCAGTGGCGCGCCAGCGCTTCCAGCGTCATGACGTGCACATCGGGTTGGGCGGCCAGATAGGCCAGGAAGCGGTCCAGCGCCGCGGCGCGGGCCGGCGTGCCGGAACCGCCGGCAGCCTTGGGGTGCACGGTCAGATGCACATAGCCTTCGGCCTGGCGCAGCGCCTCGAATTCCTGCACCCAGTTGTCATACGCTTCCGCCGCGAGGCTGTGGCCCGAAAAGTAAAACGGATAGTCGTCCAGCGAGACCGTGTTGTTCGGCAGCATGATGAAATCCGCCGTGTCCGCCGGCAGGTAGGGACGGTCCTGGTCCTTTTCGCTGGCGTCGTAGCAATAGCCCAGGCGTCGCAGCGCGGGCAGGGTCCGATGGCTCTTGCGGCCCGAAGGCGAACACCAGCCCGCCGGCGTTACGCCCAGCTCGCGCTGGATGATGCGATGGGTTTTCTCCAGCAGCGCGGGCTCGTCATCGCCCAGGTCCCAGGCTTCGTGCAGATAGCCGTGGGCGGCGATCTCGTGGCCTGCCTCCAGGATGCGGTGGAAGGTCGCCGGATAGTGCTCGACGTCGTAGCCGCAGGCGAAGAACGTGGCAGGCATGCCGTGGCGCGCCAGGATCTCCAGGTGCCGCGCCACGCCGCGGCGGATGGCATAGCGGCCCGCGGTATGGGGACCGGCCGGGAACTGCTTGCGGCCGACCTCGACGGCGGGGCCGTCGACGTGGACGGTGACGCAAACCACCGCGCGCACCGGCGCGGCGCCCGCGACGCGCAGGCCCTGCGCGCGCAGTTCGCGGTCCAGCGGCAGCCAGGGATTGGCGCTGGCGTCCAAGGGGACGCCGTAGGGTATGCGTTGCATCAGGTGGCCTTGATGTCGGCGTTCTTGATCAGCGTGCGCCACTTCTCGCTCTCAGTCGCGACGAAACGGCTCAGTTCTTGCGGGGTGCTGCCGTGCAGCTCCAGTCCGTTCTGCGTCAACTGCTCCAGGGCGGGCTGCTTGAGCGCGCTTTGCACGGCGCCATTGAGCGTCTGGATGATGGCGGCGGACGTGCCCGCGGGCGCGAACACGCCGTTCCAGCCTATGGCCTGATAGCCGGGAAAGCCCGATTCCGCCACGGTCGGCACGTCGGGCAGCGCCTGCGCGCGCTGCGCCGAGGTCACGGCCAGCGGGCGCGACTTGCCGCCGCGGATGAATTGCTGCTGGTTGATCACCACGTCCATCAGGATCGGAAACTGCCCGCCCAGGAAGTCGTTGACCGCGGCCGCCGCGCCCTTGTACGGCACGCCGGGCAGGTCCAGGCCGGCCGTGGCCTTGAGTAGTTCCATGGCCAGGTGGGCAGAGCTGCCGTTCTGCGTGATGCCATAGAAGTACTTGCCCGGATTGGCCTTGATGAGCGCGACCAGCTCCTGCAGCGTGCGCGCCGGAAACGACGGGTGCACCACCAGCACGTTGTTGTAGTAGCAGACCATGGACACCGGTTCGAAGTCTTTGACCGGGTCGTAGCCGATGTTCTGGTACAGGCTCTGGTTCACCGTGTGCGTGCCGGTGGAGCCCAGCGCGATGGTGTAGCCGTCCGGCGCCGAACGGGCGGCCTGCTGGGTGCCGATGTTGCCCGCGGCGCCGCCCTTGTTGATCACGACCACGCTTTGCTTGAGCGCCTCGCCTATGCCCTGGGCCAGCGGACGCGCCACCAGGTCGGTGCCGCCGCCGGCCGGGAAGGGCACGATGAACTGGATGGCGCGTTCGGCCGGATAGCCGGCTGCCCAGGCGCGGCCGGGCCGCGCCTGGGCAGCGCTGGCCAAGGTGGCGGCCGAGGCCCCCAGGAAATGCCGGCGGCTGATGCCGCCCTTGGTGCTGCAAGACTGCTTCATGGATTTTCCCCTGATGTTTTCCGCAGGTTCAGTGGCGTGTTGGACGTCAATCTGCCCATTGCTTGAATATCATTATTCGATAAAAAATAATTCAATCCAATTAGTTTTTATCTATAAATGATAAAAAATAGGAAAACGATAGTTTGAGTCTTGAGCTTGGGCTGGGTGCGATAGGCTGCGCCAATGACACAGGCGCGCCGCACGCACCCCTGTGATACGCTGCGCCCGATCCCGCGTTGTTCCCCGCCCCACGACCGCCATGTCCACCCTGAAGCGAGCCCTAGCGATACTTGACCTCTTCAGTCTCGAAACCCCGGTGCTGTCGGCGGAAGAGATCATTTCGCGCCTGTCGTATTCGGCGCCCACGGGCTACCGCTACATCCGCGACCTGACGGACCTGGGCTATCTGCTGCGGGTGACGGGCGAAGGCTACAAGCTGGGGCCGCGCATCATCGAACTGGACCACCTCATCATCGACGGCGATCCGGTGCTGGGAGTGGCGCGCCCGATCATGCGCGAGGTGGTGGACCAGGTGGGCGGCGACGTATTGCTCAGCGTGATCCACGGCCTGCGCATCCTGAACATCCACCACGAGCGCGGTCCAGACGAACTGGGCATTCCGCACGGCCGCGGCCGCGCCCATCCGCTGTTCCGCGGCGCCACGGCCAAGATCATCGTCGCGTTCCTGCCGCGCAAGGACCAGCGCCGCCTGTACGAAGCCCATGCGGACGAGATCCGCGACCTGGGCCTGGGCGCGACGCAGGCCGAATTCACCGGCAAGCTGGACCAGATCCGGGTGCAGGGCTTTTATCTGGGAGTGGGCGAGATCTCGCCGGAGCGGGCGGGCATCGCGGTGCCGGTGTTCCAGGAGGACCGCCGCGTGTTCGGCGCGCTGACCGTCACCTTTCTTGCGGCCCGGCTCAACACCATCGCGCAGGACAAGACCACGGCCTTGCTGCAGTCGGCCGCCCGCCGCATCGAATCGCTGGCGCTGGCCACGCGCATGAAGGAACAAGCCCCCGCGCCGTGAGCGCGAGGGCTTGCGTGCGGGCCTGCGGCGATCTTGGCTGGATGCGCTATTGCTGCGCGGCGCGGGCCGGCGACCCCATGGCCTGAAACAACGCCGCCGTTTCGGTCAGGCGCGCATTGGCGTACTCGATCTCGCGCAGGCGGGCCGCCACGTAATGCTGTTCCGCGGCGTATTCGGTATAAGGCGCCAGCGCGCCCAGCCGCACGCGGCTGGCGGTGTTGCGGTAGGACTGTTCGGCCGAGCGGCGCGAGGCTTCGGCGGAGGCCAGCGCCTGCCCGTCGGCATCCAACCGCGACAGCGTGTCGGCCACGTCGCGGAAGGCGGTCAGCACGGTCTGCTTGTATTGCAGCAGCGCGGCTTCGTAGCGTTCCTTGGCCGCGCTGCGTTCGGCCAGCAGCGCGCCGCCATGGAAGATGGGTTGCGTGAGCGTAGCGCCAACCGCCCAGATGGCGCCGGCGCCCGACATCGCCGCGGGCCAATTGAAGCCGCTCTTGCCCATGGACGCGGACAAGGACAGGCTGGGGAACAACTGCGCGGTGGCCAGGCCCACGTCGGCCGCGGCGGCTTGCACCACCGCATCCGCGAACAGGATGTCCGGGCGCGCAGCCAGCAGTTCGGACGGCACCACCACCGGCACTTGCTGCGGCACGGCCAGCATGCTGAAGGCGAGATCGGGTGGGGCCTGGTCTGGGTTGCGGCCCAGCAGCACCGCCAGCGCATGGCGCGTCGCATGCCAGCGCGCGCGCAGGCCGGGCAGGGACGCTTCCAGCGTGGCGGCATCCTGGTCCGCGTCCAGCGCGTCGTTCTGCGAGGCCGAACCCAGTTCGTAGCGGCGCTGCGTGTCGCGCGCCACCTGTCGCGCCAGCACGACCTGCTTTTCCGTCAACGCCACGCGTTCGGCCAGTGCGGCGGCAGTGATGGCGCCGGTGACGATATTGCTGGCGAGCGAACGGCGGGCGGATTCCAGCTGGAAGGCCTGCTGCTCGACCTGGGCCGCGAGCGAGGCGTTGGCAAAGCGCGCCGCGCCGAACAGGTCCAGGTCGTACTTGGCGTGGATCTGGCCGGTGAAGACGTTGTACTGCGCGGTCGGTTCGTGCAGGTTCGGCATGGTCAGCGCGCGCCGGCGGGAGGCGTCGGCGCCCGCGTCCACCGAAGGCAGCAGCGACGAATTCACCTGGCCGCGCAGCTGTTCGCGCGCGCCGGCCAGGTTGCGTTCGGCGGCGGCGAGGTCCGGGCTGTTGGTCAGGCCTTCGGCCACCAGCGCGTTCAGCGCCTCTGATTCATAACGCTTCCACCATTCGGGCACGGGCCGCGCGCCTTGTTCGAAGCGCTGCGCCACGCCCTGGGCGGCGGCGCTTGCGGCGGGCGTGGCCTCGACGCCGTATTGCGCCGGTTGCGCGACCGCGGGCGGCTTGCTGCTGGGCGCGAAGGCGCAAGCACCCAAGGCCAGCGTCAGGGGCAGGGCGGCCAGGCGCAAGGAAAGTCGGTTCATCGTCATGCTCCCCGTTCCACCGTGTCGCCGGCGTTGGCGCCCGGCGGCACGCCTTCGGGTTCGTCGCGCTCGTCGTGGCGGACGCGGAACCACGCGGCATACAGGGCCGGCAGGAAGAACAGCGTCAGCACGGTGGCGATGGTGATGCCGCCCATCAGGGCGGTGGCCATGGGGCCGAAGAAGTTGCTGCGCAAAAGCGGGATCAGGGCCAGCACGGCGGCCGCGGCCGTCAGGGTAATCGGGCGGAAACGGCGCACGGTGGCGCCGACGATGGCGTCCACGCGCTTGTGGCCGGCGCCAATGTCCTGTTCGATCTGGTCCACCAGGATGACCGAGTTGCGCATGATGATGCCGAACATGGCGATCACGCCCAGCATGGCGACGAAGCCGAAGGGCTTGCCGAACAGCAGCAGCGCCGCGACCACGCCTATCAGTCCCAGCGGCGCGGTCAGCACCACCATCAGCACGCGGGCAAAGCTTTGCAGCTGCAGCATCAGCAGGGTCAGCACGGCCACCGCCATCAGCGGCATCTGGGCGTTGATCGAGGACTGGCCCTTGGCGCTTTCCTCCACCGGGCCGCCCACCTCGACGCGGTAGCCGACGGGCAGTCCGGCGCGCAGGGCGTTGAGCTTGGCGTCGATGGCGCGGGTGACGTCGATGCCTTGCGCGCCAGCGGCGACGTCCGCTTGCACCGTGATGGTGGGCTGGCGGTCGCGTTCCCAGATGACGCCGTACTCCAGGTCATAGCGCACGTGGCCCAGGCTGCCCAGCGGCACCGCGCCGTTGGGCGTGGGCATGGCCAGGGTGCTCAGGCGCGCGGGGTCGATCCGCTCTTCCTGCGGCGCGCGCAGGCTCACGGTGATCAGCTTGTCGCGTTCGCGGTATTGCGTGACCGCGTAGCCCGACAGCGTCATGGCCAGGAAGTCCGAGATGTCGCTGGAACTGACGCCCAGCTCGCGCGCCTTCTGCTGGTCGATCTCGAAGCGCACCGAACGTTCGGACGGCTCGTCCCAGTCGAACTGCACATTGGTCGAACGCGGATCGGCGCGGACTTCGGCTGCCACCTGTTCGGCCACCGCGCGCACGTCGGCGATCTTGTCGCCGCTGACGCGGAACTGCACCTGGAAGCCCACGGGCGGGCCGTTCTCCAGGCGCGACAGGCGGCTGCGGATGGCCGGGAACTGCTCGCGCAGCACGGGCTGCAGCCATTGCGCGAGCTTCTCGCGGTCCTCGACCGAATGCGTGGTGATGACCAGCTGGGCGAAGTTCGGGGTGGCGAGCTGTTGGTCCAGCGGCAGATAGAAGCGCGGCGCGCCGGTGCCGACGAAGCTGACCGAGTGGTCGATTTCCGGACGGCCTTCCAGCGTCTTTTCCAGCCGCTCGACCTGGCGCAGCGTGGCCGCGAACGACGCGCCTTCCTGCAGGCGCACGTCCACCAGCAGTTCGCTGCGGTCGGAGCTCGGGAAGAACTGTTGCGGCACGAAGCGGAAGCAGGCCATGGCAGCCACGAAGACCAGCGCCGTGGCGCCCAGCACCAGGTAGCGGCGGTCCACGCACCAGCCCACCCAGCCGCGCAGGCGCTGGTAGAAGCGGGTGTTGTAGATATCGTGTTCGTGGTCGTCGGGCAGATGGGCTTCGCGTTTGCGCTCGGGCAGCAGGCGGTAGCCCAGCAGCGGGATCAGCACCACGGCGGCGAACCAGGAGGTGATCAGCGCGATGGCGGACACCTGGAAGATGGAACGGGTGTATTCGCCCGTGCTGGACTTGGCCAGCGCGATCGGCAGGAAGCCCGCCACCGTGACCAGGGTGCCGGTCAGCATGGGGAAGGCGGTGCTGGTGTAGGCGAATGCGGCGGCGCGCGCGCGGCTCCAGCCCTGTTCGAGCTTCACTGCCATCATTTCGACCGCGATGATGGCGTCGTCCACCAGCAGGCCCAGCGCCAGCACCAGCGTACCCAGGGATACCTTGTGCAGGCCGATGCCGAACATGTCCATGAACAGCGCCGTGACCGCCAGCACCACCGGGATCGAGATGACCACGACCATGCCGGTGCGCAAGCCCAGCGACACCAGGCTCACGGCCAGCACGATGGCCACGGCTTCGGCCACGGAGCGCAGGAAGTCGTCGACCGAATGCGATACCGCCTTGGGCATGCTGGAGACTTCCTTCAGCGTCAGCCCGGCGGGTAGCTGGGCCTGGAGTTCTTCGAACTTGGCGCTCAAAGCCTTGCCCAGATGGACCACGTCGCGCCCCGGCTGCATGGTGATGCCTATGCCCAGCACGGAGCTGCCGCCCAGCCGCATCTGTTCGACGGCCGGGTCTTGGTAGCCGCGGCGGATGGTGGCGATGTCACCCAACCGGATAGATTTGCCGTTGACCCGGATCAGCGTCTCGGCCAGGACGCGGCTGTTGGCGTACTGGCCACTGGGCCGCACGAAGACGCGGTCGTCGGCGGTGGTCAACGTGCCCGCGCTCGTCACGGCGTTCTGGCTGTTGATGGCCTGGGCGATCTGCTGGGCCGACACGCCCAGTCGCGTGAGCTGGGTGTTGGAGATCTCGACGTAGATGTGCTCGGGCTGGTCGCCGAAGTAGTCCACCTTGGCCACGCCAGGCACGCGCAGCAGCACGGTGCGCAGCCGGTCGGCGTAGTCGTGCAGCTGGGCGGGCGAAAAGCCGTCGCCCTGCAGCGTGTAGATGTTGGTGTAGACGTCGCCGAATTCATCGTTGAAGAAGGGGCCTTGCACGCCCGGGGGCAGCGTGGCCGAGATGTCGCCGACCTTCTTGCGCACCTGGTACCACTGCTCGGCCACGGCGCTGGCGGGCGCGGAGTCCTTCATGGTGTAGAAGATCAGCGACTCGCCCGGCCGCGAATAGCTGCGCATGAAGTCCGTGTTGGGGGCTTCCTGCAGCTTCTTGCCGATGCGGTCGGTGATCTGTTCCTGCACCTGCTGCGCGGTGGCGCCGGGCCACAGCGTCTTGATGACCATGACGCGGAAGGTGAAGGGCGGATCTTCCGATTGCGCCAGCTTCGAGTACGACAGCACGCCGAACAGCGTGATCAGCGTGATGATGAAGACGACCAGCGGCTGGTGCCGCAGCGCCCAGGCCGACAGGTTGAAGCGGCCTTCCTCGTGGCGATGCGCCTGGGTCGCAGCGTCCTGCTGCGGGCCGCTCATGAGGCGAAATCCTCGGGATGCAGCGGCGGCACGGCGCGGACTTTCTCGCCGGCGGCCACCGTGTGCACGCCTTGCCAGACCACGCGTTCGCCGGCCTGCAAGCCCTTGGACAGGGTGACGGTGCGGGCGTCGTAGCGCAGCACCTGGACGCGGCGCAGCTCCAGCGTGTCGGCGTCCGGCTTGACGATCCACACGGCGGGCGCGGGGCCGTCATGGAACAGCGCGGTGGCCGGCACCGTGTAGGTCGTCAGGCTTTCGCCTGAGCGGTTGTCGAAGCTGATGTTGGCCGTCATGCCCAGGCGCACCTCCGGGGTCGGGGATTCCAGCGTGAGCTTGGCGCGATAGGTGCGGCTTTGCGGATCCGCGGCCGGCGCGATCTCGCGCAGCACCGCGGAAAACGTCTGGCCGGGCAGGGGGCCGAGCGTGACGCTGGCGCGCTGGCCGATGGCCAGGCCCGCCAGCACGCTTTCCGGTACGTCGCAGATGGCATCGATGTCGCCGGACCAGGCCAGGTTGTAGACCGGCTCGCCGGCGGCCACGTTCTGTCCGGTGTCCGCCTGTTCCGCGGTGATGACGCCAGCATGGTCGGCCTGCAGCGTGGTGTATTTGAGCTGGTCGGCCGCCAATGCCGCCTGCTGTTGCGCCTGGTCGCGCTGCGCCAATGCCGTGGCGTAGTCGTTGCGGGTTTGCTCCAGCTGGGTCGCAGCGATCAGGTTTTCGCGGGCCTGGGCGCGGTCGCGGTCCAGCTGCTGGCGCGCATAGTCCAGCTGGTGCTGGGCCGCCGACAACTGCGCGCGGGCGCTGGCCGCGTTCTTGGCGGCGTCGGCCGGATCCAGCTTCGCGACGATCTGCCCGGGGGTGACGGCATCGCCCAGCCGGACCTGGCGCTCGATGATCTTGCCGCCCACGCGGAACGACAGCGGCGTGCTGTAGCGCGCTTGCACTTCGCCAGGCAGCGTCCAGGCCGGCAAGCGTTCATCGGCCTGGGCCGGCATGGCGACCACCGGACGCGGCGCGGGCGGGGGCGCCTCGTTGCGGCCGCAGGCGGCCAGCAACAAGGCGAGGGCGGCTGCGCCCGGCAGCGACAACAGGCGCGGCCAACGGCGGGAACGGGTGGAGGGCGAAAGCGGCGCCGCGGGGGCGGCCGCGGCGGAGCGCGCGGCAAGGCGCGCGGCAGGGCCAGGGCAAGTCACGTAACACCTCGCGGCGCGGAAATTCGGGAATAAGGGCCGGTTCCGGCCCGATACGGCCTGGATTCTAATACAGGTATGAATTCAGATTCAATGATGAATTTGAAATACGCCTCAGTGCTAAACTCGCGCCATGTCAAAAGTCCGCCTTACGCGAGAGCAAAGCCGTGATCAGACGCGCCAGCGTCTGCTCGACGCTGCGCAATCGATTTTTGTAGCGAAAGGGTTTGTGGCGACCAGCGTGGAGGACATCGCCGAACAGGCGGGCTACACGCGCGGGGCCTTCTATTCCAATTTCAGCAGCAAGTCCGAACTGTTCCTGCAACTGCTCAGACGCGACCACGAAAGCGTCATGAACGAGATGCGCGCCATCTTCGAGGACGGGTCGTCGCGCCCGCAGATGGAAGCGCGCGTGCTCGAGCACTACTCCACGCACTTTCGCCAGAACGACTGTTTCCTGCTGTGGATGGAAGGCAAGCTGCAGGCGGTCCGCGACCCTGAATTCCGCGAAGGCTTTCTGGCCTGTATGCGGGAATTGCGCGCAGCCGTCACGGACTACGTGCAGCAGTTTTCGGCCCGGGTCGGCACGCCGCTACGCATGCCGCCGGAGCAAATGGCGCTGGGCCTGCTGGCCCTGTCGGACGGCATGCAGTTCAGCTATGCCTTCGATCCGCAGGCCGTCACGCCGGAAATGACCGAGGCCGTGCTGGCCGGTTTCTTCCGCAGCGTGGTCTTCGGCGAACCGAAGACCGAGTAAGGCGGCCGGTCCCCGGCCTCAGGCCAGCAATTCCGAGATTTCGATGAGGTTCAGGTCCGGATCCCGCAGGTAGACCGAGCGGATCTTGCCGGTCGCGCCGGTGCGCGGCACCGGGCCTTCGATGATCCGGGCGCCTTCGCGGTTCAGATGCGCGATCACCTCTTCCAGCGGACGGTCGGCGATGAAGCACAGGTCCAGCGCGCCCGGCACGGGCAGGTGGGCCTTGGGTTCGAACTCATGGCCGCGCACGTGCAGGTTGATCTTCTGGTTGCCGAAGCGCAGCGCCTGGCGGTTCTCTCCGAAGGTCTCCAGGCGCATGCCCAGGATCCGGGTATAGAAGTCCACCGTGGCGGCGGGGTCGGTGCAGGTCAGGACCAGATGGTCCAGGTGATCGATCATGGATATCTCTCCTCTGGCCGGCCCGGCTTGAGGTTACTGATTGTCAGACGGCCTTAGGCCGTGATAGTAATACTTGCGGCGCGCGCCGGACTGAGGGGGACGCGCGCTGGAATTTCCAACCCTCGGGCGAAAGGAGCGGCAGCATGACTTCAGAAACCCGACCATCCACCATCAATCGTCCCGTGTTTTTTCCGGCGGCCGTGTTCACGCTGCTGCTGGTGGGATTCGCGATCCTGGCGCCCAAGGTCGCGCAAGGCCTGTTCGAGTCCATGCAGGGCTGGATCCTGGGCAACGCCAGCTGGTTCTACATCCTGGTTGTGGCCATCATCCTGATTGCGGTGGTGTTCCTGGCGGTCAGCCGGTACGGCGACATCAAGCTGGGGCCCGACCACAGCGAACCCGATTACCGCAACTTCACCTGGTTTGCGATGCTGTTCTCCGCGGGCATGGGGATCGGCCTGATGTTCTTCGGCGTGGCCGAGCCCGTGATGCACTTCATCGCGCCGCCGGTGGGCGAAGGCGGCACCGCCCTCGCGGCGCGCGAATCCATGAAGATCACGTTCTTCCACTGGGGGCTGCATGCCTGGGCCATCTACGCGGTGGTGGCGCTGATTCTGGCTTTCTTCAGCTATCGGCACGGGCTGCCGCTGACCTTGCGTTCGGCGCTGTATCCGCTGATCGGCAACCGCATCCACGGGCCTATCGGGCATGCGGTCGACATCTTCGCCATCATCGGCACGGTGCTGGGCGTGGCCACTTCGCTGGGCCTGGGCGTGGCGCAGATCAACAGCGGCCTGAACCACCTGTTCGGCATTCCGGTGGGCGTGACCACGCAGATCATCCTGGTCATCGTCACCTGCGGTCTGGCGACCCTGTCGGTGGCCAGCGGCCTGGACAAGGGCATCCGCATCCTGTCCGAGACCAATCTGGTGCTGGCGGCGGTGCTGCTGCTGTTCGTGCTGGTGGTCGGCCCCACGGTGTTCCTGTTCCAGACCTTCGTGCAGAACACGGGCGCTTACCTGTCCGATATCGTCAACAAGACCTTCAACCTCTACGCCTATGAACCGACCGACTGGATCGGCGGCTGGACGCTGTTCTACTGGGGCTGGTGGATTGCCTGGTCGCCCTTCGTGGGCCTGTTCATCGCGCGCATTTCGCGCGGCCGCACCATCCGCGAATTCGTCACCGGCGTGCTGCTGGTGCCGGCCGGCTTCACGCTGTTCTGGATGACGGTGTTCGGCGATACCGCCATCCACATGATCCTGGTCGACAAGGTGCAGGGCCTGGCGGAAGTGGTGCAGGCCGATTCTTCCCTTGCGCTGTTCGCCTTCCTGGAACAATTGCCCTGGAGCGGGGTGCTGTCCGTCGTCGCCATCGCGATGGTGGCGGTGTTCTTCGTCACCTCGGCCGACTCGGGCGCGCTGGTGGTCGACCTGCTGGCTTCCGGCGGCTCGGACCGCACGCCCGTGTGGCAACGCATCTTCTGGTCGGTGCTGATGGGGGCGGTGGCGATCGCGCTGCTGCTGGCCGACGGCCTGACAGCGTTGCAGACCGCTACCATCGCCAGCGCGCTGCCTTTCTCCATCATTTTGCTGCTGTCGCTGTGGGGCCTGTTCAAGGCGCTCAAGCTGGACGCGACCAAGCGCGGCATCCGCTATCAGTCGCTGACGCTGTCGCGCCCGGCGCGCGGCGGACAGTCTTGGGAGCGGCGGCTGCGCAACATGGTCATGATGCCGCGCCGCGCCCATGTGCAGCGCTTCATCGGCGACGTGGTGCGCCCCGCATTGGAAGACGTGGCGGATGAACTGCGCAAGCAGGGCTATCAAGTGGAAGTGCGCGAACACGGCAACGATGAGGGCGTGATCATGGAAGTCTCCCATGGCGAACACCTGGACTTCTCCTACGCCGTGCAGCCGGAGGCCTTCGTACGCCCCAGCCTCACGCCCGAGGAAGCGGCCGATGAGGAAGAGCGCAAGTACTTCCGCGCCGAGGTCCACCTGCGTGAAGGGGGGCAGGATTACGACATCATGGGCTGGAGCCGCGATGCCGTTATCGGCGACATCCTGGACCAGTACGAACGCCACCGCCACTATCTGCACATGGTGCGGACCTAGCCGCGCCGTACCCCGCGAAACCGCCAGCTTGCTGGCGGTTTTTTTATGCCCACACGCCCCGCAGGGGCTTGCACGCCATAGTCCGCCGCTATGCCGGGGATTGGATTAACCCTTTTGACGAAATGCCCGATATCGTGGATTATCCAAGAACATTCTTTGATAAATAGCGAGTCAATCATGAAGGCGAAATCAGGAGCGTGGGCGGCCGGGGTCGTGGCGCTGGCGCTGGCGGGCGGCGGGCTGTACTGGAAGTACGGCGGCGCGCAGCAAAAGGGCGGCTGGGCCATGGCGCCGGCCAAGGTCGCGGTGGCCGCCGCGCGGCAGGCGGACTTCCCGGTCACGCTGAGCGGCATCGGCTCGCTGGAGGCCGCGCGCCAGGTGCAGGTCGCGGCCGAAGTGGACGGCCGGGTCGACCGTATCCTGTTCGCCTCGGGCGCGCAGGTCCAGGCCGGCCAGTTGCTGGTGCAGTTGAACGACGCGCCCGAGCAGGGCGAACTGGCCCGCTTGCAGGCCCAGGCGCGCAATGCGCGCGCCTTGCTGGATCGCACCCGCCGCCTGCTGCCGCAGCAGGCCGCCACGCGCGAACAGCTGGACCAGGCGCAGGCCGACTACGACCAGGCCGCGGGCGACATCAAGCGGGTGCAGGCGCTGATCGAGCAAAAGCGCGTCAAGGCGCCGTTTGACGGCGTGCTGGGCGTGCGCCGCGTGAACCTGGGGCAATTCGCCCGCGCCGGCGATCCGCTGGTATCGCTGACCGACGCTTCCGCCATGTATGCCAACATCACCCTGCCCGAGCAGGCCATGGGTGCGTTGCGCGCGGGCCTGCCGGTGGCGGTGACTGTCGACGCCCATGCGGGCCGCGTCTTCGAAGGCCAGATCAGCACCGTGGAGCCGCAGGTGGATGCGGGATCGCGCACCGTGCGCGTGCAGGCGACCCTGCCCAACGCCGACCGCGCGCTCGCGGCCGGCATGTACGCCCAGGGCCAGATCGGCCTGCCGGCGCGCCCCGGCGTGATCACCGTGCCGGAAACTGCGGTCAGCTACAGCGCCTATGGCGATTCCGTCTACGTGCTGAACCCGCCCAAGGCGGGCGAGGCGTCCACCGGCACGACGGTCCGGCAGGCCTACGTGAAGACGGCCGAGCGCGTGCGCGGCCGCGTGGTCGTGACCGAAGGCCTGCAGGCGGGCGACCAGGTCGTGACCTCGGGCCAGCTGCGCCTGCACAACGGCGCGGCGGTCGAGGTCAGCGCCCAGGACACCGTGGCGCTGGACGCCGCGCAGCAGACCGTGGCGCAAGTCCGGTGAGGGCGCGGAGCAGAACATGAAATTCACCGATCTCTTCGTACGCCGGCCGGTGCTGGCGCTGGTGGTCAGCACGCTGATCCTGCTGCTGGGCATCAAGGCCCTGAGCGGCCTGCCGGTGCGGCAGTATCCGCTGACCGAAAGCACCACCATCACCATCACCACCCAGTATCCGGGCGCTTCGCCCGATCTCATGCAGGGCTTCGTCACCCAGCCCATCGCGCAGTCCGTGGCCACGGTGGAAGGCATCGACTACCTGTCGTCTTCCTCCACCCAAGGCCGCAGCGTGATCACGGTGCGGATGAAGCTGAACGCCGATTCCAACAAGGCCATGACCGAGGTGATGGCCAAGGTCAACGAGGTCAAGTACCGCCTGCCGCAGGACGTGTACGACCCTGTGCTGGTCAAGTCCGCCGGTGAGGCGACCGCCGTGGCCTATGTGGGCTTTTCCAGCAGCACCTTGTCGCTGGCGTCATTGACCGACTATCTGTCGCGCGTGGTGCAGCCGCAGCTCTCGTCCATCGACGGCGTGGCCAGCGTGGAGCTCTACGGCGGACAGAAACTGGCGATGCGGGTGTGGCTGGACCCGAACCGGATGGCGGCGCGCGGCATTTCCGCGGGCGAGCTGGCCGACGCGCTGCGCGACAACAACGTGCAGGCAGCGCCGGGACAGGCCAAGGGCCTGTACGTGGTCTCCAACATCCAGGTCAACACGGACCTGGTCAACGTCGCGGAATTCCGCGACATGGTGGTCAAGCGCGAGGGCGACGCGATCGTGCGCCTGGGCGACGTGGCCACGGTGGAACTGGGCGCCGCGTCCACCGATTCCAGCGGCCTGATGGACGGCGAGCCGGCGGTGTACTTCGGCCTGAACGCCACGCCGGTGGGCAATCCGCTGGTGATCGTCAAGCGCCTGAACGAGCTGCTGCCCAACATCAAGCAGAACCTGCCGCCCGGCACCAGCGTGCAGGTGCCGTTCGAGCTGGCCCGCTTCATCAGCGCCTCGATCGACGGCGTGGTGCGCACGCTGATCGAGGCCGTCGCCATCGTGGTGGTGGTGATCTTCCTGTGCCTGGGGTCCTTGCGCGCCGTGCTGATTCCGGTATTGACCATTCCGCTGTCCATGCTGGGCGGGGCGGCCATCATGGCGCTGTTCGGCTTCAGCGTGAACCTGTTGACCTTGCTGGCCATGGTGCTGGCCATCGGCCTGGTGGTGGACGACGCCATCGTGGTGGTGGAAAACGTGCACCGCCACATCGAAGAGGGCAAGTCGCCGGTGCGCGCGGCGCTCATCGGCGCGCGCGAAGTGGCGGGGCCGGTGATCGCCATGACCATTACGCTGGCGGCGGTCTACGCGCCCATCGGGCTGATGGGCGGGCTTACCGGTTCGCTCTTCAAGGAGTTCGCCTTCACCCTGGCGGGATCGGTGGTGGTGTCGGGCGTTATCGCGCTGACCTTGTCGCCGGTGATGAGTTCGTTCCTGCTGGACAGCCGCGTTTCCGAGGGCTGGATGGCGCGCCGCGCCGAGCATTTCTTCGGACGCCTGGGCGACGCCTATGGCCGCGTGCTGGACGTCTCGCTGCATCATCGCTGGGTGACCGGGCTGATCGCCGTGGCGGTGCTGGCCAGCCTGCCGTTCCTCTACAACGCGGCGCAGCGCGAGCTGGCGCCGGTGGAGGACCAGTCCACCGTGCTGACGGCGATCAAGTCGCCGCAGCACGCCAACATCGACTACGTGGAGAAGTTCGGCCGCAAGTGGGACGACGTCATGAAGACCCTGCCCGAACAGCAGGGGCGCTGGCTGATCAACGGCTCCGACGGCGTCTCCAACAGCATCGGCGGCGTGGACTTCGTGCCCTGGGATAAGCGCCACCGTTCGGCCGACCAGATCCAGGCCGACATGCAGGCCATGGTGAACCAGGTCGAGGGCAGCAACATCTTCGCCTTCCAGCTGCCGTCGCTGCCGGGATCGACCGGCGGGCTGCCGGTGCAGATGGTCATCATGAGCGCGTCCGACTATCCGGTGGTCTACGAGGCCATGGAGGGCTTGAAGAAGGCGGCGCGCGAGAGCGGCCTGTTCATGGTGGTCGACAGCGACCTGGACTACAACAACCCGGTGGTACAGCTGAAGGTGGACCGCGCCAAGGCCAACAGCCTGGGCGTCACCATGAAGGCCATCGGCGACACGCTGGCCGTGCTGGTGGGCGAGAACTACGTGAACCGCTTCGGCATGGACGGCCGTTCCTATGACGTCATTCCGCAGAGCCTGCGCGAGCAGCGCATCTCGCCGGAGTCGCTGGCGCGCTACTACGTCAAGAGCGCCAGCGGCGCCCAGGTACCGCTGTCCAACCTCGTGACCGTGTCCATGGGCGTGGAGCCCAACAAGCTGACCCAGTTCAATCAGCTCAACGCGGCCACCTTCCAGGCCATTCCCATGCCGGGTGTCACCATGGGCGATGCGGTGCAGTTCCTGACCGACCAGGCCAAGTTCCTGCCCGCGGGCTTCAGCTACGACTGGCAGTCGGACGCGCGCCAGTACAGCCAGGAAGGCTCGGCGCTGATGATCACCTTCATCTTCGCCATCATCGTGATCTACCTGGTGCTGGCGGCGCAATACGAGAGCCTGCGCGATCCCTTCATCATCCTGGTGAGCGTGCCCATGTCGATCTGCGGCGCGCTGATACCGCTGGCGCTGGGCATGGCCACCATCAATATCTACACCCAGATCGGGCTGGTGACGCTGATCGGCCTGATCAGCAAGCACGGCATCCTGATGGTGGAGTTCGCCAATGAAATGCAGGTCAGCCACGGGCTGGACCGGCGCACCGCGATGGAGCAGGCCGCCCGCATCCGGCTGCGCCCCATCCTGATGACGACCGCCGCCATGGTCATGGGCCTGATCCCGCTGTTGTTCGCCAGCGGCGCGGGCGCGCACAGCCGCTACAGCCTGGGCCTGGTCATCGTGGTGGGCCTGCTGGTGGGCACGCTGTTCACGCTGTTCGTGCTGCCCACCGTCTACACCGTCTTCGCCCGCGACCACCGCGCAGCGCACGACACGCCGCGCGCCCGGGAACTGGCGCTGGCCCAGGCCGAGGACGCCGCGGCGCCCGCCGCCTCCGCTTAGCCGAAGGAAACCATCATGAAGCATCCACAACTTTCCCTGCGCTTGCGCCGCGGCGCGGCCGTGCTGCTGGCCGCGCTGGCCACCGCCGGCTGCGCCGTCGGCCCCGACTACCAGAAGCCCCAGGCCGCGCCGGTGGCGCTGGCCAGCCCTGAACAGGCCCTGTTCTCCACCGATCAATTGCAGCGCGACTGGTGGAAGCAATTGCAGGATCCGCAGCTGGACCGGCTGATCGATCTGGCGCTGTCCCGCAATCTCGACATCCGCATGGCGCAGGCGCGCCTGGCCGAATCGCGCGCGGTGCTGGACGAGAAGGATCTGGACCGGCTGCCCGTGGTCACGCTGGGCGGCGGCTATGAGCGCAGCCTGTCCCAGGCCAATGCAGGCGTCGCGGGTCAACGCAACCTGGCCGAAAGCTATCGGGCCGGCTTTGACGCCACCTGGGAGCTGGACCTGTTCGGCCGGCTGCGCCGGGCGGCCGAGGGCGCCGCCGCGCGCAGCGAGGCGCAGGCCGCGGACCTGGCCCAGACCCGCATCGTGGTGGCGGCCGAAGTGGCGCGCAACTACTTCGAACTGCGCGGCGCGGAACAGCGCCTGGCCGTGGCGCGCGCCAACCTGCAGAGCCAGCGCGACAGCCTGCGCGTGATCCAGGCCATGGTGTCGGCTGGCCGTGGCGACGAAGGCGACCTGGCCAGCGCGCGCGCCGAACTGGAGACCGTGCAGGCCAGCGTGCCGGTGCAGATCGCGGCCCGGCGGCTGGCGCAGTACCGGATCGCCGTGCTGGCGGGCCTGCGCCCGGTGGAGCTGGGCGAGCTCGATGCGGGCAAGGCGCTGGCTCCCCTGGACACCCGCCTGCCGATCGGCGACGTGAGCGCCTTGCTGTCGCGGCGCCCGGACGTGCTGGCGGCCGAGCGCGGCATGGCCGCTGCCAACGCCGACGTGGGCGTGGCGACCGCCGAACTGTATCCGCGCATCGACCTGGGCGGATTCCTGGGCTTTGTCGCCCTGCGCGGCGCGGATTTCGGCTCATCGGCCAGCCGCGCGTTCAGCGTGGCGGCCACGGCCAACTGGCCTGCCTTCCACCTGCCCACGGCGCTGGCGCGCAAGCGCGGCGCGGTGGCGCGCGCGGACGGCGCCGTCGCCAGCTATGAACTGACCGTGCTGCGGGCGGTCGAGGAACTGGAATCGGCGCTGACGGAATACGGCCAGACCCAGCAGCGCCTGGGCAGCCTGGCGCAGGCGGCCGCGCACAGCGGCAGGGCGGCGGAACTGGCGCAACTGCGCTACCGCGAAGGCAGCACTCCGTATTTGACGGTGCTGGATGCGCAGCGTACGCTTTTGCGCGCCCAGGACGCCGTGGCCGTGGCCGAAACCGAGTCCTATACCCGCCTGATTACGCTGTACAAGGCGCTGGGAGGCGGATGGGAAGCGCCGGCCGCCGACCCGCAGGCGGCTTCCGGCTGACTGGCAACCGCGGTTCATGGCACCATAGGCAAACAACCGGAGACTCCACATTCATGTCTGACAGTCCGTCCCATCCCGTGGTCTGGGAGCATCAGCCCGCCGACCGCGTGCTCATGACCCTGAAGACGCGCGGCCCGCAATCCGTCGCCGTCATTGCCAAGACCTTGGACGTGACGGCCGAGGCGGTGCGTCAGCAGATGACGCGCTTGCATGCGGAAGGACTGGTGGATTCCGAAAGCCACAGCGCGGGCCGCGGCCGGCCCACGCAGATCTGGTTTCTGACCGATGCCGGAAACGGGCGCTTTCCGGACACGCATGCCGAAATGACGGTACAGATGCTGGGCGCCGTGCGCCAGGTGTTCGGCGAAGAGGGCATCGAAAAACTGATCCAGGCGCGCGAAACCGCCATGCTCAACGGCTATCGCCAGGCCATGCAGGGCGCCCGCAGCCTGAAGGAAAGGCTGGAGCGGCTGGTGGAAGTCCGCTGCGCCGAAGGCTACATGGCCGAGCTGCGCAAGGATGGCGCGGACTTCCTCTTCATCGAGAACCACTGCCCGATCTGCTCCGCGGCCAAAGCCTGTATGGGCTTTTGCCGCAGCGAGCTGGAACTCTTCCATAAGGTGCTCGGAGCAGAGGTCCGGGTGCGGCGCGAAGAGCACATCCTCGCGGGCGCGCGCCGCTGCGCCTACCGCATCGACAAGGCTGACTGATCCGTCAGGATCCGGGCTGCTCCCAGCCGCCCAGCGCCTTGTACAACTCCACCGCGTTGACCAGCCGGCGCTGCTGCAGCCGGATGAACTCCTGTTCGGATTCGAACAGGCTGCGTTGCGCTTCCAGCATTTCCAGATAGCTCGCCACGCCGCGCTCGTAGCGCCTTTCGGTCAGGCGCTGGCGGTCGCGGTCGGCGTCGCGCACCTTGCGCTGGGCGTCGATCTGGGCGCGCAGCGTGTCGCGCGCGGACAGCGCGTCGGCCACTTCGCGGAAGGCCTGCTGGATGCTGCCCTCGTACTGGGCCACCGCGATGTCCTTGCGCGTTTCCGCCAGCGACAGGTTGGCGCTGTTGCGCCCGGCGTTGAAGATGGGCAGGGTCAGCTTGGGCGCGAAGGTCCAGGTGCCGGTGCCAGAGCCGAACAGGTCCGAGAAGCTGCCGGCCGTGATGCCGATGTCGGTGGTCAGCTGCACCGATGGGAAAAACGCCGCGCGCGCCGCGCCGATGTCGGCGTTGGCGGCCCGTAGCGTGTCCTCGGCCTGGCGCAGGTCCGGACGACGGATCAGCAGGGCGGAGGGCAGGCCCGCGGCCAGCGGCGTCAGGCTCTGGCTTTCCAGCGTGACGGCATCGGTGTCGGGCGGCAGGGAAAAGTCTCCCGCCAGTATGCCCAGCGTATGCACGGACTGGCGGTATTCCCGGCTCAGTTCGGCATGCGTGGCGCGCGAGGACTCCACCAGCATCTGCGAGGTGCGCAGCCCCACGGCCGTTTCCAGCCCGGCGTCGTAGCGGCGCTGGGTGAGCTTGAGCGAGGCCTCGCGCAACGCCAACGTGCTCTCGGTCAGGCGCAGCTGTTCCGCCAGCGAGCGCTGGTTGAAGTAAGCCGTGGCCGTCTCCGACACCAGCGACAGCGTGGCGGCGCGGTGCGCTTCCTCGCTGGCCAGGTAGCGCGACAACGCGGCGTCGCTCAGGCTTTTGACGCGGCCGAAGAAATCCAGCTCGAAGGCCGCGATGCCCACGGCGGCACGGTAGCGGTCCGCCACCGGCATGCGCGGCTGGCCGGGTTCCGCGCCGCGTCCGCGACTGAACTCGCCCGTGCCGTCGATGGACGGCAGGCGGTCGGCCTGCTGCACGCCGTACAGCGCCCGGGCTTCCTGGATGCGCAGCGCCGCCACCCGCAGGTTGCGGTTGTTCTCCAAGGCGGCGGCGATCCAGGCCTGCAGCGCCGGGTCGTTGAAGTAATCGCGCCAGTCCTGCGGCATGGCCGCCAGCCCTTGCGCGTCGGGCGTGTCATAGGCCTGCGGGACCGGCGCAGCCGGCCGTTCGTACTTGGGGGCCAGCGAGCAGCCGGCCAGGGCCAGCGCAAGCAGGGTCATTGCCATAGCCTTCATGGCGTGGTCTCCAGCGTTTCGCGGCCTTGCGGACGCGAGGGGCGCACGCGCATGCCCAGCGCGCGGCCCACGATCAAAAAGAAGAGCGGCACCAGGAAGATGGCCAGCACCGTCGCCGTGACGATGCCGCCCAGCACGCCCGTGCCGATCGCGGCCTGGGCGCCCGAGGCCGCGCCGGTGGCCAGCGCCAGGGGCAGCACGCCCACGCCGAAGGCCAGCGAGGTCATCACGATGGGCCGCAGCCGCAGCCTCGCGGCCTCCAGCGTGGCCGACACGATGCCCTGGCCGTCGCGCACCAGGTCCTTGGCCACTTCCACGATCAGGATCGCGTTCTTGGCCGACAGCCCGATGGTGGCGATGAGGCCGACCTTGAAGTAGATGTCGTTGGGCATGCCGCGCAGCGTCACGCCCAGCACTGCGCCGATCACGCCCAGCGGCACCACCAGGATCACCGCCAGCGGGATGGACCAGCTTTCATACAGCGCGGCCAGCGCCAGGAACACGACCAGCACCGACAGCGCGAACAGCACCAGCGCCTGGTTGCCGGACAGCCGTTCCTCATAGGACTGTCCCGACCAGTCGAAGCCGATGCCGCGCGGCAGTTCGGCCGCCAGCGTCTCGATGGCGCGCATGGCCTCGCCGCTACTGTGTCCAGGGGCGGCCGAACCGTTGATGGTGAACGAGGGGAAGCCGTTGTAGCGGTTGAGCTGCGGCGGTCCCATCGACCATTTCAGGGTGGCGAAGGCCGACAGCGGCACCATCTGCCCCTGCAGGTTGCGCACGTGCAGGCGCGACACGTCTTCCATGTCGACGCGGCTCTTGCCGTCAGCCTGCACGGTTACGCGCCGCACCTGGCCATTGAGCATGAAGTCGCCGATGTAGTCCGAGCCGTACATGACCGCCAGCGCCGTGTTGATCTCGTCCAGCGGCACGCCCATGGCCTGGGCCTTGTCGCGGTCGACGCGCAGCTCCAGCTGCGGCGCTTCTTCCTGGCCCGCGAAGACGACCTCGGTCAGCGCGGGATGCTTGGCCGCCGCCGCCAGCAATTGCTGGCGCGCCTGGGTCAGGGCTTCGTAGCCCAGCCCGGCGCGGTCCTGCAGGCGGAAGTCGAAGCCCGAAGTGGAGCCCAGGTCCGGCAGCGGCGGGGAGTTCAGCGCATGCACCATGACGTTCTTGCGGTCGGCGAAGGCGGCGTTGATGCGTTCCACCACCGCGTTCACGTGCAGGTCGGCGCCGCTGCGCTGCTTCCAGTCCTTCAGCGTGACGAAGAACATGGCCGAGTTCGGTCCGCTGCCGTAGTTGCTGAAGCCGTTGACCGAATACACGTACTCGACGGGCTCGTGCTCCATCATGTAGCGCTCGACCTCCTTCACCATCGCCATGGTTTCGGCTTGCGGCGAACCCTGGGGCAGGATGACCATGGCCATGAAGCTGCCCTGGTCTTCGTCCGGCAGGAAAGAAGAGGGCAGGCGCGCGAACAGCAGCGCCACCGCGGCGATCACCGCCAGATAGGCCAGGCCGAAGCGCACCGGACGGGCCAGCACGCCCGACACCCGGGCGGTGTAGCGCGCGGTCAGGCGCGCGAAGGCCCGGTTGAACCAGCCGAAGAAACCGCGCTTCTCGTGGTGGCCGGCGGCGATGGGCTTGAGCATGCTGGCGCACAGCGCCGGCGTCAGCGACAGCGCCAGGAAGGCCGAGAAGGCGATCGACACGGCCAGCGTCACGGCGAACTGGCGATAGATGTTGCCCACCGCGCCGTCAAAGAAGGCCATGGGGACGAACACCGACACCAGCACCACCGTGATGCCCACGATGGCGCCGCTGATCTGGCCCATGGCCTTGACCGTGGCCTCGCGCGGCGACAAGCCTTCCTCGGCCATGATGCGTTCGACGTTCTCCACCACCACGATGGCGTCGTCGACCAGGATGCCGATGGCCAGCACCATGCCGAACATCGTCAGCACGTTGATGGAATAGCCCAGTCCCAGCATCACGCCCAGCGTGCCCAGCAGCGCCACCGGCACGACCAGCGTCGGAATCAGCGTGGCGCGGAAGTTCTGCATGAACAGATACATCACGCAGAACACCAGGGCCACGGCTTCCAGCAGGGTCATCAGCACCTTTCTGATCGAAATCTCCACGAAGGTGGAGGTCTCGTAGGGGATGTCCCAGGTCACGCCCGGCGGGAAGTACTGGGCCAGCTCCTGCATGGTCGCGCGGATCCGCTTGGTCGTGTCCACCGCGTTCGAACCCGGCGCCAGCTTGATGCCCAGGCCCGTGCCGGTCATGCCGTTCACGCGCGACAGGTACATATAGTCGGTGCCGCCCAGTTCGACCCGCGCCACGTCCTTCAGGCGCAACGTGGCGCCGCCCGGCTGCGCGCGCAGCGGAATGTTGCCGAACTGCTCGGGCGTGCGCAGCGACTCGCCGGCGACGATGCTGGCGTTCAGCGGAGCGTCCTTCGGCACGGCCTGGTTGCCCAGTTCGCCGATGGTGACGCGCGCGTTGTGGCTGCGCAAGGCAGAGACGATGTCGCCCGGGGTCAGGGACATGGCCGTCAGCTTGGCGGGATCCGGCCAGATGCGCATGGCGGCTTCCGCGCCGAACAACTGCACCTTGCCCACGCCTTCCACGCGGCGCAGCGCCTGCAGCACGTTGGAGGCAGCCAGCTCGCCCAGCTGGATGTCATCCAGGCCGCCGTCCGATTTCAGCGACACCACCAGCTGGATGTTGTCGGCCGCCTTCTCCACGCGCACGCCGTCGCGGCGCACCGATTCGGGCAGGCGCGGCTCCACCGCCTTCAGGCGGTTCTGCACTTCCACGGCCGCCAGGTCCGGATTGGTGCCTTGCTTGAAGGTCAGGTTGATGCTGGCCCAGCCCGTCGAGTCGCTGCTGGACGAGGTGTACATCAGCCCCGGAGCGCCGTTCATCTCGCGTTCGATGATGGCGGTGACCGCCTCTTCGACCACCTTGGCCGAGGCGCCGGGATAGCTGGCGCCGACGTTGACCACCGGCGGAGCGATGTCCGGATACTGCGCCACCGGCAGCGCGCGGATCGACAGAATGCCGATCAGCACGATCAGCAGCGAGATCACCCAGGCGAAGACGGGGCGATCGATAAAAAAACGCGCCATTGCGGTTTATCCTTTTTGACCCGCGGCGGGCGTCCTTGCCTGGACGCCGGCCTCCGGGTTGCCGGGGGCGGGAGCCTGCGCGCTGGACGCGGCGCGTTCCACCGGTTTGATTTTCTGTCCCGCCGCGAGATGCGCGGCGTTCTCGACGACGATGCGCTCGCCGCCCGCCAATCCCTGCGTGACGATCCAGTTCGGACCCTGCAGGCGCTGCGCGGTGACGACGATCTTCTGCAGTTCTCCGTCCGCATCCGCAGCCAGCACGTGCGCGCCTTCGGCGTTGCGCAGCAGGGCGTTGCGCGGCACCAGGTAGGTGTCGCGGTTGATCGCCTGCTCCAGCCGCACCCGCACATACATGCCCGGCAGCAGGTCGCGGTCCGGGTTATCGAACAGCGCCCGCATGGTGACGTTGTCCGTGCCTGGATCCACTGCCAGGTCGGCGAACGACAGCGTGCCGCCGCGCCCGTACTCGGAGCCGTCGGGCAGCAGCAGCCGCACTCGCACCTGGTCCGGCGCCACGCCTTCCAGGGCGCCCGCGCGGATCTGCTTTTGCAGTTGCATCACCTCGGCCGCCGGTTGGGCGAAGTTCACGTAGATGGGATCGATCTGCTGCACCACCGTCAGCGGCGTGGCCTGGCCTTCGCCCACCAGCGCGCCTTCGGTCACCAGCGCGCGCCGCGCCCGGCCGTCGATGGGCGAGGTGACGCGCGCGTAATCCAGCTTCAGCTTGGCGCTTTGCAGGTTGGCGCGGGCCAGGGCGACCTCGGCCCGCGCCTGGCGCTCCTGCGCCACGCTTTCGGCATGGTCGCGTTCGCTGATGGCGCGGTCCGACACCAGGTCGGCGTAGCGGCGCAGCTTGTCGGCGGCGGCGGACAGGTTGGCCTGCGCGCGCGCCAGGTTCGCGGCTTCGGAATCGTAGGCGGCCTGCAAGGGCGCGGGATCGATCTGGAACAGGGCGGCGCCGCGCGTCACGTCCTGGCCTTCCTCGTACAGACGCGCCGTGACGATGCCGGCCACCCGCGCGCGCACTTCGGCCTCGCGGTAGGGCTCCAGCCGGCCCGGCAATTCGGTGGCGACGCTGGTGGGCGTGGCCCGGGCAACGATGACGCCGACTTCGGCGGGAGCCTCGGTGGCTTGTTGGGCTTCCGGTTTCGAGCAACCGGTAATAAGAATTAGTACGGAAGAAAGGGCGAGCGTGCGTAGAGAGACTCTTTGCTTCATTTTTAAAATTTCTGATGGGCCCGGGGAGGGCTGAGGTGGGGAAAGGCGCCGACTTTCCCGCGTGGGGAAGCGAGTCTATCATTTAATCCGTCACGCTTGATTAATTATTTTGTTCGGAAGTATGCTCCCCGCTTCACACTTATTCACAGTGACGAAAAGGGCGGCTTCTTGTTTTGAAGTCGCCATTTTTTTGCAGCCGATTTTTTAAGAAGGAGGTCCCCGCATGGCCCGCAAGACGAAGGAAGAGTCCCAACGCACCCGCGACCGCATCCTGGATGCCGCGGAACACGTGTTCCTGTCCAAAGGGGTGGCCGCCACCACCATGAGCGACATAGCCGACCACGCAGGGGTGTCCCGGGGCGCCGTCTACGGCCATTACAAGAACAAGATCGACGTCTGCATCGCCATGTGCGACCGCGCGCTGGGCGAGGCTGCGCCGCTGACTCATGTCTCGACCGACGGCGAGGCGCTGGAATCGCTCTACACCTCCATGCGGCAGTACATCCAGATCTACGCGCAGGAAGGCTCGGTGCAGCGCGTGCTGGAGATCCTGTACCTGAAATGCGAACGCAGCGACGAAAACGCGCCCCTGCTGCGCCGCCGCGACCTGTGGGAGCGCCACGCCCTGCGCACCTCGGAGAAACTGTTGCGCGCCGCGGTCAAGCGCGAAGACCTGCCGCGCGCGCTGGACGTGCGCCTGTCCAATCTTTATCTGCACGCCCTGGTCGACGGGGTGTTCGACAGCATCTGCTGGTCCGATCGCCTCAAGGGCGACATGTGGCCGCGCGTCGAGCGCATGCTCCGCGCCGCCATCGATACCCTCCGGTTTTCCGCGCATCTGCTGACGCCGAAAGCCGTCTGATGCCGCTGGGGCGCTTTGCAACGCAGCGTCCCAAAGGAGGGCATTTCCATGGCGGGCGCCTCTACAATCCCGGCATGACCCTCAAGCAACTCGAAGCCTTCTACTGGGCCGCCACCTGCGCAAGTTTCGCCGTGGCGGCCGAGCGCCTGCACCTGTCGGTCTCGTCGCTGTCCAAGCGCATTACCGAGCTCGAGGAAGGTCTGGGCCTGCCTTTGTTCGATCGCAGCGGCCACAAGGCGGTGCTGACCGACGCCGGCCAGCGCCTGCTGCCGCAGGCGCGCGACCTGCTGGCCTCGGCCGAACAGATCCGGGCGTCGTTGGCGCAAAGCGCCGGGCTCAGCGGGCGCTGCCGCTTCGGCGTGGGTGAACTGACCGCGCTGACCTGGCTGCCGCGGCTGATCCGGGGCGTGCGCGCCGCCTACCCGGACCTGGTGCTGGAACCCTACGTGGACATCGGCCAGGTGCTGGAGCAGCGCGTGGCCGACGGTGAACTGGACTTCGCCGTGATCGCGGGCCGTTCCTCGCGGTCCAACATCGCTTCCTCCGCCATAGGCCAGGCCGAATTCTCCTGGGTCGCCGCGCCGGCGCTGCTGGACGGCGCCACGCGCATGACGCCGGAACTGCTGGCGCGCCTGCCGCTGGTCACGCTGCCGGCCGGGGCCGGCACCACGCGCATCATCGACGACTGGCTGGCGGGCCGCGAGGCGGGCGGCGAACGGCTCTGCTGCAACAACTGGGGGGCGGTGGTCGGCCTCCTGATAGAAGGCACCGGCGTCGGCCTGCTGCCCAGCCATTGGGCCCGCGCCTTGCAGACCGAGGGCAGCCTGCGCGTGCTGGAAGGCGATACGCCCCTGGCGGCCATGCCCTATGCGTTCCAGTACCGCCGTGACGATGCCCGGCCGCTGGTCGCCAAGCTGCGCGCCGAGGTCCAGGCCGCCGTGGACTTCGCGGCGCCTTGCCGCATTCCCTGAAAGCGCGTCCGCAAGGCGGCCGCCCGGCGCGCATTTAGGCTTACGACAGCCGCCGCTCTATACAATCGCCGCGCGCCTGGCGCAGAATCCAACAAGAACGTGCGCGGCGGGGGATGGACCCGGATGCGGCACGGCTCGGGTCTGTTCCCTCATGCCGGGCGGCGCGTCCGCGCGGGGAACCAGGCCGACCTGAACCGACGGAGATCTTTCATGCGTAAACTTTGCCTCGCCATGGCCATGGCGGGAATGCTGGCCAGCGGATTGGCGCAAGCCCAATCCACCCTGCGTATCGGCCTGCAGGACGACCCTGACGTGCTGGACCCGGTGCGCGCGCGCACCTTCGTGGGCCGCATCGTCTTCGCTTCCCTCTGCGACAAGCTGGTAGAGATCACGCCGGACCTGAAGATCGTGCCGCAGCTGGCGCAATCCTGGACCATCAGCCCGGACAACAAGGTCCTGACCTTCAAGCTGCGCACCGACGCCGTCTTCCACGACGGCACGCCGGTGAACGCCGCGGCCGTCAAGGCCAACCTGGACCGCGCCCGCACCTTGCCCGACAGCAACCGCAAGAGCGAACTGGCCACGGTCGCCAGCGTCGAGGCCCCGGACGCCAGCACCGTGGTGCTGACCCTGTCCGAACCCGACGCCTCGCTGCTGTCGCAGTTGTCCGATCGCGCCGGGATGATGATGTCGCCCGCCAGCTTCGACAAGGACCCTGGCGGCAAGCCGGTGTGCTCGGGGCCGTACCAGTTCAAGGAGCGCGTGCAGAACGACCGCATCGTGCTCGAGAAATTTCCCAAGTACTGGGACGCCGCCAACTATCACTTCGATCGTCTGGTCTACACCCCGATTCCGGACAACACCGTGCGCCTGAACAACCTGCGCGCCGGCGACCTGGACATCATCGAGCGCGTCGCGCCCAGCGATGCCAAGGCCGTGAAGGACGACAAGAACCTGACCCTGGCGCCGGTGACCGGCCTGGGCTTCCAGGCCATTTCGGTGAACCTGGCCAACGGCGCGCGCGCCAACAACCCCCTGGCCAAGGACAAGCGCGTGCGCCAGGCGCTGGACCTCGCCATCGACCGCGACGTGCTCAACCAGGTGATCGGCGAAGGCATGTTCCAGCCCGCTTACCAGCCGTTCCCGCCGGCCAGCTTCGCCTACAACACGGCCTTCGAGCACAAGGGCCGCGATCCCAAGAAGGCGCAGGCGCTGTTGAAGGAAGCGGGCTTTGACCGCGTCAAGTTCGAGATCACCTTCGGCAACAACACCACCATGCAGCAGGTGTTCGAGCTGGTGCAGGCCATGGGCGCCGAAGCGGGCTTCGACATCACGCTGCGTCCGGTGGAATTCGCTTCCCTGCAATCCTCGCTCGCGCGCGGCGACTTCGAAGTGGGGCAGAGCGGCTGGTCGGGCCGGGTCGATCCCAGCGGCAACATCCACCAGTACCTGAGCTGCAAGGGCAATCTGAACGACGGCAAGTTCTGCGATCCCGCCGTGGACAAGCTGCTCAACGATGCCCGCGCCGAATCGGACACCGCCAAGCGCCGCGCCATGTATGACCAGGTGCTGACGGCGATGCAGGACCAGCGCCCGATCGTCTACCTGTTCTACCTGCCGTGGACCTTCGGCGTGCAGAAGAAGGTGGAAGGCTTTGTTCCGTACCCGGATGGCTTGATTCGCCTGAAGGGTGTCACTGTCGCTAAAAAGTAGGCTCCTCCCTACCCGCTGGCACAGGCCCCAGAGGGGCGGCGCTGGCGGACCGGCGGAGCCGGATCCGCGGCGCCCCGGCTGGCGGCGTCCGCGGGCCTCTCCAGCGTGCCTGTTCTTTTGATCGCCAGGCGCCCGCCGTACAGGAAGTGTTCCGCATTTCAGCGGCAGCCCTATAGGAATCATCATGTTTACGACTCGCCCGGAAATTCTCGGCACCTTTGGTGTCGTGACGTCCACCCATTGGCTGGCCAGCGCGGCCGGCATGTCGCTGCTGGAGCGCGGCGGCAACGCCTTCGACGCTTGCGTGGCCTCGGCCTTCGTGCTGCAGGTGGTCGAACCCCACCTGGTCGGCCCGGCCGGCGAAGTGCCCGCGGTGTTCTATTCCGCGCGCACCGGTCGCGTCGAAGTGCTGTGCGGCCAGGGCACCACGCCCGCTGCTGCCACGCTCGAACGCTACCGCGCCGAAGGCCTCAAGCTGATCCCCGGCAACGGCCTGCTGGCCACCGTCATTCCCGGCGCCTTCGACGCCTGGATGCTGCTCTTGCGCGACCACGGCAGCATGCGCGTGCGCGACGTGCTGGAGCCCGCCATCTATTACGCGGAGCACGGCCACGCGCTGATGCCGCGCATCTCCAACACCATCGCCGGCCTGAAGGACTTCTTCCAGACCCATTGGCCGACGACTGCCGCCGTCTACGTGCCGGGCGGCAAGGTGCCCGAGGCCCGCAAGCTGTTCCGCAATCCGGCCCTGGCGCGCACCTGGACCCGCGTGCTGCAGCAGGCCGAAAGCGCCGGCGCCGACCGCGAGCGCCAGATCGAGGCGGCGCGCGTTGCGTTCTACCGCGGCTTCGTGGCCGAGGAAATCGACCGGTTCGCCCGCAACACCGACGTCATGGACGAGAGCGGTTCCACGCACCGTGGCGTCATTACCGCCGAGGACCTGGCGGGCTGGTCGGCCAGCTACGACAAGCCGGTCACCTACGACTATCACGGCTACACCGTGGCGAAAGCCGGCTCCTGGAGCCAAGGCCCGGTCTTCCTGCAGACCCTGGCGCTGCTCAAGGAAATGGACCTGGCCGGCGTGAGCCCGACCAGCGCCGAGTTCGTGCACCGCGTGACCGAGGCCATGAAGCTGGCCTTTGCCGACCGCGAGGCCTATTACGGCGATCCGGCCTTCGTCAACGTGCCGCTGGAGCATTTGCTGTCCGATGCCTACAACGCCGAACGCCGCGCGCTCATCGGCGAGTCGGCCTCGCAGGATCTGCTGCCTGGCCAGGTGCCGGGTTTCGAGGCCCAAGTGAAGCGCGTCATGGACACGCTGGAGCGTCTCTCCAAGGTGTCCGCGCCCGGCAGCGCCACCAATGAACCCACGCTAGCCGACATGCGCGCCTCCGCCAAACGCGGCGACACCACGCACGTGGACGTCATCGACCGCTGGGGCAATATGATCTCGGCCACGCCTTCGGGCGGATGGTTCCAGTCTTCGCCGGTGATTCCGGAACTCGGCTTCGGCCTGAATACCCGCGCGCAGATGTTCTGGCTGGAAGAAGGGCTGCCCGGCACGCTGGCGCCCGGCAAGCGTCCGCGCACCACCCTGACGCCCTCGCTGGCGCTGCGCGATGGCAAGCCCTACCTGGCCTTCGGCACGCCGGGCGGCGACCAGCAGGAACAATGGCAGCTGCTGTTCTTCCTGCGCCACGTGCACCACGGCCTGAACCTGCAGGAAGCGATCGATCTGCCCATGTCGCACACCATGCATTTCCCCACGTCCTTCTATCCGCGCGACCGCAAGCCGGGGCATCTGGCGGTGGAGGCGAGCTTCGGCGCCGAGGTCATCGCGGCGCTGCGCCAGCGCGGGCACCAGATCGAGGAAGTGCCCGAGTGGTCGGTGGGCAGGTTGACCGCTGCCTCGCGCGATGCCGACGGCCTGCTGCACGCGGCGGCCACGCCGCGCCTGATGCAGGCTTACGCCATCGGCCGCTGAATGGCCGCGGCGGGCGCGCCTGGCGCGCCCGCCGCGGGCCTTGTTGCGGCGTTTTGCCGGCATGGGGTATGTTTGACGCATGACGTCAACCCAGCAGAAACCGGCAACAGAGGCCCATTCCCTGACGGGACAAGAACCCCTCTTCATCGTCCTCAATACCGGATCGGGACGCGGCGACGCGCAGATCCTCCAAGACACGATCCGCCGCATACTCGACGAGGCCGGGCGCCGCTATGAACTGATGCCCGTGCAGGACCCGTCGCGCCTGACCGCCACGGCCGAGGCTGCGGTCACGCGCGCGCAGGAACAGCAGGGCGTGGTCATCGCGGCGGGCGGCGACGGCACGCTCAATGCGGTCGCGGGCGTCGTGCTTGGCAAAGGCGTGCCGTTCGGCATCCTGCCCCAGGGCACGTTCAATTACTTCGGGCGCAGCTACGGCATCTCGCAAGATACCGAGGTCGCCCTGCGCGGCTTCCTGCAAGGCCAGCCCAGGCCGGTGCAGGTCGGCATGCTTAATGGCAGGCTGTTCCTGGTCAATGCCAGCCTGGGCCTGTATCCGCAATTGCTCGAGGACCGCGAAGCCTATAAACAGAAGTACGGCCGCAGCCGGCTGGTGGCGCTGTGGTCCGGCCTGGTCACGCTGCTGCGCGCGCCGCGCCAGTTGAGCCTGCTGCTGGACCATGGCGGCCAGGCCCGCAATCTGCGCTCGCCCACCCTGGTGGTGGGCAACAACAAGCTCCAGCTGGAGCACATCGGCATCGAATCCGCGGAGCTGGACCAGAACCGCCTGATCGCCATGGCGGCGCGGCCGGTCGGCACCCTGGCGCTCTATGGCTTGCTGCTGCGCGGCTTGTTCAGCCGCCTGGGCGAAGCCGAGCATGTGGTGAGTTTCGCCTTCGACCGCCTGACGGTGGCCGTGCGCGGGCGCCGCCGGGTCAAGGTGGCGATGGATGGCGAAATCTCCTGGATGGATACGCCGCTGGAGTTCAAAGTGGCCGACGAACGGCTGCCGCTGGTGGTGCCGGCGGACTCGCAATATTTGGACCGTTCATGACCCGTATCCTGCATTTTTCCGATACCCACTTCGGCACGGAACGCAAACCCGTGGTCGAAGCCGCGCTGGACCTGGCCTGCAATCTCGCGCCCGACCTGGTGGTGCTCAGCGGCGACATCACACAGCGCGCGCGGCGCGGCCAGTTCGCCGCCGCCCGCAAATTCATTGAACGCCTGTCGCTGCCGGTGTTGACGGTGCCGGGCAATCACGATATTCCGCTGTTCAACGTGTTCGCGCGCGCGCTCAATCCTTACGGCAACTACAAGCGGGCTTTGGGCCCGGTGCTGGAGCCCGTGTTTGAAAACGCCGGCCTGCTCGCCATCGGCGTCAACACGACACGCCCGCGCCGCCGCAAGGATGGCGAGATATCCGGCGCGCAGATCGCGCGGGTCGCCGAGAGGCTGCGCCAGGCCAGGCCAGGGCAGTTGCGCATCGTGGTGGCGCACCATCCCGTGCGCGCCAAGGTCGAGTCGGACCTGTCCAACCTGTTGAACGGCCGCGAGAGGGCCCTCGAAGCCTGGGCGCAGGCCGGCGTGGACCTGATCCTGGGGGGGCATATCCATCTGCCCTATGTGCTGCCCGTGAACCCGGCGGCTCCTTCCGGCGGCTGGGTCGTCCAGGCCGGAACCACCTGCTCGCGCCGCGTGCGCGGCAACGTGCCCAATTCGGTCAATGTCATTACCCGCGAGGAGCAGGGCGATTGCCGGATCGAGCGTTGGGACTACGCCGCAGGGGCGCATGCGTTTGCACCGGTGGACAAGACCCTGGTCGCGTTGTATTGAGACAGAGCGGGAATTTCTTGGTGACGGGTTCTTATTTATGACGGATGCCTATGCGGCATGGGCCGCGGCCCATGCCTTGCAGCTGTTTGTCGCGCTGCCCTTGCTGGCCGCGGCGGCTGCGCTGACCTTGGCGTGGTGCTGGCCGCGCCTGTCCGGCGGCGGCCGCGTTGCGCTATTCGCGCTGGGGACGTCCGCGGCGCTTGTCGTGTTCCTGGTCCTGGCCTACGCCATCGAGCGCGAGGGCGCGGTGGTCGCGTTCGACCGGGCGCTGGCTGGCGCGCTGGGCATGTCCATGTCGACGCCGCTGCTGTGGCTGCTGTCTTGGTTCACGTATCTGGGCGACAGGAATTTCCTGACCGGGGTGGCCGTGCTGATGACCCTGTTCCTGCTGTCTCGCCGGCAATGGGGGCTGGCCGTCGTATGCGCCGTTGCGACCGGCGTCGGCGGGGCGCTCAACTGGCTGCTCAAGCACGCCTTCGAGCGCGTCCGGCCGGACCATGACCATGGCTACGCCAGCGTGGCGGGGTGGAGCTTCCCCAGCGGCCATTCCTCGGCCGCGATGGCGGTGTACGGCATGGCCTGCTACCTGCTTTGGCGTCTGGCGCCTCCGGCATGGCGCTTGCCGGGCACCGCGTTGCTGGCGGCGCTCATCATGGCGATCGGACTCAGCCGCATCCTGCTGCAGGTCCATTTCGTCAGCGACGTGCTGGCGGGCTTCGCGATCAGCCTGGCTTGGCTGGCGCTGTGCGTGGCGCTGGCGCAGCGCTTGCGGCCGTCATGCTCCGAGCGCCAGCGCGTTCAGTAAGCGCGCCTCGGCAACCGGGGCGTCGGCCGCCGCGGCCAGGGGCGCGCAGGTGTAGCGGCCGCCCGCCGCGACGATGGCCTGGTCCAGGCTGCGCGCGCGTTCGCCGCAGGGCGGCTCCAGGTCCACGATCAGCTTGCCTGCCACCGGCGCGGTCACGTTGCCGTCGCTGAAGCGCTCCAGCGTGCGGTCGATCTCGCGTTCGCGCGGCAGGGCCAGCACGATGGTGTCGGATTCTTCCAGCGCTTCCCGCGCGGAGGTGGCCAGCGTGGCGCTGCCGCGGAAGTCCTCGCAACGCCCCGGCTCGATGTCGTAGAGAGTCAGCGCGATGTCCGGCTCGGCCGCCAGGAGGCGTTGCGCGGCGTGGGTGCCGGTCTTGCCCATGCCGACGATGCTCACGCGCATGCTCATGGCTTGGGCACGGACCACGTGCTCACGATATGGGCGAGGGGCTCGTCCGAACCCTCGCCGGTCAGGATGACTTCCCCGGCGGACAGCCGGCCCACTTTCAACAGCCGGGCGTCGGCATAGATGGCGCCCGCGGGGCTCTTGCGCAGGAAATTGATCGTCAGGCTCGCGGTCACCGCGTGCGCCTGTCCGGTGGCGCCCACCACCGCGGCGTACATGGTCAGGTCGGCCAGGCCCATCAGCATGGGGCCGGCGACGATGCCGCCCAGCCGCTGGTGGGCGTCGCGCGCCGGAAGCACCGCACGCGCCGTGCCGCGGCCGATGCGTATCACGTCTATGCCCAACAGCATGGAAAACGGATGCTGGTCGGCCAGCAATATATGGAAGTCGGCCAGGCTGATCAGCGGGGCGTCGGCCGGGGTGTCCAGGTCGGTTGCGGTCATCGTTGCTCCAGGGCGAGGCAGTAGTTGTCCAGCAGCGTTTCCGCTTGCTGGCCCAGGGATTTCAGGCGCCGGGTGTGCAGCAGCAGCAGCAGGCCCATCAAATAGGTGAAGAGATTCATCTGTTCGACCGCGACGATCGCGGCCTCCCAGGACTTGGTCCGGGCCAGCGCCACGCCCAGCAGGTCTACGCACTGCCGCAGGCGGGCGTTGAGCCGTTCGTCCATTTCCCGGCCCAGACCGCGCGGCCCCAGCCCCTGGAACAGGTACATGCCCAGCGAGAAGTCGGTCCGCCGTTCGGCGTAGTAGCCAAAGAACGCATGGATCGCGGTGCGCGCCGCCGTCGGGGCCGGGCCGTCGGAGGCCGCCTCGGCCAGATGGGCATGCAGGCGTTCCAGCGATTCTTCCAGCAGCGCGCCATAAATGCTCTCCTTGCCGGCGAACCAGGGGTAGATGGCGCCAGTGGTGCAGCCGGCCTCCTTGGCGATCGCGCGGATCGTGGTCTGCTCCAGGCCGTCGCGCTCGAACACGCGCTGCGCGGCGTCCAGAACCAGTTGGCGGCGCAGCGCGTTCAGCCGTTCGGAACGGTCGGCGCGGGAAGGGGGCGTAGGCATATGGCTGAATGGAGGAGTCGACGACTCGATAATATCGGCGATTTTTATAAATAACAACGTTATTGATAGTGGACGGATCGGCGCATTCCTGCTGCGGGGGCCTTATGGCGAAGGTGCGATTCCGATGGCTGGTTGGAGGCCGCGGCGACGCGGAAACAGGGCTCGGAAGGGGACTGTATTTGATGGCGGGGATGGTATCCGGGGCATCCGGATAATTAGGGGCAGGGCTGAAAGTCGCATGAATAGGTGCTTGGCCTAAAAACTAAGGGTAAGCCCTAGCGTGTCCGGCCAGGCTTCGCTGGGATGTTGCAATATCCCAACAAGCCTGTCGTAAACCTGCACTTTTCTGGCGCCGACCATAGCCAGCCCCCCTGATTTTTGATGCAATAGCGTCAACTTCCCTTCGCGGAGTTAGGGGGGCGGCAGGCTGGTTTGCTGGATTGCTGCTCTTGTCACTCAAATCAACGGAGATTTCTTAAATGAAAAAGACTCTGCTCGCTGCCGCCCTGCTCGCCGGTTTTGCCGGTGTCGCCCAGGCAGAAACGTCTGTCACCCTGTACGGTATCATCGACACGGGTATCGGCTACAACAAGATCAGCGGTGGTCCCGATGCCGTCAACGGCAGCCGTTTCGGCATGATCAACGGCGTCCAGAACGGTTCGCGCTGGGGTCTGCGTGGTTCGGAAGACCTGGGTGACGGCCTGCGCGCTGTTTTCCAGCTGGAATCGGGCTTTGATTCGGGTAACGGCAAGTCGGCTCAAAACGGCCGTCTGTTCGGTCGTCAAGCCACCATCGGTCTGGCCAGCGACAGCTGGGGTCAACTGGACTTCGGTCGCCAAACCAACATCGCGTCGAAGTACTTCGGCTCGATCGACCCGTTCGGCGCTGGCTTCGGTCAGGCTAACATCGGTGCCGCCTTCAGCGCTGCCAACACGCAACGCTACGACAACATGGTCATGTATCAGACCCCGTCGTTCAGCGGCTTCCAGTTCGGCTTGGGCTACTCGTTCAGCGCCGACGACCAGAACACCGCCCAAACCGGCTTCCGCACCGCCGACAACACCCGCGCGATCACGACCGGTCTGCGTTACGTGAACGGCCCGCTGAACATCGCCTTCTCGTACGATCAGCTGAACGCTTCGAACAAGCTGTCGACCACCCAGACCGACGCCACCCCGCGTATGTACGCCCTGGGCGGTTCGTATGACTTCGAAGTCGTGAAGCTGGCTTTGGCCTACGCTCGCACGACCGACGGTTGGTTCGCTGGCCAAGGCCTGACCTCCAACACGGGCAACATCGGCTTCAACAGCAACATCTTTGCTGATGGCTTCAAGGCCAACTCGTACATGGTCGGCCTGTCCGCCCCGATCGGCGGCGCAAGCAAGCTGTTCGGTTCGTGGCAAATGGTTGACCCCAGCAACGGTCGCCTGAGCGGTGTTGATAGCGCCGACCAGACGATGCAAATCTTCTCGCTGGGCTACACCTACGACCTGTCCAAGCGCACCAACCTGTACGCTTACGGTTCGTACGCCAAGAACTACGCCTTCGTGGAAGACATCAAGTCGACCGCCGTCGGCGTCGGTATCCGTCACCGCTTCTAATCCAAAGCAGGGCGCAAGTCCTGCCTGGATTTAAAGTGCGCGAACGGGCTTCGGCCCGTTCGTATGAAACCACCCTTCGGGGTGGTTTTTTTCGTTTTCGCGCCTGTGTTTTTGCGTGTGTTTGTGCGTGCATCGGCAGGCTGCTGTATGCTTGCGCACCGGTGCTGAAAGCAGCCATTGTTCCATTTGAGGAATGCTGTCTTTCGCCTGCTGTTCGAGCTACAGAGTTCAGCCAGAAGTAACCGCGCGAATGCTACAATCCTAAGGTTTGCGCATTTGACGGACGCCTGAATGAACCTGCAACAGTATTTTCCCGTCCTGCTGTTTATCGTAGTGGCCACCCTTATCGGGTTCGCGCTTCTAACGGCCGGCTCCCTCCTTGGCCCGCGGCGTCCCTACGCCGAGAAGCTCTCGCCGTACGAATGCGGTTTCGAGGCCTTCGAAGACGCCCGCATGAAGTTTGACGTGCGCTACTACCTGGTGGCGATTCTGTTCATTCTTTTCGACCTGGAAATCGCCTTTCTGTTCCCGTGGGCCATCGCCCAGGGCACGGTCGGCCTCGTCGGTTTCTGGACGGTCATGGTTTTCCTGGCCGTGCTGACGGTCGGCTTCATCTACGAATGGAAAAAGGGCGCGCTGGATTGGGAATAACCCGCCGGGTTTTTTCACAGCACGCTATCAGAGACGAATATGGCTATAGACGGCATTCTCAAGCAAGGGTTCATCACAACCAGCGCGGACAAGTTCCTTAATTGGGCGAAGACCGGCTCCATGTGGCCCATGACCTTCGGTCTGGCCTGTTGCGCGGTTGAGATGATGCACGCGGGCGCGGCCCGCTACGACCTGGACCAATTCGGCATCATCTTCCGCCCCAGCCCGCGCCAGTCCGATCTGATGATCGTGGCCGGCACGCTGTGCAACAAGATGGCGCCGGCGCTGCGCAAGGTCTACGACCAGATGCCCGAGCCGCGTTGGGTGGTTTCCATGGGCTCCTGTGCCAACGGCGGCGGTTACTACCACTACTCGTATTCGGTGGTCCGTGGCTGCGATCGCATCGTACCGGTAGACGTCTACGTGCCGGGCTGCCCGCCCACGGCCGAGGCGCTGGTCTACGGCTTGCTGCAAATGCAGAACAAGATCCGTCTGACCAACACGATTGCGCGCTGAGCATCGCCGCGCCAGGCAGCAGTCCTTGCAGCCGGCCCCGCGAAACCAGCGTATCGGTTCACCTAAGCGTACAAGATGATGACCAGGCTCGAAACCCTGAAAAACAATTTGCAGACCACCCTCGGCGCGGATATCGCGCTGACCGAGGCGTTGGGCGAGCTGACGCTCGAAGTGCCCGCGCAGCAGTGGTTCTCCGTCTGCAACAAGCTGCGCACCGAAGTCGGCCTGCGCTTTGAAACCTGTATCGACCTCTGCGGCGTCGACTACCTGACCTGGGGCAACGGCACGCGCCAACTGCCCGAGGAAACCAACGCCAAGGTCCACCGCTCGCGTTTCGCCGTGGTCGCCCATCTGCTCTCGATCGAGAACAACTGGCGCCTGCGCGTGCGCACCTGGGCCGAAGACGACGAATTCCCGATGGTCGCGTCGTTGATGGAATGCTGGCCGGCCGTGGGCTGGTTCGAACGCGAAGCCTTCGACCTGTACGGCATCGTCTTCGAAGGCCACCCGGACCTGCGCCGCATCCTCACCGACTATGGCTTCATCGGCCATCCCTTCCGCAAGGACTTCCCGCTGTCCGGCACCGTCGAAATGCGCTACGACCCGGAACAACGGCGCGTCATTTACCAGCCGGTCACGATCGATCCGCGCGAAGTCACGCCGCGCGTGGTCCGCGAAGACTCCTACGGCTTGGGGCGTTAAATCATGGCAGAAATCAAGAACTACACGCTCAACTTCGGCCCTCAGCATCCGGCCGCGCACGGTGTGCTGCGCCTGGTGCTCGAACTCGACGGCGAAGTGATCCAGCGGGCCGACCCGCACATCGGCCTGCTGCACCGCGCCACTGAAAAGCTGGCCGAACACAAGACCTACATCCAGGCGCTGCCCTACATGGACCGCCTGGACTACGTGTCCATGATGTGCAACGAGCACGCCTACGTCATGGCCATCGAAAAGCTGCTGGGCGTGGAAGCCCCGCTGCGCGCGCAGTACATCCGCGTGATGTTCGACGAGATCACCCGTCTGCTGAACCACCTGATGTCGCTGGGTTCGCACGCGCTGGACGTGGGCGCCATGGCGGTGTTCCTGTATGCCTTCCGTGAGCGCGAAGACCTGATGGACTGCTATGAAGCGGTCTCGGGCGCGCGCATGCACGCGGCCTACTATCGTCCTGGCGGCGTCTACCGCGACCTGCCGGACTCGATGCCGCAATACGGCGACACCAGCAAGTACCGCGGCGACAAGGAAGTGCGCGTCATGAACGACGCGCGTTCGGGTTCGCTGCTGGATTTCATCGAAGACTTCACCAACCGCTTCCCGGCTTGCGTCGACGAGTACGAAACGCTGCTGACCGACAACCGCATCTGGAAGCAGCGTCTGGTGGGCATCGGCGTGGTCGATCCCGAACGCGCCAAGGCGCTGGGCTTCACCGGCCCGATGCTGCGCGGTTCGGGCGTGGCCTGGGACCTGCGCAAGATGCAGCCCTACGAAGTCTACGACCTGCTCGATTTCGACATCCCCGTGGGTGTCAACGGCGACTGCTATGACCGCTACCTGGTCCGTATCGCCGAAATGCGTGAGAGCAACCGCATCATCCGCCAGTGCGTGGAATGGCTGCGCAACAACCCGGGCCCGGTCATGATCGAGAACCACAAGATCGCCCCGCCCAAGCGCACCGCCATGAAAACCAACATGGAAGAGCTGATCCATCACTTCAAGCTCTTCACTGAAGGTTTCCACGTGCCTCCCGGTGAAGCGTACGCCTCGGTGGAACACCCCAAGGGCGAATTCGGCATCTACGCGGTGTCCGACGGCGCCAACAAGCCTTACCGCCTGAAGATTCGGGCCCCCGGCTTTGTCCACCTGCAATCGCTGGATGAAATGTCGCGCGGTCACATGATTGCCGACGCCGTCACCATCATTGGCACGCAGGACATCGTTTTTGGCGAGATCGATCGCTGATCCGCCCAGACAGTCACGAGCACGCCCGCATAACCCGGATTCAAACTATGCTGCTTTCCGAACAGGCCTACCAGAAAATCGACCGAGAACTCGCGAAGTTCCCGGGCGACCAGCGGCAGTCCGCCATCATGGCCTCGCTTGCCATCGCGCAAGAAGAGAAGGGCTGGTTGGCTACCGAAATCATTGAAGATGTGGCCAACTACATTGGCGTTCCGCCCATCGCGGTCCAGGAAGTCGCCACCTTCTACAACATGTTCGACGTCAAGCCCGTCGGCAAGAACAAGATCGCCGTCTGCACGAACCTGCCCTGTGCCTTGCGCGACGGCGAACGCGCCGGCGACTACCTGAAGCGCAAGCTGGGCGTCGACTACCGCGGCACCACTCCCGACGGCCAGTTCACGCTGGTGGAAGGCGAGTGCATGGGCGCTTGCGGCGATTCGCCCGTGCTCATCGTGAACAACAAGCATATGTGCGTGCGCATGACCGAAGAGAAGCTGGACGCGCTGGTCGCGGCCCTCAAGGCGCAAGGAGAGTCGGCATGAACGCGCCCGACCTGTACAAGCAGTTCGCGCAGGGGCTGGACCCCAACCCGCTGAACGATGTTTCCAATTCGATGTGCCTGCATGGCCGACACATCCAGCCGCAGATCCTGGCTGACGTCGACGGCGCCAACTGGCGCCTGGCCGACTACGTCAAGCGCGGCGGCTACGAAGCCCTGAAGAAGATCCTGACCACCGGCATGAAGCCGGAAGACGTGATCGCCGAGGTCAAGGCCTCCGGCCTGCGCGGCCGCGGCGGCGCCGGTTTCCCGACCGGCCTGAAGTGGAGCTTCATGCCGCGCGCCTTCCCGGGCCAGAAGTACCTGGTCTGCAACTCCGACGAAGGCGAGCCCGGCACGTTCAAGGACCGCGACATCCTGCGCTTCAATCCGCACATCGTGATTGAAGGCATGGCGATCGCGGCCTACGCCATGGGCATCAGCGTCGGCTACAACTACATCCACGGCGAAATCTTCGAAGTCTACGAGCGCTTCGAAGAAGCGCTGGAAGAGGCGCGCGCCGCCGGCTTCCTGGGCGACAAGATCCTGGGTTCGGATTTCAGCTTCCAGCTGCACGCGTTCCATGGCTATGGCGCCTACATCTGCGGCGAAGAAACCGCGCTGCTGGAGTCGCTGGAAGGCAAGAAGGGCCAACCGCGCTTCAAGCCGCCGTTCCCGGCCAGCTTCGGCCTGTACGGCAAGCCCACCACCATCAACAACACCGAAACGTTCGCGGCGGTGCCCTGGATCATCCGCAACGGCGGCCAGGCCTACCTCGAAGTCGGCAAGCCGAACAACGGCGGCACCAAGCTGTTCTCGATCACCGGCGACGTCGAGCGTCCCGGCAACTACGAGATCCCGCTGGGCACCCCGTTCTCGAAGCTGCTGGAACTGGCGGGCGGCATGCGCGGCGGCAAGAAGCTGAAGGCCGTGATCCCCGGCGGTTCGAGCGCTCCTGTGCTGCCGGCCGACATCATCATGGAATGCACGATGGACTATGACTCCATCGCCAAGGCCGGCTCGATGCTGGGCTCGGGCGCTGTGATCGTCATGGACGAAACCCGCTGCATGGTGAAGTCGCTCTTGCGCCTGTCGTACTTCTATTTCGAGGAAAGCTGCGGCCAGTGCACGCCGTGCCGCGAAGGCACCGGCTGGCTCTACCGCATGGTGCATCGCATCGAAAACGGTCACGGCCGTCCGGAAGATCTGGACTTGCTGGACAACGTGGCGGGCAACATCATGGGCCGCACCATCTGCGCCCTGGGTGACGCCGCCGCCATGCCCGTCCGTGGCTTCCTCAAGCATTTTCGCGACGAATTCGCGCACCACATCGAGCACAAGTCTTGTGTGGTCCCGCAATATCTGTAGGTCTCAGGAACAGCAATGGTTGAACTAACCGTCGACGGCAACAAGGTCGAAGTGCCCGAAGGCAGCATGGTCATGCATGCCGCTCAGAAAGTCGGGCTTTACGTGCCGCATTTCTGCTACCACAAGAAACTGTCCATCGCGGCCAACTGCCGCATGTGCCTGGTTGAAGTGGAAAAAGCGCCCAAGGCGCTGCCCGCCTGCGCCACGCCCGTGACCAACGGCATGGTCGTCCACACCTGCTCCGAGAAGGCTATCGCCGCTCAGAAGTCGGTGATGGAATTCTTGCTCATCAATCACCCGCTCGACTGCCCGATCTGCGATCAGGGCGGCGAATGCCAGCTGCAGGACCTGGCTGTGGGCTACGGCGGCTCTTCCTCGCGTTACCAGGAAGAAAAGCGCGTGGTGTTCCACAAGGACCTGGGTCCGCTGGTTTCCGCCGAGGAAATGAGCCGCTGCATCCACTGCACCCGCTGCGTGCGCTTCGGCCAGGAAATCGCCGGCGTCATGGAACTGGGCATGCTGGGCCGCGGCGAACACTCCGAGATCACGACCTTCGTCGGCCGTTCGATCGAATCGGAACTCTCGGGCAACATGATCGACATCTGTCCGGTGGGCGCGCTGACCTCCAAGCCCTTCCGCTACAGCGCGCGCACCTGGGAACTGGCTCGCCGCCGTTCGGTCAGCCCGCACGACAGCCTGGGCGCCAACCTGGTGGTCCAGGTCAAGGGCGACCGCGTCATGCGCGTGGTGCCGTTCGAAGACGAAGCCGTCAACGAATGCTGGATCAGCGACCGCGACCGCTTCTCGTACGAAGGCCTGAACAGCGAAGACCGCCTGTCGGCTCCGATGATCAAGGGCACCGACGGCAAGTGGCAGGAAGCCTCCTGGAGCGACGCGCTTGCCGCCGTGGCCCAGGGCCTGTCCCGCGTGCGCGACAGCTTCGGCGCCGGCCAGATCGGCGCCCTGGCGTCCGAATACGCCACCACCGAGGAATACGCGCTGCTGGGCCGCCTGGTCCGTTCGCTGGGTTCCGAGAACATCGACTTCCGCCTGCGCCAGACCGATGCCGCCTTCGACGCCGCCCTGACCGGCGCGCCGTGGCTGGGCATGCCCATCGCCGAGCTCGACAACCTGGACCGCGTCCTGGTGGTCGGTTCGTTCCTGCGCAAGGATCATCCGCTCATGGCGCAGCGCCTGCGCCAAGCCGCCAAGCGCGGCACGCAGATCCTGATGGTCGACAGCGCAGCCGACGATCCCCTGATGCCCGTGGCCGCCCGCATTACCGTGGCCCCGTCCGAGCTGGCGCGCGCGCTGGCCGAAGTGGCCGTCGCGCTGGCCCAGGCCAAGGAACAGGCCGTGCCGGCCGAGTTCGCCTCGGTCGCGCCCAGCGAAAACGCCAAGCTCATCGCCGCCAGCCTGGCTTCCGGCGCCAATACCGCCGTGCTGATGGGCAACCTGGCCGTGGCCAGCGCCCAGGCCTCGACCCTGGCCGCCAACGGCCGCGCCGTGGCTGAACTGGCCGGCGGCAAGTTCGGTTTCCTGACCTCCGGCGGCAACACCGTCGGCGGTTACCTGGCAGGCGCCATTCCTGGCAAGGGAGGCAAGAACGCCGCCGCCATGCTGGCCGAGCCGCTGAAGGCCTACGTGGTCCTGCACGCCGAGCCGCTGCTGGATGCCGACAATGGCCAGCAAGCCATCGCCGCGCTGCGCGGCGCGCAGTTCGCCGTGGCCCTGACGCCTTATCGTTCGGCTGCCGCCGAATGGGCCGACGTCATGCTGCCGGTGTCGCCGTTCACCGAAACCTCGGGCACGTTCGTCAACGCCCAAGGCCTGGCTCAGAGCTTCAAAGGCACGGTCACGCCGTTCGGCCAGACCCGTCCGGGCTGGAAGGTCCTGCGCGTGCTGGGCAACGTCCTGCACCTGGCCGGCTTTGACGACGAGACCTCAGAGTCCGTGCGCGACGCCGTGCTGGCAGGCGGCATCGAAGGCCGCCTGTCCAACGAGATCAAGGCCCCGCTGGGCCTGGGCCAGGCCGCCAGCGGCCTGGAGCGCGTCGCCGACGTGCCGATCTACCGCACCGACGCCATGGTCCGCCGCTCGGAGCCGCTGCAAGCGGCCCCGGCCTCCAAGAAGCCGGCTGCCGCCATGAACGGCCGCACGCTCACCAGCCTGGGCCTGACGGCTGGCGTCAAGGTGCGCGTGTCGAACGGGCAGGGCGCCGTCGAACTCGAAACCGTGCAGGACGATGCCGTGGCGGACCGCGCCGTGCGCATCTCGGCAGCCTTTGAAAACACCGCGGCCCTGGGTGGCGCATTCGGTCAAATCAGCGTGGAGCGTGCCTGATGGAATGGCTTAATGTTCTTGAGAGCCAGGGTACGGCATTGCTGGGCCCGACGGTCTGGATGGTCCTCTGGACCCTCATCAAGATTGTGGTCATCGCCGTGCCCATCATCCTGTGCGTGGCGTACCTGACCTACTGGGAACGCAAGATGATCGGCGCCATGCACGTGCGCATGGGCCCGAACCGCGTTGGCTTCAAGGGGCTGCTGCAGCCGTTCGCCGACGTGTTCAAGCTGCTGACCAAGGAAGTGGTGGTTCCGTCGCAGGCCAACAAGGTGCTGTTCATCGTGGCCCCGGTGGTCACGCTGATGCCGGCGCTGGCCGCCTGGGCGGTGGTGCCGTTCGGTCCCGACGTGGTCCTGGCCAACGTCAACGCCGGCCTGCTGTACATCATGGCCATCACGTCCGTGGGCGTGTACGGCGTGATCGTGGCGGGTTGGGCGTCCAACTCCAAGTACGCCTTCCTGGGCGCGCTGCGCGCTTCCGCGCAGATGCTGTCCTACGAACTGGCCATCGGCTTCGTGCTGGTGACGGTGCTGCTGGTGTCCGGCAGCCTGAACATGTCCGAGATCGTGCATGTGCAGAACCGCGGCTGGTTTGCCGACAAGGGCCTGACGTTCCTGTCCTGGAACTGGCTGCCGCTCTTGCCGCTGTTCGTGATCTACGTGATTTCGGCCGTGGCTGAAACCAACCGCCACCCGTTCGACGTGGTCGAAGGCGAATCGGAAATCGTGGCCGGCCACATGGTCGAATACTCGGGCATGGCGTTCGCGCTGTTCTTCCTGGGCGAATACGCCAACATGATCCTGCTGTCCTGCATGGCCTCGATCATGTTCCTGGGCGGCTGGGCTTCCCCGATCGACATCGCGCCGCTGACCTGGATTCCGGGTTGGATCTGGCTGGGTCTCAAGACGTTCGTCGTGGTCTCGTTGTTCGTGTGGTTCCGCGCGTCGTTCCCGCGCTACCGCTATGACCAGATCATGCGCTTGGGTTGGAAAATCTTCATCCCGCTGACCGGCGTTTGGCTGGTCGTGGTGGCGATCTGGATGCAGACGCCCTGGAACATTTGGCGCTAAGCCGCCAGGCAGAGGCAGGATATGGAAGCGATCAAGGATTTCTTCGGCAGTCTGATGCTGACCGAATTGCTCAAGGGCATGCGCCTGACGGGCAAGTATTTCTTCAAGCGCAAGGTCACCTTGCGCTACCCCCAGGAAAAGACGCCTGCGTCGCCGCGTTTCCGCGGCCTGCATGCGCTGCGCCGCTACCCCAACGGGGAAGAGCGCTGCATCGCGTGCAAGCTGTGTGAAGCCGTGTGCCCCGCGCTGGCGATCACCATCGAGTCGGACCAGCGCGATGACGGCACCCGCCGCACCACGCGTTACGACATCGACCTGACCAAGTGCATTTTCTGCGGCTTCTGTGAGGAAAGCTGCCCCGTGGACTCCATCGTGGAAACGCACATCCACGAATACCACGGTGAAAAGCGCGGCGACCTGTATTTCACCAAAGACATGCTGCTCGCCGTGGGCGACCGCTACGAAGCCGACATCGCCCGCCGCCGGGCCGAAGACGCTCCCTATCGTTGAAGCCCAGGACCTGATCCATGACTTTTACCACTGTCCTGTTTTACATACTGGCCGCCGTGCTGGTGATCGCGGCGTTCCGCGTGATCACCGCGCGCAGCCCGGTCACCGCCGTCCTGCACCTGATCCTGGCCTTCGTCAACGCGGCCATGCTGTGGATGCTGCTTGGCGCCGAGTTCCTCGCGCTGCTGCTGGTGCTGGTATACGTGGGCGCCGTGATGGTGCTTTTCCTCTTCGTCGTGATGATGCTGGACATCCGCATGGATGCCCTGCGCCAGGGTATGAAGACCTACCTGCCGCTCGGCCTGGTCATCGGCCTGGTGATGGTGGTCGAAATGGCCTTCGTGCTGGGTTCGACCTGGTACGGCGCGGGCCCGCAAGCCCCGGTCGCCGGCGACTACAACAACGCCCGCGCGCTGGGCGAGGCCATGTACACCCAGTACATCTACGCCATTGAAGTGGGCGCCGCGCTGCTGCTGGTCGGCATGGTCGCCGCCATCGCGCTGACCCTGCGCCGCCGCCGCGACGTGAAGTACAACGACCCGGTGGCCGCCGTCCGCGTGCGCTCGAAGGACCGTTACCGCATGGTGAGCATGCCCGCCCAGAGCGAGCGCGCCCAGGCGCAGAACGGCACCCCGACCGCCGCCGCGCCCCAAGGAGAACAAAAATGACGCTGACGCTGGCCCACTACCTGATCCTCGGGGCGATCCTGTTCGCCATCGGGATCTTCGGCATCTTCCTGAACCGCCGCAACCTGATCATTCTCCTGATGTCCATCGAGCTGGTGCTCCTGGCCGTCAACATGAACTTCGTGGCGTTCTCCAGCTGGTTCGGCGACACCGCCGGCCAGGTGTTCGTGTTCTTCATCCTGACCGTGGCCGCCGCCGAAGCGGCGATCGGCCTGGCCATCCTGGTGCTGCTGTTCCGCAACCTGAACACGATCAACGTTGACGAACTCGATCGCCTGAAGGGCTGACGGGGTATTGGAAGAAAATGTCTAGCTCACCCAATCTCTACTTGCTCATCGCGCTGGCTCCGCTGGCCGGGGCAATTCTCGCGGGCCTCTTCGGCACCGGGTTCCTGGGCCGTCCCATCGGCCGCCGCGCTTCGCACATGATCACCATCCTGGGCGTGCTCATCTCCACCATCGGTTCGGTGGTGGTGCTGAACGACGTGCTCAATGGCTTGCGCTTCGACGGCGCGGTCTACACCTGGAGCCTGATCGGCCAGACCAAGCTGGAAATCGGCTTCCTGATCGATCCGCTCTCGGCCATGATGATGGTCGTGGTGACTTCGGTGTCGCTGATGGTGCACATCTACACCATCGGCTACATGGCGGATGATCCCGGCTACCAGCGCTTCTTCTCGTACATCTCGCTGTTCACGTTCTCCATGCTGATGCTGGTGATGTCGAACAACATGGTGCAGCTGTTCTTCGGCTGGGAAGCGGTGGGCCTGGTGTCGTACCTGCTGATCGGCTTCTGGTACACCCGTCCCACGGCGATCTTCGCCAACATGAAGGCGTTCCTGATCAACCGCGTCGGCGACTTCGGCTTCGTGCTCGGCATCGGCCTGCTGTTCGCTTACGCCGGCACCATGCACTACGGCGAAGTCTTCGCCCAGGCCGACAAGCTGGCCACGCTGACGCTGCCCGGTTCCGACTGGATGCTGCTGACCGTCGCCTGCATCTGCCTGTTCATCGGCGCCATGGGCAAATCGGCCCAGGTTCCGCTGCACGCCTGGCTGCCTGACTCGATGGAAGGCCCGACCCCGATCTCCGCGCTGATCCACGCCGCCACCATGGTGACGGCCGGCATCTTCATGGTCGCGCGTTTCTCGCCGCTGTTCGAACTGTCCGACGTGGCGCTGTCCTTCATCATCGTGATCGGCGCCATCGGCGCGCTGTTCCTGGGCATCCTGGGCATCATCCAGAACGACATCAAGCGCGTGGTCGCGTACTCCACGCTGTCGCAGCTGGGTTACATGACGGTCGCGCTCGGCGCCTCGGCTTACTCGGTCGCGATCTTCCACCTGATGACGCACGCGTTCTTCAAGGCGCTGCTGTTCCTGGGCGCGGGCTCCGTGATCATCGGCATGCACCATGACCAGGACATCCGCAACATGGGCGGCCTGCGCAAGTACATGCCCATCACCTGGATCACTTTCCTGCTGGGCACGCTGGCCCTGGTCGGCACGCCGTTCTTCTCGGGCTTCTACTCGAAGGAACACATCATCGAGGCCGCCGGCGCCGCCAATGTCTGGGGCGCGAACTTCGCGTACTACTCGACCCTGATCGGCGTGTTCGTGACCTCGCTGTACTCGTTCCGCGTGTACTTCCTGGTCTTCCACGGCAAGGAACGCTTCGATACCACCGGTCACGGCCATGGCCACGACGACCATCACCACGCCGCCGACGTCGACCATGAGCCGGACGGCCATGGCCATCACGGCACGCCGCACGAGTCGCCCTGGGTGGTCACGCTGCCGCTGGTGCTGCTGGCGATCCCGTCGGTCATCATCGGCGCCCTGGTGGTCGATCCGATGCTGTTCGGCAAGTTCTTCGACGGCGTGATCAAGGTCCTGCCGCAGCATCCTGCGATGCACGAGCTGCACGAAGAGTGGCACGGTTGGGTGGCCTTCGGCCTGCACGCCTTCCAGACGGTTCCGTTCTGGCTGGTCGTGGCTGGCGCCGTCACCGCCTGGTACTGCTATCTGATCAACCCGAAGGTTCCGGCCAAGATCCAATCCAGCCTGTCCGGCATCAACAAGGTGCTCGAGAACAAGTACTACGTGGATTGGGTCAACGAGCAGATCATCGCCCGCGGCCTGCGCTGCCTGGGCCGTGGCCTGTGGCAGACCGGTGACCGCGGCATCATCGACGGCCTGCTGATCAACGGCAGCGCCCGTGTGGTGGGCTGGGTGGCAGCGGTCAGCCGTCACCTGCAGTCCGGCTTCATCTATCACTACGCGTTCGCGATGATCATCGGCATCATGGCGCTGGTGACTTTCTTTGTGCTGATTCCCCAATGATGGCAAGCGAGATGGCATCCAACACTTTCCCCTGGCTCACGCTTGCGATCTTTGTCCCGATCGTATTCGGCCTGCTGGTGCTGGCGGTGGGCCGTGACGACCGTCCCGGCCTGACGCGCGGCCTGTCGCTCGTCGGCTCAATCGCCGGTTTCCTCGTCACGATCCCGCTGTACACCGGTTTCGACTCCACCACGGCCAAGATGCAGTTCGTGGAGAAGACCTCCTGGATCGAGGCCTTCAACGTCAATTACCACCTGGGCATCGACGGCATCTCGATGTGGTTCGTGCTCCTGACCGCATTCATCACCATCATCGTGGTGCTGGCCGGTTGGGAAGTCATCACCAGCCGCGTGTCCCAGTACATGGCCGCCTTCCTGATCCTGTCGGGTCTGATGGTGGGCGTGTTCTGCGCGCTGGACGGCATGCTGTTCTACGTGTTCTTCGAAGCCACGCTGATCCCGATGTACATCATCATCGGCGTCTGGGGCGGACCGAACCGCGTGTACGCGGCATTCAAGTTCTTCCTGTACACCCTGATGGGCTCGCTGCTGACGCTGGTCGCCTTCGTGTACCTGTGGAACGTGTCGGGCGGTTCGTTCGACATCCTGACCTGGCAGCAGACCAAGCTGGGCTACACCCCGCAGATCCTGATCTTCGTGGCTTTGCTGGCGGCCTTTGCCGTCAAGGTGCCGATGTGGCCGGTCCACACGTGGTTGCCCGACGCTCACGTCGAAGCTCCCACGGGCGGCTCGATCGTGCTGGCCGCGATCATGCTGAAGCTGGGCGCCTACGGTTTCCTGCGCTTCTCGCTGCCGATCGCGCCTGACGCCTCGCACAGCCTGGCCGGCATGATGATCACGCTGTCGCTGATCGCCGTGATCTACATCGGCCTGGTCGCGATCGTCCAGGACGACATGAAAAAGCTGGTTGCGTATTCGTCGGTTGCTCACATGGGCTTCGTGACGCTGGGCTTCTTCATCTTCAACACGGCCGGCGTCGAAGGCGCCATCGTGCAGATGATCTCGCACGGCTTCGTGTCGGGCGCCATGTTCATGTGTATCGGCGTGCTCTATGACCGCATGCACTCGCGCCGCATCGCCGACTACGGCGGCGTGGTCAACGTCATGCCGCGTTTCGCCACCTTCTTCATCCTGTTCTCGATGGCCAACAGCGGCCTGCCGGCCACCAGCGGTTTCGTCGGCGAGTTCATGGTGATCATGGGCGCGGTCGAGCACAACTTCTGGATCGGCCTGCTGGCGGCGACCGCCCTGATCCTGGGCGCTTCGTATTCGCTGTGGATGGTCAAGCGCGTGGTCCTGGGCGACGTCGCCAACGACCACGTGCGTGAACTGACCGATATCAACCGCCGCGAGTTTGTGATTCTTGGCGTGATGGCGATCGCCGTGTTGTACATGGGGATCTATCCCAAGCCCTTTACCGACGTGATGCACGTTTCGGTGGAGGCCCTGCTGCAACACGTTGCCGTCTCGAAACTGTAAGACAAGACAATGATGCAATCCCAAATCGATTTCGCCCTGGCGACACCGGAAATCCTCCTGCTGGTTTTCGGCCTGGCTATCCTGCTCGTCGACGCGGTCAGCAATCACCCCGAGCGCAAGCCGACGTTTCTGCTGACCATGCTTGCATTGGGCGTGCTGACCGTCGTGTCGGCCCTGCAATGGAAGAACGGCGTTGTTGGTTCGACCTTCAACGGCCTGTACGTCACCGACGAACTGTCGCATCTGCTCAAGATCGCGTCCTACATCGCCGTGGCCGCGACCCTGGTCTATGGCCGTGTCTACGCGCAAGTGCGCGACATGATGCGCGGCGGCGAACTCTACGTCCTGACGCTGTTCGCCCTGCTGGGCCAGATGGTCATGATCTCCTCCGGGAACCTGATCTCCATCTACCTGGGCCTGGAGCTGATGTCGCTGGCGCTGTACGCGCTGATCGCGCTGCGCCGCGACAACGTCGTCGCCACCGAAGCCGCCATGAAGTACTTCGTGCTGGGCGCGCTGGCCTCGGGCTTCCTGCTGTACGGCATGTCCATGATCTACGGCGCCACCGGCCACCTGGATCTGGCTGAAGTGTCCAAGGTCATCGCCGCGGGCAAGGCCGAGAAGCTGGCCCTGGTGTTCGGCATCGTGTTCCTGGTGTCGGGCCTGGCGTTCAAGCTCGGCGCCGTGCCGTTCCACATGTGGGTTCCGGACGTCTACCAGGGTTCGCCCACCGCCGTCACCCTGATCCTGGGTGGCGCGCCCAAGCTGGCCGCCTTCGCCATCACGCTGCGCCTGCTGGTCGATGGCCTGCACGGCCTGGCCGCCGACTGGCAGCCGATGCTGATGATCCTGGCGGTGCTGTCGCTGGCCATCGGCAACCTGACGGCCATCGCGCAGACCAACTTCAAGCGCATGCTGGCCTATTCGACCATCTCGCACATGGGCTTCGTGCTGCTGGGCCTGATGTCGGGTTCGGTCGCGGGCAAGCCGGAACTGTCGTCGGCCGCCTACGGCGCCTCGCTGTTCTACATGCTGACCTACGTGCTGACCACGCTGGCCAGCTTCGGCATCGTGCTGCTGCTGTCGCGCCAAGGTTTCGAGTGCGAGCATATCGACGACCTGAAGGGCCTGAACCGCCGCAGCCCGTGGCATGCCGCCATCGTGCTGCTGCTGATGTTCTCGCTGGCCGGCATTCCGCCGCTGGTGGGCTTCTACGCCAAGCTGGCCGTGCTGCAGGCGCTGGTCAGCGCAGGCCACGTGACCCTGGCCGTGATTGCGGTGCTGTTCTCGCTGATCGGCGCGTTCTACTACCTGCGCGTGGTCAAGGTCGTGTACTTCGACGAGCCGGCCGCCGATGCCGCGCCGATGGTCGCCACCTGCGGCCAGCGCGGCGTGCTGTCGGTCAACGGCGCCCTGATCCTGATCCTGGGCATCCTGCCGGGCGGCCTGATGGCCTTGTGCGTGCAGGCAATCCGCAGCTCGCTCAGCCTGTAAACGGAAAACGGCGCCATGAACCAGACTCTGGCGGTATGGCTGCTGATCGCGCTGGCCCTGGTCAGCGCGAATCTCCCGTTCCTGACGGAGCGGGTATTCGCCGTCATGCCCTGGAAGCAGGGCGGGGTGGCGGCAGTCAAACCGTTCTGGATGCGTCTGATCGAAGTGCTGGTGTTCTACGCCATCGTCGGTGCGCTCGGTTTCGCGTTCGAATCCACGCTGGGCAACCGCTTTTCCCAGACCTGGGAGTTCTACGCGATCACGCTGAGCCTGTATCTGGTGCTGGCGTATCCGGGGTTTGTGTACCGGTACCTGTTCAAGCGGCACCCGCGCCTGCGCACCTGAAGGCAGCCTGGTTCATGCATGAAAAACGCCCTGTGGGGCGTTTTTTTTCGTGGGTGCATGGAACCGGCTTAGCCTGTGCCTTTTGAGCTTGCTAATGCCTTTCCTTGCTCATTCGCGGGTATTCGGGAAGGCGGAGCTACTCAGCGTCTTGCACTAGCGGATACCCGGCGGGAGCCCTCCGAAGACCTGTGGGGGATAACCCGCTTATGGTGTTGTTTTTTCATCTTTTGGATGAGTTTGGGTCTTTCATTCAGGTTTCATTCAGCCGCACAGTTCAGAATCGCAAACGTTAAAAAAACAAGAATCGTTGCTATTTACATTCGGAGAAGCTGGTTTGAAGCCCCAAGATACGTATTCGCTGAATGCGCTCACTACCTCCCTGGCTGCCGCGATCGCGGCCCCCGCGCTGTTCATCAGCCCGTACGCCGCCGCCCAATCCGCGGATTCGGGCGTGACGCAACTTGCGCCCGTGCGCGTGGAGGGTGAGGGGTCGTCCTACCAGACATCCACGGCGCAATCGCCCAAGTTCACGGCCCCCTTGCTGGACACCCCGCGCACGGTGCAGGTCGTGCCAAAGCAGGTGATCCAGGACCAGGCTGCGTCCACGCTGCAGGACGTCCTGCGCAATTCGCCCGGCATCACGTTCGGCGCGGGCGAGGGCGGTCGCCCGGGCGGCGACCTGCCGATCATCCGCGGCCAGAATTCCGCCGGCAGCATTTTCCTGGACGGCATTCGCGATTCCAGCACGCAGGTGCGCGACACCTTCAACCTGGAGCAGGTCGAAGTCATCAAGGGGCCGGACTCGGTCTATTCCGGCCGCGGCGGCGCGGGCGGCAGCATCAACATGGTCAGCAAGACGCCCAAGGCCACCGACTTCACGGAAGCCACGGCGCAGATCGGCACGGACAGCAACTACCGTGCGACCATCGACAGCAATTGGCGCCTGGCCGACAAGGCCGCGTTCCGCCTGAACGTCATGGGCAACAAGGGTGACGCGCCCGGCCGTGACGACGCGGTGGACTTCGAGCGTTGGGGCGTGGCGCCCTCGCTGACCTTGGGCGTGGGTACGCCGACGCGCATCACGCTGAGCTACTACCACTACCAAGACGACAGCATGCCGGATTACTCCATCCCGTATGACCCGAAAACGGGCCAGCCGGTGACGGAGACCATGGGTGTAAGCCGCAAGAGCTTCTATGGCTTGAAGGGCCGCGATTTCATGAAGACCCGCGACGACGTCGCTACCGTGGACTTCCAGCACGACTTCTCCGACAAGCTGCAACTGCGCAACGTGACGCGCTATGGCCGCGGCACCACCGATTTTGCTGCGACCAACCCCGACGACAGCAAGGGCAACGTTCCGAATGGCCTGGTGTACCGGGCGCTCAAGTCGGGCTACTACGTCACCAAGAGCTTCGCCAACCAGACCAACCTGACGGGCGAATTCGATACCGGCAGCCTGAAGCACTCGTTCGACCTGGGCTTCGAGTACAGCAACATCAAGCAGGACAAGGACAGCTACACCGAGTCGGGCGTTCCCGCTGGAACGAGCGGCTGCGTGACTGGCACCGCCAACGGCAAGAATACCTACGCCAATCCGGCGCTTTGCGCCTCGTTGTGGGATCCGGACCCGGGCACCTACTATCCTGGCCATCTGCAACGGAACAACAATCCGGCGCGCTACAACACGGATACGGTCGCGCTCTACGGCTTCGACACGATCAAGTTCAACGAGCAATGGCAAGCCAGCCTGGGCCTGCGTTGGGACAATTACCGTACCAGCGGCAGCAACATCGCCAAGGGCCGCAATGACCCGGCCAGCACGCCGGCGTTCTACAGTACCAGCCGCGAGGACAACCTCTTTAACTACCAGGTTGGCTTGGCATACAAGCCCGCGCCCAACGGTACCATCTACGCCACTTACGGAACTTCGTCCACGCCGTCCGCCATCGCCTCCAGCGCGATCAGCGATGCCGTGTCGGTCACGAACCAGTCGCTGGAGCCTGAGAAGAGCCGTACGGTCGAACTGGGCACGAAGTGGCAGGTGTTCGATGATCGCCTGACGTTGTCGGCGGCGGCTTTCCAGGACATTCGCAAGAACACCAGCGTCGCGGTCTCGGCCACCGAGACCGCGCAGGTCGGCGAGGCCAAGGTGCGCGGCATCGAACTGGGCTTCTCGGGCAGCATCACGCCCAAGTGGAACGTGTTCGGCGGCTACACCTTCATGGACAGCGAAATGACCAAGGGCGCCTACAACAGCGGCGCCGTGGGCCAGGACCTGCCCAACACGCCGCGCAATGCCTTCAGCCTGTGGACCACCTACAAGGTGCTGCCGAAGCTGACGGTCGGCGGCGGCGCCTACTACGTGGACAAGGTGTACGGCAATTCGGACGCGACCAAGAACGCCGACGGCACGCCCAAGGCGCGCTGGGTGCCTTCCTACTGGCGCTTCGACGCCATGGCCGCGTACGAATTCAACGACCATATGTCGGCGCAGTTGAATGTGCTGAATATTTTCGACGAAACCTACTACACCAAGGCCTATGCGGCGCACTACGCGGCGCTGGGCACGGGCCGGGCGGCGCTGCTCTCGCTGCGCGTGCGGTACTGATACGCCGCTGCAATGAAAAAGCCACCGCGAGGTGGCTTTTTTCATGCTCGCCCGCCGGCTGCAGGCACAGGCGCCGGGCGTGACGCGTTCAGCTCTCGAACCAGTTCAGCACCCCGTCCAGTCCCGACACATTCAGCGCGTAGCGCGTCTGCTGACGCACCAGCGGCTTGGCGTGGTAGGCGACGGGGAAGCCGGCGATGCCCAGCATCTTCAGGTCGTTGGCGCCGTCGCCCATGGCGATGATCTGCTCCTGGGAGGCGCCGTGCTGGCGGGCGAACTCGCGCAGGTGGGCTTCCTTGGCGTCGGCGTCGAGGATGTCGCCCAGGACCTTGCCGGTCAGCACACCGTTGGCGATTTCCAGGGTGTTGGCGTGCGCGCTGTCCAGGTTCAGGCGCTGGCGCAGGCGTTCGGTGAAGAAGGTGAAGCCGCCGGAGACCAGCAGCACCTTGATGCCGGCGGCCTGGGCGGTGGAAATCAGGCGTTCGGCGCCGGGATTCAGGCGCAGCTTTTCCGTATAGACCTGTTCCAGCGCATCGGCCGGCACGCCTTCGAGCAGGGCGACGCGGCGGCGCAGGCTTTCGGAGAAGTCCTTGATCTCGCCGCGCATCGCGGCCTCGGTGATTTCGGAGACCTTGTCCTTCAGGCCCGCCACGCCGGCGATCTCGTCGATGCATTCGATGTTGATCAGCGTGGAGTCCATGTCCATGGCCAGCACCTTGCATCCCGACAGCTTCAGGCCGGCGGACAGGAAGGCGGTGTCGACGCCGTGGCGTTCGGCCCAGCCGACGACCTCGGCGCGGGTGGCATCGTCGTGTTGTACGTCGAGCAGGCGGGCGGCGGTGGCGCTGATGCGTGCGACGCCTTGCGCCTGGGCCAGGGCTGCCAGCTGTTCGGCGTGTTCCACGGTCAGGCCGGGGGATTGGACGACAAGGTGATGGGTAGTCATAAAAATCAGTGTGGTTTGACGGTTACTTCAAGGCGCGCAGCACGGCGCGCACGGCGTCGGCGCGGGCCGGAATCTGCGCGGCCTTGATCTCAACCCGCAATTTATCCTGTCCCGCCAGTTTGATGTGACGCTGGCGCTGCACGAGTTCGATGATCTTGCCGGGGTCGACCGAGGTCTTGGGGCCGAATTGCAGCAGCGCCTGGGTTTCGCTGGCGTCGATCTTGACGATGCCCAGGGGCTGGGCGGCCAGGCGCAGGCGGTGCGTGGCGAGCAGCGTCTGCGCGGCCTCGGGCAGCTTGCCGAAGCGGTCGATCAGTTCTTCCTGGATGTGGATCAGGTCGTCTTCGTCCGCGGCGTGCGCCAGGCGCTTGTAGATGCCCAGGCGCGCATGGACGTCGGCGCAATAGTCGGACGGCAGCAGCGCCGGGGCGTGCAGGTTGACTTCGCAGGCCAGGTTGAAGGGCGCGTCCAGGTCGGGTTCTTCGCCGGCGCGCAGCGCGCGCACGGCTTCGTTGAGCATCTCGTTGTACATCGAGAAGCCCACTTCCTGGATGTTGCCGGACTGCGAATCGCCCAGCACTTCGCCCGTGCCGCGGATCTCCAGGTCATGCATGGCCAGGTAGAAGCCCGAACCCAGCTCTTCCATGGCCTGGATGGCTTCCAGGCGCTTCTTGGCGTTGTTGGTGATGGCGTCCTCGCCGGGCGTCAGCAGGTAGGCGTAGGCCTGGTGGTGCGAGCGCCCGACCCGGCCGCGCAGCTGGTGCAGTTGGGCCAGCCCGAAGCGGTCGGCGCGGTGGATCACAATGGTGTTGGCACTGGGCACGTCGATGCCGGTTTCGATGATGGTGGTGCACAACAGCACGTTGTAGCGCTGTTGGTAGAAGCCCTTCATCACCTGTTCCAGCTCGCGCTCGGGCATCTGGCCATGGACCACGGCGATGCGGGCCTCGGGCACCAGTTCTTCCAGGCGGGCGCGGCGGTTGTGGATGGTCTCGACTTCGTTGTGCAGGAAATAGCACTGGCCGCCGCGCTTGAGTTCGCGCAAGAGCGCTTCGCGCAGGGTGCTGCCGTCCTCGCGCCGCACGAAGGTCTTGATGGCCAGGCGCTTTTGCGGCGCGGTGGCGATGACGGAGAAGTCGCGGATGCCTTCCAGCGACATGCCCAGCGTGCGCGGAATGGGCGTGGCGGTCAGCGTCAGCACGTCGACCTCGGCGCGCAGCGCCTTCAAGGCTTCCTTCTGGCGCACGCCGAAGCGGTGTTCCTCGTCGATGATGACCAGGCCCAGGCGCTTGAATTTCACGTCCTTGGACAGGATCTTGTGGGTGCCGATGACGATGTCCACGCGGCCGTCGTTGATGCCTTCGATGGCGGCGGAAACTTCCTTGGCCGAGCGGAAGCGCGACAGCTCCACGACCTTCACGGGCCAGTCGGCGAAGCGGTCGGAGAAGGTCTGCGCATGTTGTTCGGCCAGCAGCGTGGTGGGGCAGAGCAGGGCGACCTGCTTGCCGTTGGCCACGGCCAGGAAGGCGGCGCGCAGCGCGACCTCGGTCTTGCCGAAGCCCACGTCGCCGCAGACCAGGCGGTCCATGGGGCGGCCGGAGGTCATGTCGGCGATGACGGCCTCGATGGCGGCGGCCTGGTCGGCTGTTTCCTCGAAGCCGAAGCCCTCGGCGAAGGCCTGGTAGTCGTTGAGCGGCAGGTTGAAGGCGTAGCCTTCGCGCGCGGCGCGCTGGGCGTACAGCGCCAGCAGCTCGGCGGCGGTGTCGCGGACCTGGCGGGCGGCCTTGCGGCGCGCCTTGTCCCATTGGCCGGAGCCCAGCTGGTGCAGGGGCGCGGCTTCCGGATCGGCGCCGCTGTAGCGGGCGATCACGTGCAGCTGCGACACCGGCACGTACAGCGTGCTGCCGTTGGCGTACTCCAGATGCAGGAATTCCATCCCGCCTTCGCCCATGTCCATGTTGACCAGGCCGTGGTAGCGGCCGATGCCGTGCTGCGCATGGACCACGGGGTCGCCTGCACGCAGCTCGGACAGGTCGCGCACCATGGCTTCGACGTTGCTGGCGCGTTCCTGGTCGCGCTTGCCGCGGCGGCCGGTGGTGGCCAGGCCCGGGTACAGGTCGTTTTCGGTGAGGAAGGCCAGATTGGCCTGGGGCAGCCCGAAGCCGGTGGACAGCGGCGCGGCGACGATGCCGAAATGGGCGTCCGAGGCGAGGAAGGCTTCGATGGTGTCGGGCTGTGCGTCCGGTGTGACGCCGAACTCGTTGAGCATCTGCACCAGGGTCTCGCGCCGGCCGGCGGAGTCGGCGCACAGCAGCACGCGTGTCTGGCCGGCCTGCACCAGCGCGCGCAGCTTGGCGATGGGATCTTCAGAACGCCGCGCCACGCTCACATCAGGCGCCGCGCGGAAGTCCGGGTGCGGCTGGCCGGCGGTCAGCGACAGGCGACGGAAGTCCTTCAGCCGCGCGTAGAGCGTCTCGTTGTCCAGGAACAGTTCGGACGGCGGCAGCACCGGCCGTTCGCGGTCGCTCTTGAGGAAGCCGTAGCGGCTGGAGGTGTCCTGGTTGAAGCGCTGGATGGCATCGTCGATGTCGCCTACGGTGACGGTGACCGTGCCTTGCGTCAGGTAGTCGAACAGGGTCGCCGTTTCCTCGAAGAAGAGCGGCAGGTAGTACTCGACGCCGGCGAACGGAATGCCGTTGCCGATGTCCTTGTAAGGCAAGGCGCGCGAAGGATCGCCTTCGAAGACTTCACGGAAGCGCGCCCGGAAGCGGTTGCGCGCGTCTTCGTCCATCGGGAATTCGCGGCCGGGCAGCAGCTGCACTTCGCGCACCGGGTACAGGCTGCGCTGCGTGTCCACGTCGAAGCTGCGGATGGTCTCGATCTCGTCGTCGAACAGGTCCAGGCGGTAGGGCACCACCGAGCCCATGGGGAACAGGTCGATCAGGCCGCCGCGCAGGCAGAACTCGCCGGGCGCCGTCACCTGGGTGACGTGGTTGTAGTTGGCCAGGGTCAGCTGGGCGCGCAGCGCGGCTTCGTTGAGCTTGTCCTTCTGCTTGAAGGAAAAGGTGTAGGCCGCAAGGAAAGAGGGCGGCGCCAGCCGGTACAGCGCCGTGGTGATCGGCACGGTCAGCACGTCCACCGACTTGGTCATCAGCGAGTGCAGCGTGTGCAGGCGTTCCGAAATCAGGTCCTGGTGCGGCGAGAAGGCGTCGTAGGGCAGCGTTTCCCAGTCGGGCAACTGGCGCACCCGCAGGTCCGGGGCGAACAGCTGGATTTCCTCGGCCAGGCGCTGGGCCTCGACCGGCTCGGCGGTCAGGATGACCAGCGGCGCCGAGGCCTGCCGCGCCAGATCCGCCAGCAGCCAGGCGTCGCCGGACCCTGGCGGGCGCGGCTGCGCATAGCGCGCGCCGGCCTTCAGCGCGGACAGAGTGGGGGCCGTGGCGGGGACGGGAGGCGCGAAGGTAGCGGGGGCGGAGGGGGCTGGCATCAGGCTGGAAGCAGGCATCAAGCGGAAGATTATAAAATCACCGCACCATGTCTGCCTCCCTCATTGCAATCGTGCCCGCTGCGGGCGTAGGGGCCCGCGCCAGCCGGCCCGGGCATGAAACCGTGCCCAAGCAATACCGTCCGCTGTCTGGACAGCCCATGCTGCGCCACGCAGTATGCGCGTTGCTGGCCGATGAACGCATCTCGCAGGTGCGGGTGGCCGTGACGCCCGGCGACGGCTGGGTGGATGCGGCGCTGGCCGGCCTGCCGCGCACCGTGTGGCGCGCCTGCGGCGGCGCGACGCGTGCGGATACCGTGGCGGGTGCGCTGGCCGACAGCGGCGTGGCCGACGATACCTGGGTGCTGGTGCACGATGCTGCGCGCCCTGGGCTGCCTGCGGCCGCGCTGGGCCGGCTGATCGACGCCTGCCTGGCGGACCCCGTGGGTGGCCTGTTGGCGCTGCCCGTGGCGGACACCGTCAAGGGCGGCCACGAGCGCGTGGAGCGCACGCTGGACCGCAACGGCCTGTGGCTGGCGCAGACCCCGCAGATGTTCCGGGCCGGCGTGCTGCGCGATGCGCTGACGGCGGCCTCCGTGAGCGGCGCGGCCGTCACCGACGAGGCCTCGGCCATCGAGGCGGCAGGTTACGCGCCGCTGCTGGTGCCCGGCGCCATGCGCAATTTCAAGGTGACATGGCCGGACGATTTCGAACTGATGGAAAAATGGCTATGAGTATTCCTTTCCGCGTCGGCCAGGGTTTCGACGTGCATGCGCTGGTCGAGGGGCGCCCGTTGATCATCGGCGGCGTCACGATCCCCCACACGCATGGCTTGCTGGGGCATTCGGACGCGGACGTGCTGCTGCACGCCATTACCGACGCGCTGCTGGGCGCCGCCGGCCTGGGCGATATCGGCCGGCACTTTCCGGATACCGACCCGGCCTTCAAGGGCGCCGATAGCCGCGTGCTGCTGCGCGAGGCCATGGCGCGCGTGCGCGCCGCTGGCTGGACGCCAGTGAACATCGACGCCACGCTGCACGCGCAGGCGCCCAAGATCGGTCCGCACGCGCCGGCCATGGTGAAGAACATCGCCGCGGATACCGGGCTGGCCGAGACCGAGGTCAACATCAAGGCCAAGACCAACGAGGGCCTGGGGTACCTGGGCCGCAAGGAAGGCATCGCGGCGACGGTGGTGGCCTTGCTGGCGCGCGCGGCTTCCTAGCTCGCGCGAGGGTTCCGCGGCACCACGGCCGAATGCGCTTTTCCGCTGTTCATTTAGTTTGGATACATCTTTAACAAATGAATAAGCGGGTCGAATTGATCTGGCATATTCTGCGCTACTTCAATTCGACTACTGAGACATTCGGATGCATTTACGTGGCATCGCCCTGGCTTCCATCTTCAGCGCGGTAAGCCTGCCCGCGCATGCGCAGTACGAGCAGCAGTTGGGCCCGCTGGCCGGTGCGGTCAAGCAGCAGATGCTGGAGGGCTGGACCGCTGGCGTGCAGGATGGATGGTTCACCCTGCACAACGCGAACAAGGCCGACAGCGAACAGACCCTGTACATGAATGTCGGGCCGGCGCCGGAATCGGGCCGGGTGACCGACGTCAATGTGGTCGTCAAGTCTCCGAATCCGAAAGCGTCCATCGGCGTGGCGCTGAGCAACCGCGCCAACAAGAGCCTGTGCCTGCTCGAACTCACGGCCGACAAGAACACACTGCTGTTCTGTCTGCAGGGGCAGAACCGCCGTGACATCGCGTCGCTGCCCAACATTGCGAAGCTGGACGGTTCCGACCGCATCAGAGTGGTCGAGCTGCCGGGCGCGGCCCGTTTCATCGTCAACGGCCAGCAGATCGGGGATGTCAGCAATGAGCCCGCCACGAGTTCTGAACTGGGCATCATGGCCTACGACGTAGGCACCTTCGGCGTCGCCGACTTCAAGATCACGATGACTGGCGGCCAATCCGGCGCGGCGCCGGCGGCTGCCGGGACCTTGCCCGCGCGCGGCGGCAACGCAGGCGGGGGCACGGCGCAAAAGCCCCAGGCGCAGGCTCCGGCCGCTGGACAGGGCGGCGGCGACTACAACCCGGCCCTGCCGGGAGAGGGTCCCTATCCGCGCTTTGGCGGCGACACCATGCGCATCGTGTCGGTGTACATCGGCATCATGCGCAGCATCTTCATGCACGAGTTCGGGCACGCCCTGATCGGCGAGCTGGAGCTGCCCTCGACGGGGGCGGAAGAGGACGCGGTCGACATCTACTCGGCGCTGCAGATCGTCGAGCCGACCATGTATCCGTCGGACAACAAGGAAGTGAACACCATGGCGCAGGACGCGGCAAAGTACGCGGCCTTGCAGTGGTACTACAGCGGCAAGGTGGCCGAGCGCAGGGGAGCCGACGCCTCCTCGGCCTGGCAAGACGAGCACACTGGCGACCTGAAGCGTTTTCGCAACATGCTCTGCATCATGTACGGCGGCAACCCCGCCGTGTTCGAGTCCATTGCCAAACACGTCGGGCTGGAGGACCGGACCCGGGCGCGTTGCGCGGATGAATTCAACAAGCAGAACCGCGCCTGGAACAAGATCCTGGCGCCTCACACGCGCGTGGGCACCTGGACGCCCGAAGGCCAGCAGCCGGCGAATGCGCCCGGCGCGCCGGTGAAGGTGGTGTTCCAGCCGTCCAAGCGCAAGATCGGCAACTTGTTTGCGAACAATCTGTCCGAAGCGATCTCGAACAACATCAAGCTGCTGGGCGAGCGCTACGTGCTGCCGCGCCCGGTCAACGTGGTGTTCAAGGACTGCGGCCAGCTCAATGCCTGGTACAGCCCGCGCGAAGGCTCGATCACCATGTGCTACGAACTGATCGAAAACATCGCGGTGATGATTTCCGACATCGAGATGGGCACCGTGGGCGGCGAGGTCGCGGCCCAGGGCGGCGGCGCCCCAGGCTCGGCCCCGCCGCGTCAGCAGCCGGCGCCGGGGCAGGGCCTGCCTGCCAGCGCCATCGACGAGCTGAAGGACTTTGGCGTGCCCGCCACGACCATGCTGTTCACCGCGCCGTACAAGGGGCCGACGCCCAACAAGATCTACCGGGCCCAGGTGATCACGACCGCCGACCTGGTCGGGATGATCAAGAAGGACAAGAATCTCCTGATCGTCGACACCAGCGGGCTGCGCGACACGGTGCCCATCGGTTATCCGCTGACAGATGCGGGTTCGGACGGCAGCGTCACGGATCACCTGCAACAAGGCTTCGACGCCTGGCTGTTGAAGAACAACGGTGGCGATCGCAAGGCGCCCGTCGTGATCCTGGGCGCAGGCATGAACGATCGTTCCGCCTACAACGCGGCGTTGCGCGCCGGCACATTGGGCTGGACCGTGTACTGGTACCGCGGCGGCGTCGAGGCCTGGGTCGCCAACGGCCTGCCGACCACGTCGAGCATGCCGAAGAAATAAGCGATCGACAGCCCTGCATAAGAAAACCCGCCTGCGGCATGCGCCGCAGGCGGGTTTTTTATTGCGCGGGGCCGTTTACTTGCCTTGGGCAGCCAGCGCCAGGGCGGCGGCGTTGACCACGGCGGCAATGCGGCCGGCGTCGCGCAGCTGTTCGGTCGACAGGCCGTCGTTCTTCAGGTTCTCGTAGTGCGAGGCTACGCAGAAATGGCACTTGCCGATGATGGAGGCCACCAGGGCGAACAGCTCGAAGCGCTTCTTCTCCACGCCGCCGTGGGTGGCGTAGGCGTTCATGCGCAACTGGGCCGGCAGGCTCTTCAGTTGGGCGTCGCCGGTCATTTCGACGTAGGGATACCAGGTGTTGTTCATGCCCATGAGGGCAGAGGCCGTCAGCGCGGCGTTGGCGTCGCCTTCCGACAGGCCGCTCTTGAAGGCTTCGACCAGCACCGGGCTGCGCGCGGCATAGGCAGCGGACAGGGCGGCGCCGACGGCATCTTCGGGAGCCAGGGTCGAGCGGGCGATCACGGCGTCCAGATTCAGGCGGATGTCCTTGGCCCAATCCGGCAGTTGTTCCTTAATGGTCGTAAGAAATTCCATAGCTTTTACCTATAATCTAGAGCAGTTAAAGCCCAGCGCAGGACCCGCAATCGGGTCCCGGGCCGGGCTGGAAATTACAGCGTGGCGCCGCCAACCGTACGGTTGCACGGGCACAGCTCGTCGGTTTGCAGGCCGTCGAGCAGACGCAGAACTTCTTCCGGGTTACGGCCGACGTTCAGGTTGTTCACCGAAACGTGCTGGATCGTGTTGTCCGGATCAACGATGAAGGTGGCGCGCAGGGCAACGCCAGCACCCTTTTCACGCACGCCCAGCTGGTCGATCAGGGCGCCGGTGGTGTCGCCGAACTGGTAGTGACCCAGCTTGTTGAGGTCCGGGTGCTCACGGCGCCAGGCCAGCTTGACGAATTCGTTGTCGCTCGAACCGCCCAGCAGGACGGCGTCGCGGTCTTCGAAATCCTTGGCCAGCTTGTTGAAGCCGACGATTTCGGTCGGGCAAACAAACGTGAAGTCTTTCGGGTAGAAGTAGATGACCTTCCACTTGCCGGGGAACGAGCTTTCGGTGATGTCTTCAAACGCCGACACGCCGTTTTCTTCGTGCTGGTTGAAGCCGGGCTTGACGCCGGTGACCTTGAAGGGTTCGAGTTTGTCGCCAACAGTTTTCATGTTTACTCCCAGTTGTTGGTGGAATTAAGGCTGCGCCTCAAACCTTAATTCTACGCTATGGATTTTCGTTGTCTAATTGATAATTCCTAAACTTTGCTTTGGGCAACTCTATCCTTGCGGTCAGGCCGCCGCCCTCGCGCGGCAGCATGCGCAGCGAGCCGCCCACGTGCTTGAGCAGGCGTTCGACGATGGCCAGGCCGAGACCCGCGCCGCTGACGCCGGTGCGTGCCGCCTCGCCGCGCGAGAACGGCCGCAGCAGGCGGTCGACGTCTTCCGGCGCGATGCCGGGACCGCGGTCGGACACCTCGATCACGATCATGGAGCCTTCAGCTTGCAGTGTCATGACCAGATGCGCCATGCCGTCGGCGGAACGGCCGTAGCGTCGCGCGTTCTCGATCAGGTTGCTGACGATGCGCTTGAGGTCCAGCGCCGTGATGCGGGCGCGCAGGCCCGGTTCCAGCGTGGCGTCCAGCTCCCCGCCCAGGGATGCGGTATGGCTGCGTTCGCGTTCGTAGAGCTCGGCCAGCACCGCGGAGATGTCCGTGGCCAGCTGCGGCAAGGTGCCGGCGGGGCGCGCGTACTCCATCAATTGGCCGATGCTGTGGTCGATCTGGCCCAGGTCTTCGTCGATGGCCTGGCGGGCGTCCTCGGACACGCCGCTCAACTCGATCTCGAGTCGCATGCGCGCAAGCGGCGTGCGCAGGTCGTGCGAGATCCCCGCGAGCATCAGCTCGCGGTCGGCCTCCGCCTGTCTCAGGTCCTTGGCCATGCGGTTGAACGAGGCGTTCAGGTCGCGGATCTCCAGCGGTCCCTGCTCGGGCAGGGCAGCGGGAGTTTCGCCCCGCGACAGCACCTGGGCGGCCCGGGCCAGCCGCGATAGCGGCCGGTTGACGAAGCCCACGCTGACCGCGGCTCCCACCAGCGACAGCAATAGCGCCGTGGCGCCCCAGCCCAGCCATTCGATCCCGCCCGTCAGGCCGATCTGCTCGCGCTCGAACACCAGCCAGTAAAGGTCTTTCTCTATCTGGAAACTGACCCAGAAGCCGGGCACCTGGTTGACGCCCCAGGCAATCTGCGTTTCCGGGCCGAAGCGCGTGCGGATGTGCTGGGCAACGCGTTGCCAGTAATCGTCGTCGGGGAGGGCTTCGGCGAAGTCGGTGACTTCGCGCGGATAGACCTGGATGCCTTCGTTGGTGGCCAAGTCCAGCAGCAGCTTGCTGCGCTCGTCGTTATGCGAGTAGATCAGCGCGGTGCGCGTGATATTGACGGCCGTGATCACCCGCTGCGCCATTTGATTGGCGCGCGGTCCCAGCTCCATGCTGAAAAATACTTGTAGCCACGCGCCCAGGCTGACGAGCATCAGCGCGGCGAGCAACAGGAACGTGCGGCCGAACAAGCCGAGCCGCAAACGTGATGTCAGGTTCCTGAAGGTTCTGCGCAAGCGGGGCACGAGGCTGCGCTCCTGCCCGGGGCGGGCGAGTCGGTCAGCTACCACCGTCCGGCACAAACACGTATCCGAGACCCCAGACGGTCTGGATGAATACGGGCTTGGACGGATTCGGTTCGATCAGCTTGCGCAGGCGCGAGATCTGCACGTCCAGGCTGCGATCGAAGGCTTCGTATTCGCGGCCGCGCGCCAGTTCCATGAGCTTGTCGCGCGACAGCGGGATCTTGGGGTGGCGTGCGAACACCTTCAGCACCGAGAATTCGCCGGTGGTGATGGGCACCTGTTCGCCGTTGCGCGTGAGCGTGCGGGTGGACAGGTTCAGCGTGTAGGGGCCGAAGGCGATGGACTCGTTTTCCTGGCTGGGGGCGCCGGGGTGTTCCTCGGTGCCGCGGCGGCGCAGGATCGCGTTGATCCGCGCCAGCAGTTCCCGGGGGTTGAACGGCTTGGACAGGTAGTCGTCCGCACCCATTTCCAGGCCGACGATGCGGTCGATTTCTTCCGCCTTGGCCGTCAGCATGATGATGGGGGTATTGTCGTGACCACCGCGCAGCCGGCGACAGATGGACAGGCCATCTTCTCCAGGCAGCATCAGATCCAGCACGAGCAGGTCGAAATGCTCGCGTTGCCAGAGTTTGCCCATCTCTTTGGCGTCTTCGGCAACGAAAACGTTGAATCCCTGTTCGGATAAGTACCGACGCAGCAAATCGCGCAAGCGCGGATCATCGTCGACGACGAGGATTTTTCGGGTGGGGGTGGTGTTTTGCGTATTCATGGCCGGAAATGTAACAGTGGCAAGAACCAGCGGCTAGTGGGCGTTCACAAGATATTACACATTGCGAACCATGGTTGAAATCCCCCTCGCATCCCCCTGATAACCGGGGGCGGAGTCGCGGTATTTCGTACAATCTGCATCTATGGAACTAAACCTGCTGGCTTTGGAAACTTCTTCGTCCCGTTGCGGCGTGGCTCTGTTGCGGGCGGTCGATGGCCGCCTGGAGGTCAGCGTCAGGGAACATGAAGGCTCCCAGGAGCACGCGGAACGGCTCCTGCCCATGGCCAACGAGTTGCTGGCGGCGTCCGGACTGGCGCCAGCCGCCTTGCACGCGGTGGCTTTTGGCCAGGGTCCGGGCGGATTCACCGGCCTGCGGGTGGCCTGCGGAGTGGCGCAAGGCATGGGCCTCGGCCTGGGCATCCCCGTTGTTCCCATTGTCTCTCATCAGGCGGTCGCCGCACAGGTGGAGACCACCCCGGCGGGCGCGATCGTGGTGGCGCTGGACGCCCGCATGAACGAGGTCTATCTGGCCGTCTACCGCCAGGCGAACATTTCAGATGGCGAAATCTCTTGGGAAGTCCTGCAGGCGCCCTTGCTGATCGCGGCGGCCGAAGTCGTGCCATGGACCGCCCATCACCTGCCGGCCTGGTCGGCGCGCGCGGGCCTGCCGCTGGAACCGGTATTGGCCGGCGATGCCTGGGATGCCTACGCGTCCGAAATGGAATATCCCGGCGCCTGGCGCCGCGCGGACGCCAGGCGCCCGGAAGCGGCCAGCGTCGCCCGTTTGGGGCGGCAGGGCTGGTTGCGGGGCGAGGCCGTGGCGCCCGAGCTGGCCGCGCCGCTCTACGTGCGCGACAAGGTGGCATTCACCACGGCCGAGCGCATGCGCGGCGAAGGCGGTAATCCGAAAGCCCGGCCTTCGCTGGTTCCCTCGGTGCCTCAACCAATGACCGACGCCGACCTGGACGAGGTCGTGGCGCTGGAGGCGCACGTGCAGGCCTTCCCCTGGACGCGCGGCAATTTCGCGGACGCCCTGGCGGCAGGCTACGGCGCCTGGGCGCTGCGGCGCGAAGGCAAGCTGGCGGGGTTTTGCGTGCTCATGTTCGCGCCCGACGTGGCGCACCTGCTGGTGATCGCGGTGGCCAAACCGCTGCACCGCCAGGGCCTGGGCGGCTTGCTGCTGGACTGGTGCGAGCAGCAGGCGCGCGAACGCGGCATGGAGGGCGTGCTGCTGGAGGTGCGCCCCTCCAATGAGTCGGCCATCAGTTTCTACAAACGGCACGGGTATCTGCAAATCGGCGTGCGCCGAGGCTATTACCCGGCCGAGAAAGGCGGCAGGGAAGATGCCCTGGTCATGCAGAAGCGCTTTGCGGCGGATGGAGCGGCGGCATGAGCCAGCCCAACGCAGCGCCGCCGCCGGCCGCGCCCCGGGTCAATCCGCTGCAGCGCATCTGGTTGCGCGAGATCGGCATGGAGCGGCTGTGGCTGCGTCCGGCCCCTGCGCCCAGCAGGCCGACGGCCGAGACGCAAGTCCTTGTTTCGACGCCGGTTTTGCCGGCTGCGGCGCAGATTCCCGTAGCTGAGGCGCCGATTGCGCCGCAGCCCGTTGCGGCTGTCGCGCCGGTCGCTGCCGTCCCGGCGCGCGAGGCAGCGCCCGCCGCCGTAGCGGCGCCTGCGGAACCGACTCCTGGTCGTGCCGGAATACCGACGTCGATCCTGAACCGCAAAGGCCCGCCGCCGCCGCCAGCTCCCAAGGCCGAGGCCGAGGCAGCGCTTCCGCCTCCCGTGCCGGTGGCAGAAGCGATCCGGAATTCCACGCTGGAAGAAATGCACGATCAGGTCGTGGCCTGTTCCGCCTGCGGGCTGTGCAAGGGCCGCCGCAACGCGGTCTTCGGTCACGGCGGCCAGCCCACGCGCTGGCTGGTGGTGGGCGAGGCGCCTGGCGAGCAAGAGGACCGGCAAGGGCAGCCCTTCGTGGGCCGCTCGGGCCAGTTGCTGGACGCCATGCTGTCGTCGGTGTCCATGAGCCGCGAGCGCGACGTGTTCATCACCAACGTCATCAAGTGCCGGCCGCCTGGCAATCGCAATCCCAAGCCCGAGGAAATCGCGGCCTGCAGTCCCTACCTGATGCGCCAGATCGCGCTGCTCAAGCCGGAGCGGATCCTGGTGCTGGGCCGTTTCGCGGCCCAGACGCTGCTGGGCACGGACGCGACCATCGGCAGCCTGCGCGGCCGTATCCACCAGTTGAAGACCGACGAAGGGCGGGAGATTCCGGTGGTTGTCAGCTACCACCCCGCCTACCTGCTGCGCAGCCCCAGCGAGAAGGCGCGCGCCTGGCAGGACCTGCGCCTGGCCGTGGCGCAATTGGCCTGAGCCTGGCTCCATGGTCGTGGGGCAAAGAAAAACCGGGCGCAAGCCCGGTTTTTTCATTGCAGCGGAATTGCGCGCCTAGTGCGTGGAGTCCAGCGCGCGCCCATGGCCTTCCTGGCCGATCTGGTCGTGCAGTTCGGGATTGGCCTGCAGGTTGCGCTTGCTCCAGCGCATGAAGACCACCATCAGCACCGCGACCACAGTGCCGAAGATCACGATGATGATGTTGATGGGCAGCTGCAGCCACAGCAGCAGCGTGTACATGGCCACCATCAGCAGGATGTTGAGCTGTTCGTTGAAGTTCTGCACGGCGATGGAGTGGCCGGCCGACAGCAGCACGTGGCCGCGGTGCTGCAGCAGCGCGTTCATCGGCACCACGAAGAAGCCGGCCAGGCCGCCCGTGATCAGCAGCAGCAGGTAGACGCTCCAGGGCGAGTAGACCAGCGGCATCAGCAGCACGACCAGGCCCATGGCGGCGCCGACCGGCAACACGGCCAGCGCGCGGCGCAGCGGAATGCGGCCCGCCAGGATGGAGCCGACAACGGTGCCCAGCGCGGCCACGCCCATCAGCATCGAGGCCTTGTCCAGTTGGTATCCGAGGTGGCTGCGGCCCCATTCGATGACGATCAACTGCAGCGTGGCGCCCGCGCCCCAGAACAGGGTGGTGACGGCCAGCGAGATCTGGCCCAGCTTGTCTTTCCACAGCACACGGACGTAGCCCCAGAAGGTGCGGATGAGCCGCACCGGGTTCTTCTGCTGCGGCGGGTAGCGCACGTGGGTGTGCGGAATCAGCAGGTTGCACAGCGCCGCCAGCAGGTACACGAAGGCGATGACCAGGATCGCGGCCTCGGCCGGGGTGTGGACCAGCTTGCCGATGAAGGAGTGGCTGAGCAGGGCGGTGGAAACGGAGGACGAGATCAGCAGGCCGCCCAGCACCGTGCCCAGGATGATGGAGAAGACGGTCAGGCCCTCGATCCAGCTATTGCCCTTGACCAGCATGGCCGGGGGCAGCATTTCCGTGACGATGCCGTACTTGGCGGGGGAGTAGGCCGCGGCGCCGATGCCGACGATGCCGTAGGCCGCGCAGACCAGGTAGGTCTGGTACTCGGGGGCGACGCCGATGCTGGCATACGAGAACATCAGCATGCAGCCGGTCACTTTCAGGGCATTGGTGGAGAACATCACGCGGCCCTTGGGGAAGGAGTCCGCCAGCGCCCCGACAAAGGCGGCCAGCACCACGTAAGCCAGCGCGAACGACCACTTCATCATGGGCGCCATCCAGTCCGGCCCATGCAGTTCCTGTATCAAGGCGATGGCTGCGATGAACAGCGCGTTGTCCGCCAATGACGAGAAGGCCTGCGCGGCCATGACCAGATAGAAACCACGTTTCAAGAATGTCCCCGTTCTCAGGCCTGGCCCCGGCCAGTCCGCGTGAAAATTTATGTGTCGTGCAAAAAAGTGTCAGGGAGTATAGCCGGACCCCAGGCGGCGGCCATTGAGCGTTTGCCCGCGGGTTGACCGCCGGCAAGCCTTAGGGACAACACGCCTTGACCCTTGCTGACGTTCGGGGACAGACTGCCTGCGGTATCATACGACCCATGTGTAAGCCGGCCCCCCAGGGGCCGGTTTGCAATCTGTGCGGCAGGTCCGTTAACGCCTTTCGTTCAACCCACCCCGTCGTCATCGTATTGTGCGTCTTACTCAGCTAAAACTCGCCGGCTTCAAGTCCTTCGTCGATCCCACCGTGATTCCCGTGCCCAGCCAACTGGTGGGCGTGGTGGGTCCCAATGGCTGCGGAAAATCGAACATCATTGATGCCGTGCGCTGGGTGCTGGGTGAGGCCAAGGCCTCGGAACTGCGCGGCGAGTCCATGCAGGACGTCATTTTCAACGGCTCCGGCAACCGTAAGCCTGCTGCGCGGGCCTCGGTGGAAATGGTGTTCGACAACAGCGAAGGGCGCGCCGCCGGCCAGTGGAGCACCTACGCGGAAATCGCCGTGCGCCGGGTGCTGACCCGCGACGGCACCAGCAGCTACTTCGTCAACAACCAGCAGGTCCGCCGCCGCGACATCCACGACATCTTCCTGGGCACCGGCCTGGGCGCCCGCGGCTACGCCATCATCGGCCAGGGCATGATCAACCGCCTGATCGAGGCGCGTCCCGAAGAACTGCGGGTGTTCCTGGAAGAGGCGGCAGGGGTGTCGCGCTACAAGGAACGGCGCCGCGAGACCGAGAACCGCCTGTCCGACACGCGCGAGAACCTGACCCGCGTCGAAGACATCCTGCGCGAACTCAATAATCAGCTGGAGAAGCTGGAAGCGCAGGCCGAAGTGGCCACGCGCTACCGCGAACTCCAGGCCGACGGCGAAAAGAAGCAGCATGCGTTGTGGTTCCTGAAGGAAACCGGGGCGCGCGAAGAGCGCGCCAAGAAAGCCCAGGAGATGGCGCAGGCCCAGAATGAACTGGAAGCCGCCATCGCCGGCTTGCGGGCGGGCGAAGCCGCGCTGGAGTCCCGCCGCCAGGCCCACTACGCCGCCAGCGATGCAGTGCATACCGCCCAGGGCGGGCTGTACGAGGCCAACGCGCAAGTCAGCCGCCTGGAAGCCGAAATCCGTCACGTGGTGGATTCCCGCAACCGCCTGCAAGCGCGCCGCGATCAGCTGCAGCAGCAGATCGGCGAGTGGACCGCCCAGCGCGAGCATTGCACCGAACAGATCGCCCAGGCCGAGGAAGACCTGGCCGCCGGCGCCGCCCGCACGGAAGAGGCGCGCGCCAAGGCCGAGGACGCCCAGGCCGCGCTGCCGGCCGTGGAGCAGCGCGTGCGCGAAGCCGCCTCCGGGCGCGACGAGATGCGCGCCGCGCTGGCCCGCGTCGAACAGAATCTTGCCCTGGTGGCCCAGTCGCAGCGCGACGCGGACCGCCAGATGCAGGCGCTGGAGCAGCGCCGCGAACGCTTGCAACAGGAACTGCGCGAACTGCACAGTCCCGATCCGGTGCGCCTGGAGCAACTGGCTGGCGACCGCGCCGCCGGCGAGGACCAGCTCGAGGAAGCCCAGGAAGAGCTGGCTACCCTGGAAGGCCGCGTGCCGGAAGCGGATGCCGAGCGCAGCCGCGCCCAGGCCGCCGCCCAGACCGACGTGCAGAACCTGGCGCGCCTGGAAGCCCGCCTGTCGGCCCTGGTGAAGCTGCAGGAAGACGTGCAGAAGCAGGGGGCGCTGGAACCCTGGCTGGCCAAGCATGAGCTGGCCGGACTGTCGCGTTTGTGGCAGAAGCTGCACATCGAACCGGGCTGGGAAACCGCCCTGGAAGCCGCACTGCGCGAGCGCATGGCCTCGATGGAAGTGCGCAACCTGGATTGGGCCCGCGCCTTCGCCGAGGATGCGCCGCCGGCCAGGCTGGCCTTCTACCAGCTGCCGGCCGCCGCGCCGACGCCCGCCGCGCCGGCCGGCCTGACCTCGCTCGCCAGCCTGCTGCGCATCACCGATCCCGACCTGCGTACGCTGCTGAATGAGTGGCTGGGCGGCATCTACACGGCCACCGACGTGACCCAGGCGCTGGCCATGCGCGCCAGCCTGCCCGCGGGCGGGGCCTGCGTGGTCAAGGCCGGCCATCTGGTCGACGCCCACAGCGTGCGTTTCTATGCGCCCGATTCCGAGCAGGCCGGCCTGTTGGCGCGCCAGCAGGAAATCGAGAACCTGCAACGCGAGATCAAGGCCCAGCAACTGATCGCCGACCAGGCGCGCGCCGCGGTCGCCCGCGCCGAGGCCGTCTGGCAACAAGTGTCCCAGGCCATCGCCCCGGCGCGCCAGCGCGTGGCCGAGGTCACCCGCCGGGTGCACGACATCCAGCTGGAACACTCGCGCCTGCAGCAGCAGGCCGAGCAGTCCGGCGAACGCGCCTCGCGCCTGCGCCAGGACCTGGAAGAGATCAAGGTCCAGGAAGAAGACCTGCGCGCTACCCGCGAAGAGGCCGAGGCCCGCTTCGAGGCGCTGGACGAGGAGCTGGCCGAACACCAATCCCGTTTCGCCGACGCCGAGATCGACGGCGAAACCCTGGCGGCCCAGGCCGAAGCGGCCCGCGCCGGCCTGCGCGAACTGGAACGCGCCGCCCAGGAAGCCGAATTTGCCGAACGCGGCATCCAGGTCCGCATTACCGATCTACAGCGCAACCAGCAATTGGCGGCCGACCAAAGCCAGCGCGGCAGCGTCGAACTGGAGCAGCTGATGGTGGACCTGGCCGAGCTGGACGCCTCGGCGTCCCAGGCCGGCCTGCAGGACGCCCTGGAAGCGCGCGCCGAGCGCGAGGAAGCGCTGTCGCGCGCGCGCCAGGAACTGGAAAATCTGGCGGCCCTGCTGCGCGGCGCCGACGAAGACCGCCTGCAGCAGGAACAGACGCTGGAGCCGCGGCGCGCCCGCATCATGGAACTGCAGCTGCAGGAACAGGCCGCCCGCCTGGCCGAAGAGCAGTTCACCGAACAATTGAACGCGCGCGAGGTCGACCGCGAGGCGCTGGCCCAGGATCTGGCCAACCAGCCCGATGAATGGCGCCGCGCCAGCTGGCTGCAGTCCGAAGTCAGCCGCATTTCGCGCCAGATCGAAGCCCTGGGCTCGGTCAACCTGGCGGCGCTGGATGAATTGAACACCTCGCGCGAGCGCAAGGGCTTCCTCGATTCGCAGCACCAGGACCTGATGACCGCCATCGAGACCCTCGAGGACGCCATCCGCAAGATCGACCGCGAAACCCGCGAGCTGCTGCAAGAGACCTTCAACGTCGTCAACGGCCACTTCGGCGAGCTGTTCCCCAAGCTGTTCGGCGGCGGCGAGGCCAAGCTGACCATGACGGGCGAGGAAATTCTCGACGCTGGCGTGCAGGTCATGGCCCAGCCTCCTGGCAAGCGCAACAGCACCATTCACCTGCTGTCCGGCGGCGAAAAGGCCCTGACCGCGACCGCCCTGGTGTTCGCGCTGTTCAAGCTCAACCCTGCGCCGTTCTGCCTGCTGGACGAGGTGGACGCGCCGCTGGACGACGCCAACACGGAGCGCTATGCGAACCTGGTCGCCAACATGAGCGAGCAGACCCAGTTCCTGTTCATCTCGCACAACAAGATCGCGATGCAGATGGCCAAGCAACTGATCGGTGTAACCATGCAAGAGCAAGGGGTTTCGCGTATCGTTGCGGTAGACATAGACTCGGCCGTCCAGATGATGGCCTCCGAAGCGGCATAAACCCAATATTCAGAAGGGCGTCGGGGTTTCGGCGCGGGATTTATACATGAGTGATTTGCAGATCGGGCTGATAGCCCTGGGCGTATTGCTGATACTGCTGGTGCTGGGATTCAACTGGTGGCAGGACCGGCGCGTCCGGCGCAAGATGCAGACCCATTTCCCCTCCACCGAACAGGATCCGCTGTTGGGGGCGGGGGCGGCATCTGCAGGCGCTGCGCCGGCCGCGGGCGCAGCGGCGTCGCGCCGCGAGCCCGGCATGGGCGGCGAGAGCGCCCGTGCCCAGTCCGGTCAGCCGGCGCCGGTCGATGCCGGCAGCGATGCCGACGATACCGAAGAACCCGATCCCGCCTGCGAGGTGGTCATCGAGATCAACTTCGCCGACACCGTGCGCGGCGCCGACCTGCTGCCCTACATGCAAAGCCTGCGCCACGTGGGCCGCAAGCCCATGCGCGTGTTCGCCGAAACCGATCAGCGCCGCCACCGCGCGCGCGTTCACGCCGGCGAATCCTATGCGTCCATGCAGCTGGCCGTGCTGCTGGCCAACCGCAGCGGTCCGCTGACCGCCATCGAATGGTCGCAGGCCTGGGCCCGCGCCCAGGACATGGCCGAGCGTTTCGACGCCACCATCGAAGGCCCGGACCAGCAGGCCGTGCTGGAGCAGGGCGCCCGATTGGACGACACCTGCGCCGCCCTGGACACCCAGGTTGGCCTGACCCTGCTGCTGGGTACGGCCCAGCCCGCCGCCGAAGTCCTGTCCGTGGCGCGCGACCTGGGCTTTGTCGCCGACGGCAGCCGCCTGGCCTGGCCGGCGGACAACGGCATAGCCCGCTTCACGCTGGCGCGCGGCGACGGTGCGGCGTTCGATGCCGGCATGGGCGGCATCGAACGCCTGTACCTGCTGCTGGACGTGCCCTGCAGCCCGGCGGACGAGCGCGCTTTCGGCCGCATGGTCGATGTGGGCCGCGACCTGGCTGCCCGTCTGCGCGCGGACCTGGTGGACGACCAGGGCAAGCCGCTGGCCGATGGTTCGGAAACGGTCATCGACGAGCGTCTCCAGGTGCTGTTCGGCCAGCTCGAACAAGCGGGCCTGCCCGCTGGCAGCGAGCGCGCCCTAAGGGTGTTTGCGTAAATGAGCGGCGCGTCTGGCGGTGAAAACGCGGCGCAGGCCGCGGCGCGCTTGCGCGCCGAAATCGAACAGCACAACGTCCGCTACTACGTCTACGACGATCCGTCGATATCGGATGCCGAGTACGACCGGCTGATGCGCGAACTGCAGGCCCTGGAGGCCGAGCATCCGGAGCTGGTGACGCCGGAGTCGCCGACGCAGCGCGTGGGTGCGGCGCCTGTTTCGGCATTTGGCAGCGTGCGTCACGTGGTGCCGATGCTGTCGCTGGGCAACGCCTTCGACGAAGAAGACGTGACGGCCTTCGACCGCCGCGTCACCGACACGCTGCGCGGCGCGGGCCTGCTGGGGCCGGCGCAGCAAGCCGATTACTTCTGCGAGCTCAAGCTGGACGGGCTGGCAATCAGCCTGCGCTACGAAGACGGCCGCCTGGTGCAGGCCGCCACCCGCGGCGACGGCCAGACGGGTGAAGACGTCACCTCCAATATCCGCACCATCAAGGCGATTCCGCTGCAGCTCAAGGGGGCGTACCCCAAGGTGCTGGAAGTCCGCGGCGAAGTCCTGATGAATCGCGCCGACTTTGAAAAGCTGAACCAGGCCCAGGCCAAGCGCGACGAGAAAGTCTTCGTCAATCCGCGCAATGCCGCCGCGGGCAGCCTGCGCCAGCTGGATCCGCGCATCACCGCCAAGCGGCCGCTGCGCTTCTTCGCCTATGGCTGGGGCGAAGTCCAGGGCCTGGCGGGTTCGCAGGGCGGCTTGTTCGCCGAAGCGTCGGCCGGCGTGGCCGAGGCCTCGCAATTGCCCGAGAAATCCCACGGCGCCATGCTGGACTGGCTGGCCTCGCTGGGCCTGCCGGTCAACGTCAAGCACAACCACCGCGCCAGCGGCGCCGAGGGCCTGATGGCTTTCTACGCCAAGGTCGGCGCGCTGCGGCCCGACTTGCCCTACGACATCGACGGCGTGGTCTACAAGGTGGATTCGCTGCCCGCGCAGAAGGTGCTGGGTTTCGTCGCGCGCGCGCCGCGCTTCGCGCTGGCGCACAAGTTCGCCGCCGAGGAAGCCACCACCACCTTGCTCGACATCGAGGTGCAGGTGGGCCGCACCGGCGCCATCACGCCGGTGGCGCGCCTGAAGCCGGTGTTCGTCGGCGGCGTGACCGTCACCAACGCCACGCTGCATAACGAAGACGAGATCCGCCGCAAGGACGTACGCATCGGCGACACGGTCATCGTGCGCCGCGCGGGCGACGTGATTCCGGAAGTACTCGGCCCGGTGCTCGAAAAGCGCCCGGACGACGCCCGCGAATTCGTCATGCCCACGGCCTGTCCGGTTTGCGGCTCCGCCATCGAACGCCTGGAAGACGAGACCATCGCGCGTTGCACCGGCGGTTTGTTCTGCGGCGCGCAGCGCAAGCAGACGCTGTGGCACGCCGCCAGCCGCAAGGCGCTGGACATCGAAGGCCTGGGCGAAAAACTGGTGGATCAGTTGGTCGACAGCGGCCGGGTCAAGACCCTGGCCGACCTGTACAGCCTGCGTCCGCTGGAATTGGTGGGCCTGGACCGCATGGGCCAGAAGTCCGCCGACAACCTGGTGGCCGCCATCGACAAGGCGCGCGCGCCCGGCTTGAACCGCCTGCTGTACGCGCTGGGCATCCGCCACGTGGGCGAGACCACGGCGCGCGACGTGGCGCGCCATTTCGGCAGCATCGACGCCATCATGGACGCCGATGAAGACGCCTTGTCCTCCGTACCCGACGTGGGCCCGGTGGTGGCGGCTTCGATCCGCCGTTTCTTCGCCGAGCAGCACAACCGCGACGTGATCGAACAACTGAAGTCGCAGGGCGTGAATCCCGTGGCCGAGGCGGCGCCGCAAGCCACGACGCTGGCCGGCAAGACCTTCGTGTTGACCGGCACGCTGCCCAATTGGACGCGCGAAGAAGCCTCGATGCGCATCCAGGCGGCGGGCGGCAAGGTCAGCGGCTCGGTGTCCAAGAAAACGGCCTATCTGGTGGCCGGCGAGGATTCCGGCAGCAAGCTCGCCAAGGCCCAGGAACTGGGCGTGGCGGTGCTGGACGAGGACGGCCTGAAGGCCTTGCTGGGCGAGCAGGGCGGCTGAGGCCGCCCGGCCAGGCACCGAATCAGATGGTGCTGCGCGGCATCATGTCGCGGATGGCGGCGGCCGCGCGCTGCAAGGCCGGCAGATGCTGTTGCTTCAATTCGTCGGGCTGGCGGGAGCCCAGCACCATGCTGACGCTCAGGCCTGCCACCGCGCGGCCTTCATGGTTGTACAGCGGCACGGCCACGCCCGCGAAACCATCCACCAATTCGCTGACCGAAATGCAGTAGCCGTCCTGGCGCACCTGCCGGATCAGCTTGCGCAGGGCGCTGCGCGACACTGTCGTGTAGGGCGTCAGGCGCTTCAGGTCCGCGCTTTCCAGATAGGCGTCGAGCGCCTCGTCATCCAGGGTCGATAGCAGCGTGCGGCCCAGGGAATGGGCGTAGGCGGGCAGGCGGCTGCCCACCGACAGGTCCAGCTTGAGCAGCTTGGGGCCTTCCTCGCGCGCCAGGAACACGACATGTTGCCGGTCCAGCACGCCCAGCGAGCAGGTTTCCCCCACGGTCTGCGCGACTTCGCGCATGGTCGCGCGGGTCAGCTTGGGCAGGCTCAGCGAAGCGAAATACGCATAGCCCAGGTCCATGACCTTGGGCGTTGGTGAGAAATTCCTGCCGTCCTGCCGCACATAGCCCAGTTTTTCCAGCGTCAGCAAAATGCGCCGCGACGCCGCGCGGGTCACGTCCAGTTGTTCCGCGGCTTCCTGCACGGTCACGCTGGCCACGCCGGTGGCGTAGATCTGCAGCAGTTGCAGGCCGTTGGCCAGGCTGTCGAGAAACTCCTCTTTCCTTTCTTTCGGTTCCGGCAATGTCGTGTCCATGTGTCGGCAGTCTTGTCTTTGGAGGCTCGATTGTAGTTTGACATCCGCGCCAATCTTCATAAAATGCCAATTAGCGAACAATTGTTCGTTAATTAGATGGGTCGGCCAGGGCACCCGCCCGGTACGTCCCGCAATAACGGAGACATGCCATGTGCAGGAGACTATTGCGCGCCTTGGGCGCATGCGCCCTGGCGGCGGGTGTGGCGGCCAGTTCCGCCGCCAGCGCGGCCGAGGCCTATCCCAGCAAACCTATCCGCTTCGTCGTACCCGCCGCGGCCGGCGGGCCCACTGAAATCGTCACCCGGCTGCTGGCCGAACGCATGACGCAGAGCATGGGCGTATCGGTCATCGTCGAGGCCAAGCCCGGGGCGGGCGGCAACATCGGGGCGGACGCCGTGGCCAAGTCGGCCCCGGACGGCTACACGATCCTGATGGGCACGATAGGCACCAACGCCATCAACCAGACCCTCTACAAGTCCATGCCGTTCCAGCCGCTGAAGGACTTCACGGCGGTAACGCAGGTCGTGTCGTATCCGCTGGTGGTGGTGGTCAACCCCAAGCTGCCGATCCACTCGGTGGCGGACCTCATCGCCTATGCCAAGGCCAATCCCGGCAAGCTCAACCGCGCCTCGGGCGGCAGCGGCACGTCCATGCACATGTCGGGCGAGCTGTTCAACGAGATGGCCGGCGTGCAGATGCAGCACATCCCTTACAAGGGCAGCCTGCCCGCGCTCACGGACGTGATCGGCGGACAGGCCGACCTGGCCTTCGACAGCCTGGTCATCGCCCAGCCCCTGATCAAGTCCGGCAAGCTGCGCGCGATCGCCGTGACCGGCCCGGAACGCTCTCCGGCCGCGCCGGATATTCCGACCGTGGCCGAAACCCTGCCGGGCTATGCCATGACGTCCTGGATCGGCGTATTCGCGCCCGCCGGCACGCCGCGTCCCATTGTCGAACGCCTGCAGCAGGAAATCGCCCGGGCGCTGGCCGATCCCCGGGTGCGCGAGCAACTTGTTTCCCAGGCCGCAGATCCGGTGGCCAGCAAGCCCGACGACTTTGCCCGCTTCACAGCGGATGAAACCGAGAAATGGGCGCCGGTCGTCAAGGCCTCCGGCGCATCCGTTTCCTGAATTCCCAAGGAGGAGAGACACATGCAGTCCATCGATTTTCAGGCCCGCCGCAAGCGCGTCGCCCAACACGCGCGCGAACTCGGCTTTGACGCCTACCTGGGTACCCGCCAGGGCGCGCTGCACTACCTGAGCGGCGCATTCATGCCGTGGCGCGGCGCCGTGCTGGTCACGGCGGACGGGCATTGCGAATTCATCTACTGGGCCATGGACGCCTCGCGGGTGCGGGTGGAAGGCCATGAGATGGAGATGTACGAGTTCGAGTTTTCCGATTTTCCGCAACTGATACGCCAGCGCCTGGAGCATCACGGGCTGACGCGGGGCAAGGTGGCGCTGGACCTGTCGCACCCCGGGGCGGCGCAGGTGGCGCCGGGCATGCTGACCGCGGCCGAGTACTTCGATCTCACCAGCCATCTGCCCGACATCCGCTTCGCGAACGGGGTGGACGTGATCGACGACGTCATGCTGATCAAGGATGCTGCCGAGATCGAGCGCCTGCGCCACGCGGCAGAGGTCTCGGATTATGGTTTCGAGCAGGGCATGAACGCAGTGCGGGTCGGAGCGACCGAGAACGAGATCGCCGGCGAAATCGAGCGTGCGATCCGGCAGCGGGGCAGCACCTGGTCCTGGGCCGTGACGGGCGGCACCGAAGTCGGGGCGGGCGAACGCACGGGATTCCTGCGCGGCGTCACCCAGCAGGCCACCGACCGCGCTATCCAGCCGAACGAATTCGTGATCCTGGACCTGCACCCCTTGCTGGACCTCTACATGGCGGATACGGCTTTGCCCGTGTTCCTGGGCAAGCCCGACCCGGCCCAGAGCAAGCTGATCGATTGCTGGGAAGAGACCGTGCAGACCATGCTGGCGTCGTTGACGCCGGGCCGGCCGATAGCGGAGTGCGCCAGCCGCGGCATCGCTGTGTTCGAAAAGCACGGCCTGAGCGAGTTCGGCCTGCCCCTGTTCGGCCATGGACTGGGCACCTGCGCGCGCACCCGGCCCTTCATCAACCTGCGCAGCCGCGACGTCGTGACGCCCGGCATGGTGGTGGCGCTGGGCACGCACCTGTACCGCCCGGGCGTGGGCGGCATGCGGCTGGAGTATCCGGTGCTGATCGGGGAGCACGGTGCCGAGCCGCTGGTGCGCACCGAGGCCCGCGTGCACCGTCTTCCTTGAACCTCTGCCGGAGCCTGATGATGAAAGCGATACCCCTGAGCCCGCTGATTGGCGCGGCCGTCCAAGGTGTGGATCTGGAAACCCTGGACGACGCCGCCTTCGCGGACGTGAATGCGCTATTCCTGCGCCACCAACTGCTGGTCTTCAAGAACCAGCGGCTGTCGCCCGAGGGCCAACTGCGCTTCAGCCGCCGCCTGGGCGAGCTGGATATCCACGTGCTGGCCCAGTACAACCATCCCGAGTATCCCGAGATATTCGTGCTGTCCAACGAGGTCAAGAACGGCGTGCCGGCGGGCATTGCCGACGGCGGTTCGTACTGGCATTCGGATTTCGCCTTCCGTGAATGTCCCGCCAAGGCCACCATCCTGAATGCGCAGCTGATTCCGCCGGAGGGCGGCAACACCTTGTTCGTCAACATGTACCGGGCCTACGAGGAACTGGACGGCGCCGTGCAAAGCCAGTTGGCTGGCCTTCGGGCGGTGCACCGCTACCGGCGCAAGAACACCAGGGCCGACGAGGGCACCCAGGTGAAGATGGATGCCAGCCAACTGGCCGGCACGCCTGACGTCGAACATCCCATCGTGCGCACCCATCCCGAGACGGGCCGCAAGGCGCTGTACGTGCATCCCGGCATGACCGCCGAGGTGTCCGGCTGGGGCGAGGCGGACAGCCAGGAATTGCTGGATCGCCTGTTCGCGCATTGCACGCAGGAGCAGTACCAGTACGCGCTGCAATGGGAGCCGGGCGATGTGGTCATGTGGGACAACCGCTGCGTGATGCACAAGGCCACCACCCGCGAATTGCCAGCCAGCATGCGGCGCACGATCTATCGCACCACGGTCATGGGCGAGCGTCCGGTCTAGGGGCCGCCGATGTCCGTCCATCAGTCCACGGATCGCGCCGCCGAGGTGACGCAGTTGCAGGCCTTGCCATTGGACGGCGGCGGGATGCTGGCGCCGGTCCGGCTGGCCTGGGCCCGCTACGGTCCGCCGCCGCACCGGGCGCGCGCCGTGGTGTTGCTGCTGCATGGCATATCCGGCAGCCACCAGGCCTTGCGGCCGGCCGAGGGGGCAGTCCATCCCGATGCGGGCTGGGCCAGTCCCTGGCTGGGGCCGGGGGCGGCGCTGGATACGCGCGATACCTGCGTGCTGGCGCCGAACGCGTTGGGTTCGAGTTTCGGCAGCAGCGCGCCGATCGGAGCCCAAGCCAGCGCATTTCCTGACGTTTCGATTGCCGATGGCGTGCGCCTGCAGGGGGAATGGCTGCGCGCGATAGGCGTCGAGCGCCTGGATGCGGTGGTGGGGTATTCCTACGGCGGCTACCAAGCCTTCCAGTGGGCCGTGGCCGCGCCGCTGCCCGTCGGGCGGGTGGTGGCGCTGGCTTCGGCGCCGCGCGGCGGCGGCAGCCTGGAGGACGCGCAGCGCCTGCGCCGCATCGCCGCCGCCCTCGATGCGGGCGATGCGGATGCCTGGAACGAATGGGTCGAATCGCGCTGCGCAACCTTGCGCCGCTATGGCTACGCGCTATGGCTGGCCGACGCGGGCGAACCCGACGCGGAGCAGCGTTTGCGGGCCGACGCCCAGGCCTGGGCGGCGCGCTTTTCACCGTGGTCCATGGCGCTGCTCAGGACATCCGCCTGCCGCTACGATGCGCGCGGCGCGCTGCTGGAAGCCGCCACGCCCGTGCGTTGGCTGCGCTGCGTATCGGACGAGCTCTTTGCGCCCGATGATCCAGGCGGGGGCGCGCGGATCGCGTATCCCGCCCATATTGTCCAGACCAGCGTGGCCGGGCGCTACGGCCATCTGTCGCCGCTGCTGGAAGGCCCTCTCTGGGACGCCCATTTGCGGCAGGCGCTGGCTTAACGGGGGAGCCAACCCGGCGCCGAAACAGCCAGGCGAAAAAAATGCCCGCTTGCGCGGGCATTTTTCATCTGTGCGGCAAGGCTTACTGGATCTTGGCCTTTTCGCGCAGTTCCTTCTGGTAGTCGGCCAGGGTTTGCTGGCGCAGCATTTCTTCCAACTGCGGACGCACCTGGTCGAGCGGCGGGAATTCCACCGGACGGGTGTCGTCGACCACGATGATGTGCCAGCCGTACTGGGTCTGCACCGGCTTGTCGACCATTTCGCCCTTCTTCAGCTGCGTCACGGCTTGCGCGAACGGCTGGACGTAGTTGGTCGGGGGAGCCCAACCCAGGTCGCCGCCCTTGTCGGCGCTGCCGGGGTCCTTGGAGTTCTTCTTGGCCAGGTCGTTGAACTTGCTCTTGTTGCTCTTGATCTGGGCCAGCAGGTCGTTCGCCGTCTTCTCGTCTTCGACGAGGATGTGGCGGACCTTGTATTCCATCTTGCCGGCCTGTTCCTTCTTGATCTTCTCGTATTCGGCCGTGACCTTGGCGTCGGACACCGGGTGCTTGGCCAGGTAGTCGGCCATCAGGGCGCGGACCAGGATGCCTTGGCGGGCCAGTTCGACTTCGGTCTGGACGTCGGCCTGCTTGGCGATGCCGCTGGATTCGGCGGCTTGCACGAAGATCTGGCGGTTGATCATTTCCTGCTTGACCTGTTCGCGCAGTTGCGGCGAATCGGTGGCGCCCTGGCTGACCAGCAGCTTGACGAATTGATCCAGGCTCTTCTGCGAGATGGCCTTGCCGTTGACGGTAGCCACGTTCTGAGCGAAAGCCGGCACGGCGATGACGCAGGCCGCAGCCAGCATGACGATGCGTTTCATGAATATCCTTTTACTTTCTATTTGGGAGCCTGGGCATCTAGCGCAAGCGCATGAATCGGATAAGGGATCAAATCTTGCAAATGATGATACACCAGCCTATGCCGCGCAACGGGCGAGAGCCCCGCGAAGCAAGGCGCTACGATGATCACGCGATAGTGGCCGGCGCCGTTTTTACTGCCTTCGTGGCCGGCATGCAAATGCGAGTCGTCCAGAATGTCGAGGCTGACGGGTTCCAGGGCGGCTAGCCGCTCCCGGATCAGGGAAATGCGGTCGGTGGTGTCTGACATGGGGAGTGAGGTTTGGTTCCGGCGCTACGCGCGCCGGCCAGGGATTGGGAGGGGATCAGGGCTGGCGGGGCGGGGTGTCGGAGGAGGGGGCCTGTTCCTCCGTCTGGATGTGCTTGCCCAGCCAGATCGACTGGCCGATCACGAAGACCACCATCAGGCCCATCAGGCCGAAGGCCTTGAAGCTGACCCATTGCGATTCGGTGAAGTGGCCGGAAAACGCCACATACAGGTTGAGCGCGCCTGCGACCAGGAAGAAGCCGGCCCAGACCAGGTTCAGCCGTTCCCAGGCGGCGTCGGGCAGCTGGATCTGCTTTTCCATCAGGCGGCGGATCAGGTTGCGGCCGAAGAGCAGGCGCGCAAAGACCAGCGCGCCGCCGAACAGCCAGTACAGCACCGTGGGCTTCCATTTGATGAAGACATCGCTGTGCAGCCAGATCGTGGCTCCGCCGAATACCAGGATGACGGTCAGGTTGATCCAGTGCATGGCCTCGGTGGCGCGGCCCGTGGCCTTCAGCCAGACGATCTGCAGCACGGCAGCCGCCATGGCGACGCCGGTGGCGATGAAAATGTCCGTGTACCGATACGCAATGAAGAAAAGGAACAGCGGAAACAGGTCGAACAGGAACTTCTTCATTCAGTCTTCTATGGGTTCAAACGTCATCGACAGGGAATTGATGCAATAGCGCAGTCCGGTGGGCTCGGGGCCGTCGGGGAAGACGTGTCCCAGATGCGAGTCGCAGACGTTGCACAGCACTTCGGTGCGGACCATGCCGTGGGTGGTGTCGCGCTCCTCGCGCACCAGTTCGGGATCCAGCGGCTGGAAGTAGCTGGGCCAGCCGCAGCCGGCGTCGAATTTGGTGTCGGAAGCGAACAGCGCCGTGCCACAGCCCACGCAACGGTAGATGCCATGAGAGAACGTATTCCAGTAACGCCCGGTGAATGCCCGTTCGGTACCCTTTTCACGGGTGACGACGTATTCTTCGGGGGAAAGCTGGGCCCGCCATTCGGCGTCGGATTTTCGTACTTTGTCCATATGAGCTCTTGGAGTCCCGATGCCCGAAATGGTTCGGGCATAATCCCGCCCCATGTTAATCGAGTTTGACCAGGCGGTTGTTTCCACGCCCCAGGCGCAAGTGCTGAATGGGGTGAGCCTGACGCTGGCCGAACGACGCATCGGCATCGTCGGCCCCAATGGCGCCGGCAAGAGCACGCTGGCGCGCCTGATCAACGGGCTGGTCCTGCCCTCTGCCGGTAATGTGCGGGTGGGCGGACTGGACACGCGGCGCGACCTGAAGGCCGTGCGCCGCCAGGTCGGCTTCGTGTTCCAGAACCCTGAAAACCAGATTGTTTTCCCCATCGTCCGCGAGGACCTGGCGTTCGGCCTGAAGCACCTGTCCCCGGACCGCCAGCAACGCGAAGCCCGCATCGATGCGCAGTTGGGCCGCCTGGGCGTCGGTCACCTGGCGGACCGGACCAGCCACACGCTGTCCGGCGGCGAACGCCAACTGGTGGCGCTGGCGGCTGTGCTGGTGATGGAGCCGGCGCTGATCGTGTTTGACGAACCCACCACCCAGCTGGACCTGCGCAATCGCAATCGCGTGCGCGATGCCATCGCGGGCTTGCCCCACGACGCCATCGTCGTCAGCCACGACCTGGAGCTGCTGGAGGATTTCGACCGGGTGGTGGTGGTGCGCGACGGCAACATCGCGGCCGACGACCAGCCGGCCGCCGCGCTGCGCTGGTACCGGGAGCACTGCGCATGATGGAGCCGCTGTATGTCGCGGGCGATACCTTTCTGCACCGCCTGCCCGCCTGGTTGAAGCTGCTGGCGCTGATGGCGGCGGGCGCGGGCCTGTTCCTGCTGCGCGACCCGCGCTGGCTGGCGCCGGCCTTCCTGGCCGCCGCCGCGCTGGTCTGGTCCACGGGCGTGGCCGCGGCTACCGTCTGGCGGCAGGTCAAGGGCTTGGCCTGGGTGCTGCTGGCCGTGGGCTTGTTCACGGCCTGGTTCCAGGGCGGCCTGGAGGCGCTGGCCGTTCTGCTGCGCGTGGGCGCGATGGTGGGGCTGGCCCTGGCCGTCACGCTGGCCACGCGCACATCCGATCTGATTGCCGTCTGCGAAAGGGCATTGATGCCGCTTGAACGCCTGAGGCTGGTCGATGCCGGCAAGGTTGCGCTGGCGTTGGCGCTGGCCCTGCGTTTCGTGCCCGAGATCTGGCGCAACTTCCAGGAAATCCGCGAAGCGCAGGCGGCCCGCGGCCTGGGCGCCAATCCGGTCGCGCTGATCGTGCCCTTGATCGTGCTGACGCTGAAAAGGGCGCAGGAAGTATCCGAAGCGATAGACGCGCGCAGCCACTGAGGCCCGCGTGCCCAGTTCCATATCCCAAAGGGGAAAACCGTGAAATCCAGTAATACCGTGCTGATTGCGCTGTTCGCGGCGCTGATCGTCGTCCTGAGCCTGATCCCGCCGATTCCGCTGCCCGCCATACCGGTACCGGTAACGCTGCAAACCTTGGGCGCCATGCTGGCGGGCGCAATGCTCGGACCCGTCCGCGGCGCGCTGGCCTGCTTGCTTTACCTGGCGCTGGCGGCAGTCGGGCTGCCCGTGCTGCCGGGCGGCCGAGGCGGGCTGGGCGCCTTTTTCGGGCCTACTGGCGGCTTTCTAGTGGGCCTGGTGGCGGGCGCTTTCGTGACGGGCTGGCTGGCGCGCGGCCTCGCCGGCCGCGCCGCGGGCGGCTGGGCAAAGTTCGCCGGCTACGTGGCGGCATGCGTGGTGGGCGGCATCGCGGTGGTCTACGCCTGCGGCGTGCCCTGGCTGGCCGTCGTGACGAAAATGGGTTTGGCCAAGGCCGCGATGGCGGTGGCGGTGTTCCTGCCCGGCGATCTGGCCAAGGCGGTGGTGGCCGCCTGGGTGGCGTCGCGGGTGGAGCGCGTGTGGCCGATGCTGGGGCGTTGATAGGCGCGCTGCAGTCCAAGGGAATCCCCCAACTGACGGCCGCCAATCTTTTCTAGTACAAGTTCGCCATTAACGAATGCGTTTGCTGAAATGCGTTTTTCGTAGCACATCAGGGAATTACCGGAGTTGCGCATCGTCATCTGATACTGTTTTAACCCTATAATATTTTTTTCTGTATAACTTTAACTAGGCTCGCCCTGCCTCGACCGAGGCGCACAAGAGCCACCACAGGAGACAAAAACATGCGCAAGCACTTCGGCTTGTCCGCGGCGGCCGCCGCCATTGCCCTGGCCCTGCCGCTACTGGCGAACGCCCAGGTCAAGGTTGGCGTGACCGTGTCCAGCACCGGCCCGGCCGCGTCGCTGGGTATCCCCGAGCGCAACACCGTGGCCCTCCTGCCCAAGGAAGTGGCTGGCCAGAAGATCGAATGGATCGTCCTGGACGACGCCACCGACACGACGCAAGCCGTCAAGAACTCGCGCAAGCTGGCCTCCGACGACAAGGTCGACGTGCTCATCGGCACCTCGGTCACGCCGGGCTCGCTCGCCATGGTCGACGTGGCCGCCGAAGCCAAAGTGCCGATGATCAGCGTGGCCGCCAGCGCCAAGATCGTCGAACCCGTGGACGACAAGCGCCGCTGGGTCTTCAAGACCCCGCAGAACGACGCCCTGATGGCCGGCGCCCTGGCTGACGCCATGGCCAAGTCCAAGGTCAAGACCCTGGGCTTCATCGGCTTTGCCGACGCCTACGGCGACGGCTGGCTGGACGTGATGCAGAAGGCCGCCAAGGCCAAGGGCATCGAGATCGTCGCCATCGAAAAATACAGCCGCACCGATACCAGCGTGACGGGCCAGGTGCTCAAGCTGGTCGGCGCCAAGCCCGACGCCATCCTGATCGCCGGCGCCGGCACCCCGTCGGCCCTGCCGCAAAAGGAACTGAAGGCCCGCAACTACGGCGGCACCATCTACCAGACCCACGGCGCCGCCAACAACGACGTGCTGCGCGTGTGCGGCAAGGACTGCGACGGCATGCTGCTGCCGGCCGGCCCGCTGCTGGTCGCGGCCCAGCTGCCGGACAGCAACCCGGTCAAGAAGTCGGCCCTGGCCTATGTGGACGCCTACGAAAAGGCCAACGGCGCCGGTTCGACCAACACGTTCGGCGGCCATATGTGGGACGCCGGCCAGCTGGTCGTGGCCGCGCTGCCCGTGGCGCTGAAGTCGGGCGCCAAGCCCGGCACGCCGGAGTTCCGCGCGGCCATGCGCGACGCGCTGGAAGGCGTGAAGGACCTGGCCGCCTCGCAAGGCGTGTTCAACATGTCGCCGACGGACCATGCCGGCTTTGACGAGCGTTCGCGCGTCATCGTCAAGGTCGAAGGCGGCAAGTGGGTCTACCAGCCCGGCCTGTAATCCTCCTGGATCGCCCGATCCAAGGGTGCGCACAGCGCGGCGGCGCCCGCCGCGCGGCACCCCTGCAATGCTTCGCACCGGCCTTTCCGGCCGGTGTGTCGTATCAGTGTCCCGGGTGCGGCCGGAACACCAGAATAAATAAGGTTGTTAGATGGATTCCTCAATTGCGCTGATCCTGCTGCAAGACGGTGTCGTCAACGGCGCCATCTATGCCCTCCTGGGCATGGCTCTGGTGCTGGTATTCGCCGTTACGCGCGTCATTTTCATTCCCCAGGGCGAGTTCGTGGCGTTCGGCGCCCTGACCCTGGCCATGCTGGTGGACGGCAAAGTGCCGGGCACCGCCTATCTCCTGCCGCTGCTGGGCGTCGTCTGCCTGGCGCTCGAGCTGCTGCGCGCGCTGCGCACCCGCAGCGCAGCCGCCTTGCCCAAGGCCATCGCCACCTGTGTGGTTCTGCCGCTGGCGCTGCTCTGGCTGACCGTGACCTACACCGCACCCGGCAATTCGCTGTGGCTGAACATGCTGCTGACGCTGCTGCTGGTGATCCCGATGGGTCCGATGGTCTACCGCATCGTTTACCAGCCGCTGGCCGAAGCCACCGTGCTGGTGCTGCTGATCGTTTCCGTGGCCGTGCACTTCGCGCTCACCGGCCTGGCGCTGGTGTTCTTCGGCGCCGAAGGCTGGCGCACCCCGGCCTTCGTCAGCGGGCAAGTCGACCTGGGCTTCATGACCTGGTCGGCGCAAAGCCTGTTCGTGGTGGCAACCTGCGCCATCCTGATCATCGGCCTGTGGCTGTTCTTCGGCAAGACGCTGTATGGCCGCGCGCTGCGCGCCACGGCCGTCAATCGCCGCGGCGCCCGCCTGGTCGGCATCAGCACCACCATGTCCGGCAGCCTGACCTTCACGCTGGCGGTCGCCATCGGCGCCATGTCCGGCATGCTGATCGCGCCCATCACCACCGTGTACTACGACACCGGCTTCCTGATCGGCCTGAAGGGCTTCGTCGGCGCCATCATCGGCGGGCTGGCCAGCTACCCCGTGGCGGCCGCGGGCTCGCTGCTGGTGGGCGTGCTGGAATCCTTCTCGTCCTTCTGGGCCAGCGCCTACAAGGAAGTGATTGTCTTCACCTTGATTATCCCGGTTCTGGTCTGGCGTTCGTTCAGCACCCATCACGTGGACGAAGAGGAATAAACGTCATGAACCGCATTTTGCTCGTCCTCTTCCTCGTCGTCCTGGCGGGCCTGCCGATGTTGTCGGTCACGCCCGAATTCTGGGTGACGCAACTCAATTACATCGGGCTGGCCAGCCTGGTGGTGCTGGGCCTGGTGCTCTTGACCGGCGTGGGCGGCCTGACCTCGTTTGGCCAGGCGGCGTTCGTGGGCCTGGGCGCCTACACCACCGCCTACCTGACCACGCAATACGATGTCTCGCCCTGGCTGGCGCTGCCGGCCGGGCTGATCCTGACGGCCGTCGTCGCCTACCTGCTGGGCGCCATCACTCTGCGCCTCTCGGGCCACTACCTGCCGCTGGGCACCATTGCCTGGGGCCTGTCGCTGTACTTCCTGTTCGGCAACATCGACTGGCTGGGCAAGCATGACGGCATCGCCGGCATCGAGCCCATCAGCATCTTCGGCATGTCGCTGGCCAGCGGCCGCCACATCTATTACCTGATCTGGGTGTTCGTGCTGCTGGCGTTGTGGGCCACCCGCAACCTGCTGAACTCGCGTCCCGGCCGCGCCATCCGCGCCCTCAAGAGCGGCGCCGGCATGGCGGAATCGATGGGCGTGAACACCGCCGCCTACAAGGTCGTGATCTTCGTCTGGGCGGCATTGCTGGCCTGCGTGTCCGGCTGGCTCTACGCGCACATGCAGCGCGCCGTCAGTCCCAGCCCCTTCGGCATCAACTACGGCATCGAGTACCTGTTCATGGCGGTGGTCGGCGGCGCCGGCTACGTCTGGGGCGCCTTGCTGGGCTCCAGCGTCATCCTGGTGCTGAAGGACCAGTTGCAGAACCTGCTGCCCAAGCTGCTGGATACCAACGCCAACTTCGAGATGATCGTCTTCGGCGTGCTGCTGATCCTGATGCTGCAATACGCTCGCAACGGCCTGTGGCCGATTCTGGCGGGCTGGTGGGACAGCATTACCGGCGCCGATAGCTCGCGCCGCAATCTGGCGCCGCCCGCGTCTGCGCCGGCCCTGCCGACGCGCGTGCGTCCGCAAGCCGGCCAGGTGGTGCTCGAAGTCGACGCCATCCGCAAGGAATTCGGCGGGCTGGTCGCCGTCAACGATATTTCCTTCAAGGTTGCGTCCGGCGAGATCATGGGCCTGATCGGCCCGAACGGCGCCGGCAAGAGCACGACCTTCAATCTGATCAGCGGCGTGCTGCCGGTGACGCGCGGCAAGGTCACGTTCATGGGCCAGCGCATCGACAGCCGTTCGGCGCGCGATATCGCCAAGCTGGGCGTGGGCCGCACCTTCCAGCACGTGCAACTGCTGCCCGGCATGACCGTGCTGGAGAACGTGGCGCTGGGCGCGCACCTGCGCTCCGACGTCGGCGTGCTGGCCGGCGCCCTGCATTCGGACCGCGCCCGCGAGGCGCAGTTGCTGCACGAGGCCGCCGAACAGATCAAGCGCGTCGGCCTGGGCGAGTACCTGTACGAGCAAGCCGGCAACCTGGCGCTGGGCCAGCAACGCATCCTGGAAATCGCGCGCGCCCTGGCCGCCGATCCGGTGCTGCTGCTGCTGGACGAACCCGCCGCCGGCTTGCGCTACAAGGAAAAGCAGGACCTGGCGCGCGTGCTGGAGCAGTTGCGCGCCGAGGGCATGAGCATTCTGCTCGTCGAACACGATATGGATTTTGTGATGCGTCTGACCAACCACCTCGTGGTGATGGATTTCGGCACCAAGCTGGCGGAAGGCGTGCCGGCCGACGTGCAAAAGAACCCGGCGGTGCTGGAAGCCTACCTGGGCGGCATCGATGACGACCTGCCCGAAGCGGACCAGGCCAAGCCCGTGTCGGCAGGAGGCGTGTGATGAGCGCTCCCGTACTTGAAGTCAGCAACCTGTCGGCCCGCTACGGCAAGGTGGGCGCGCTGGTGGGCGCTTCGCTCACCGTGCCCGCCGGCAGCATCGTCACGGTGATCGGCGCCAACGGCGCCGGCAAATCCACCATGCTGAACGCCATGATGGGCTCGTTGCCGCAGACCGGCCACGCGGCCGGCACCGTACAGTACGCCGGCACCGACGTATCGGGCTGGCAGGTCGAGCGCCGCGTCGCGGCCGGCATGTCGCTGGTGCCGGAGCGCCGCGAACTGTTCGGCACCATGTCGGTGGAAGACAACCTGCTGCTGGGCGGCTTCCGCCGCTACCGCGCCCGCGAAAGCGGCTGGCGCGACACGCTGAACGAAGTCTTCGACCTGTTCCCGCGGTTGCGCGAACGCCGCGCCCAGCAGGCCGGCACCTTGTCGGGCGGCGAACGCCAGATGCTGGCCGTCGGCCGCGCGTTGATGGCCAAGCCCAACCTGCTGATGCTCGACGAGCCCAGCCTGGGCCTGGCGCCGCGCATCGTGCGCGAGATCTTCCACATCATCGCGCGCCTGCGCGAGACCGGCGTGGCGATCCTGCTGGTGGAGCAGAACGCGCGCGCAGCGCTGCAAGTGGCCGACTACGGCTACGTGCTGGAAACCGGCGAAGTCATCCTGCACGGCCCGGCGCGCGAGCTGGCTGGCGACCCGAAGGTCATCGAAAGCTATCTGGGCCTGGGCAAGGGCGGCGAGCAAAGCTGACCGGTCCCGAGCGCATGAAGAGCCGGACGCCGTAAGGCGTCCGGCTTTTTTATCGTTCGAAGACTTCGACCACCCGGAAGCGTTCGCACGCCAGCATCATGTCCGGCGCATAGCCGCCGTTGCGGTCGAAATAGGCGATGTGCCCTTCGCGCCAGGTCTCGTACGGCCCTTCGCCTTCGGCGAGCGCGAACGCTTCGTCCACCTGGTCGAAGCGCTGGATCAGCACGCTGATGGTCTCGATGACGCAAGCCGGGCGGCCCGAGCCGTCCAGTACCACGTCGCGCCGGCCGGCCTCGGGCACGGGTTCCTGTTCATTGAAGTCGCGCAACGCGCCGCAGGTGGCGGTCTTCGTGCCGGCCAGCACCAAGGCGAGCAGCTCATCGGCCAGCTCGGGCGAGTCGCCGAACTGGAAGGTCACGGCGTCTTCATAGGGGGCGGGTGGTTTCATGCCAGGGGTGTCCATTGCAGTATCAGCTCCCGCCCCATTGCGGGGTCGGAAGTGGAGGGCGCGCCAGTTTCGATGCGGCCGGCCAGGCGGCGTGTGTAGGCCGGGTCGCAGCTGTCGCGCACGGTCAGGTCATACCAGCCGGCGCTGCGGGCCATGTCCCAGGACAGGCTGACCGTCGCGCCGGGAGCGAGCGTGGCGCCGCCTTCCTGGGGGTAGCCATAGGCGTTGGCTTCGACCCGGAACGTGCGCGCCTGCGGGGTAGGGTTGCGCAGCGTCAGTTGCAGCGATGCGCCGGGTCCCTGATAGGCGGCCGATACTTCCAGCGAGGGCAGGCCGGCGCGGCCGGTGCAATGGCGATGGAAACCGTTGGGGCCCAGTACCCAGAGATCGTAACGGCCGTCGTCAGCGGCGGTCTGCCACGCGTCCTCCAGATGCTTGCCGGCTTCCACGGTGTAGCGGCGCGGGCCGCGTTCCAGATGTAGCCGGTCGTAGACGTGCAGCACGGCGCCCGCCGCGCCGCTGTTCTCGAAGCGTAGCGTGACGCTTTCAGCGTCCGCGCGCGCGTGGACCTGCAGCGCATAGGGCAGGGCGCGCGAGGGGCGCATGCCGGCCTGCTGCCGCGCCAGTCCGGGCTGCAGTGGCGCAGGGGGCGTGACCGTGCCGGGCAGCGCCGAAGCCTGCTCGGCGCGTTCGGCGGTGGCCGGAAAGCCGCTGAGCAGGTCCGCACCGTCCGGCGCGGCGAAGTCGAAGATCGAGGTCAGGTCGCCGCAGACCGCGCGCCGCCACGGCGAGATATTGGGCTCGGCCACGCCGAAGCGCTGCTCGACGAAGCGCAGCACGGACGTGTGGTCGAACACCTGCGAATTGACCCAGCCGCCCTTGGTCCAGGGCGACAGCACATACATGGGCACGCGCGGACCCAGGCCGTAGACGCCGTGCAGATGCGCCGGCGTGTCGTCTTTCTCCGCGCCGGCGACGATCTCGTGATACTCGCCGCGCGTGTCCACGGTGGACGCCCCGGCCGACGCGCCCGAGGCCTCGCGCGAGGGTGGTGCGGGCGGCGGCATGTGATCGAAGAAACCATCGTTTTCGTCGAACATCAGCAGCAGGACGGTCTTGCTCCAGACCTCGGGGTTGGCCGTCAACGCATCCAGCACCCGGGCCGTGTAGTCGGCGCCTTGCGCCGGGCTGGACGGGCTGGGATGCTCCGAGCCGGCCTTGGTGGCGCAGATCCACGAGACCTGCGGCAGCGTGCCGTCCAGCACGTCCTGGCGCAGCAGATCCAGGTCGCGGGTGGTCAGCGCCTTGTCCTTCAACGCGGCGGCCGATCCCGGCACGCCGTGATAGGCGTCGCGATAGGCCTTGAACCCGGCGGTGGGATTCAAGGAGTAGTTGTCCGCCATGTTCTGGTAGATGCGCCAGCTGACGCCGGCCGCCTCCAGGCGTTCGGGATAGGTCGTCCAGGTGTAGGCGCGCGCCGGATCGCCACCCTTGAGCTTGTTGTAGGTATTGCCCAGCGCCGGGCCGTTGCCTTGGCCCAGGCCGTCGTTGGTGCCGGTCCAGACGAACAGCCGGTTGGTATTGGTGCCGCCGGTGAACGAGCAGTGATAGGCGTCGCAGACCGTGAAGGCGCGCGCCATGGCGTACTGGAACGGCATGTCCTCGTCCGTGAAGTACGCCATCGAATGGTTCTTCTTGGCGGCCGGCCAGTTGCCCATGCGGCCGGCGTCCCAGGCGTCCTGGGCGTTGGACCAGGTGTGCGGCGTGCTGGCCACGCGCAGGGTCTCGAAGGCCTCGCGCGTATCCAGATGGAAGGGCAGCACCGTGCGCGGCGCGCCTTCATCGGGTTTGTCGTTGTATTGCGCCCAGACGGTGCGATGGCGCGCAGCGGGGCTGTCCGGCACGGGGATGGGGAATCGGTCGCCAAACCCGCGCACGCCGGCCAGCGCGCCGAAGTAGTGATCGAACGCACGGTTTTCCTGCATGAAGATGACGATGTGCTCGACGTCGCGGATCGTGCCCGTGCGCCGCGCCGCGGGGATCGCGAGCGCGCGGCGGATGGAGGCGGGCAGCAGCGCCAGGGCGCTGGCCGCGCCGGCGAGTGTCGCGCTAGCGCGCAGAAAATTGCGTCTGTTGCGCATCGCTAGTCCTTTTGTCCCGGAAGGCCGGGATGCATGCAGGCGGCTATCTGCCGGTCGGCCAGCGCCCGCCCAGGGATTGCGTGGCGGATGCCGCGGCTTCTTGCGCCAATTTGGACATTTTCTTGATGGCCGCGGGTGAGAAGCGCTCCTTCGGACCGGACAGCGATATGGCTCCGCAGATGTCGCCATCGGGGCCGAACACCGGACTGGCCACGGCCGCGCAATTGGGGTCGCGTTCGCCCATGGACGTCAGCACGAGGCCGGCCTGCGCGGGCGCCTGCTGGTCGACCAGGTAGGCCGTGATCAGCCGGCCCGCCGCGCCTTTGTTCAGCGGCAGCAGGTCTCCCACGCGTATGCGGTCTAGCGTGGAGTGATGCGAATCCACCCGCAACAGGCAGACGCGGGATTGCGCATCGTGGTAGGCGTGGAACGAGGCGCTCTCGGTGCCTTTGTCCACCAGCGCTTGCAGCAGCGGCAGGATGGTCTCGGTCAGGCGGTAGGTGGCCTCATAGGCGCGGCCGAGATGATGCGCGTACGGACCCAGGGCATAGCGGCCATCGGCGCGGCGCACGACCAAGGCTGCTTTCTCAAGCGAGGCAATGAGCCGCAAGAGCGTGCTCTTGTAGAAGCCCGTGGCCCGGGAAAGGTCGGCAAGCGTGATCGGATCGGTGCGTTGCGCGATGGCCCCGACGATGGTCAGGGCGCGTTCGACGGCGGCGACGCCGTCGGTGGAATTGTCCTGAGTAGGGGTACGACTCATTGGATGGCAGGGGAGTGATTAGGAGGTGGTTCCCGACTCCGCATCGATGACCTGGCTGATGATCGGAAAATAGCGGTTGCCGTGTCCCTGGGCGAGCGCGGTGTCGAACCAATGGTCCACGTTGCGCGCGCCTAGCGCCCGTATGCCGGTTTGATCGGCCAGCGCCAACGCATAGCGCAAATCCTTGCGGGCATAGTCCACGGGGAAGGCTTTTTCGGGAAAGTCTGCGGGCAGAATAGCCTTTAAGCCGTGGTTGCGCAACGCGAAGCTATCGGCCGATCCACGCGTGAAAGTCTCCAGCAGGACCCGTGGATCGACGCCCGAACGGCGCGCGATGGCGCGGGCTTCGGACAGGGCCACCACGGTCTCGAACAGCACCATGTTGTTCAGGATCTTCACGACCTGGCCGCTGCCGACCGGACCGCAGTGCGTGATTTCGTTGGCGAAGGTCGAGACCAGCGGCTTGACTAGGGCGAAGGCTGCGGCGTCGCCGCCGATCATGACCGAGAGCGTGCCGGCTTCCGCTGCCGCGCGCGTGCGGGCGACGGGGGCGTCAATGAAGGTCGCGCCCTTGGTCGCGAACTCCGCCGCCAGTTCGCGCGTTACATCGACCGGCGACGTGCTCAGATCGACGATGAACTGGCCCGCGCGCGCGCCGGCCAGCAGTCCGCCTGCGGCACGCGCCAACTGCGCCACGACTTCGCCGGACGGCAGCGACAGAAACACCACGTCGCAATCGTGCATGATCTGCGCGGCGCTCGCCTCGGTCACGCCATGGGAGGCCAGGCGGCGCAGGGGGGCAGGATCGTTGTCGCAGCCCAGCACCGGCAGTCCGCATTTGACGGCCAGGTTGCGGCAGATGGGTTCGCCCATGACGCCCAGGCCAATGAAGCCGGCACGTTGAAATTCAGCCATTTGGAAAGTCTCCGATAGAAGAAGCAGGGGGGGCCGCTGGCGCGGCCCGGTTCGATGAGGGAAAGGGGCGGCTGTGGCTACATGCCGAAGTAGATGCCCTTGGATTGCTGGTACAGCCGTAGGCCGCTCACGCCTTTTTCACGGCCGATGCCGCTTTGCTTGAAGCCGCCGAACGGGGTCGAAATCGAAAGCTGCTTGTAGGTGTTGATCCACACGCTGCCCGCCTCCAGGCGCTTGGCGATGCGCCAGGCGCGGCGGTAGTCCGCGGTCCAGATGCCGGAGGCCAGGCCGTAGGCGCTGTCGTTGGCCTGATCGACCAGGTCGTCTTCGTCCTCGAACGTCAGCGCGCATAGCACCGGCCCGAAGATCTCCTCGCGCACCACATGCGCGTCACGCGCCAATCCCGCCAGCACGGTAGGAAGATAAAACGCGCCCGTCTGCAGCCCGGCGTCGTCGGGGCGTTGTCCGCCCAGCAGCACCTGGGCGCCTGCGCGGCGGGCAGAGTCCACCATGGCCTCGATCCTGCCGCGATGGCCGAACGATGCGATCGGTCCCATCTGCGCGCCTTCCGCGTCGGGCAGGTCAACCTTGAGCGCGCTGGCGCGGGCGACCAGCTTCGCGATGAAGGACTCGGCGATGCTGCGCTGGACGTAGAGCCGCGAGCCCGCCACGCAAGACTGCCCGCTGCCTTCGAAGATGCCGCCGATGACGCCGTCTATCGCCGCGTCCTGATCCGCGTCCGCGAACACGATGTGCGGCGATTTGCCGCCGAGTTCCAACGCTACCGGCATCAGCTTCTCGGCGGCGGCATGGGCGATGGCGCGGCCGCTGGCGGTGCCGCCGGTGAACGACACCATGCGCACGCCGGGGTGTTCGACCAGGCGGCGGCCCACGGTCGAACCCAGGCCCGTCAGTACGTTGAGGATGCCCGGCGGCAGGCCGGCCTCCAGCGCGATGCGGCCCAGTTCCAGCGCCGGCGACGAGGTGACCTCGGACGGCTTGAGGATGACGGCGTTGCCGGCGGCCAGGGCAGGCGCGATCTTTTGCGCTTCCATCGTAAGCGGTGAATTCCAGGGCGTGATCGCCACCACCACGCCATACGGATCGTATTGCGTCATCGACAGATAGTTGCCGCGCGGCGGCGTGACTTCGGCTTCCAGCGTTTCGCAGACGCCCGCGTAGTAGCGGAAGGTGGCCGCGGCGCTGGCGACCTGGGCCTTGCATTCCGCCCAGACCTTGCCGTTCTCGATCATCTGCAGGCGCGCCAGCAAGGGTGCGTTGGCGTCCATGCCGTCGGCAATGCGTCGCAGGATCGCCGCGCGCTGGTGAGGCAGCATGTCGCGCCAAGCCGCGCGCCGCTGGGCTTGCCAGGCCGCATCCACAGCCTGGTCGACCTGCGCGTCGGATGCGGCGCTGATGAAGTAGTTGCGTGCGCCGGTGGCGGGGTTGATGGACTCGAAAGCATGGTCGCTTTGCGTAGCCCACTCCCCGCCGATCAGCATGGATTTCAGGGTTTCCGGGGTATCGGACATGAAGTTCTGTTCCTCTCTTGATGGCACGCCGCGAATGGGGCCGTGGCGTCGGACGAGCATTTATTCGTTGACATGCTCTGGCCGAAAAAATATAAAATAGAATAAACGTTCTGTCTAGAGGAACGATAAAAATATACCGCACGTCAATCGAAGGACAAGAGGAGACATCACAATGCAATGCAATTGGCTGCGCGCCCTGGCTTGTGCCGCGGCGCTGTTTGCGGGCACGGCACAAGCCGCGTCCTATCCGACCAAACCCGTGACCATGGTCGTGCCCTATCCGGCCGGCGGCGCCACCGATGTGGTGGCGCGCGCGGTGGCGGAAAAACTCACGCAGTCCTGGGGGCAGACCGTCATCGTCGAGAATCGCGCAGGCGCGGGCACGACGATCGGCGCCAGCGCGGTGGCGCGTGCGCAGGGTGACGGCTACACGCTGTTCATGACCACATCGGCGCACACGATCAGCGGCCATCTCTACGCCAAGCTCAACTACGACCCGGTCAAGGACTTTGCGCCGATCACGCTGGTGACCAAGGTGCCGCTGGTGCTGGTGGTCAATCCGTCCATCCCCGCCAAGAATCTGCAGGAATTTCTGGCCTATCTCAAGCGGGATGGCGCTTCGGTCAACTTCGCCTCTCCCGGCAACGGCACGGCCCAGCATCTGAGCGGCGAGCTGTTCAAGATCGCCACGCACTCCTCCGTCACGCATGTGCCGTACCGCGGCGACGCGCCGGCCTTCACCGACCTGGCCGGCGGCCAGGTCCAGATGATGCTGGCCACCATCACCTCGGCCCTGCCGCTGATCGAATCCGGCAAGCTGCGCGCGCTGGCGGTGGCCAACGGCAAGCGGGTGCAGGCGCTGCGCGACGTGCCGACCTTCGCCGAGGCGGGCATGCCGGGCTTCGAGGCCGCCACCTGGTTCGGCCTGCTTGCGCCGGCGTCGCTGCCCGCGCCGCAAGCGCAACGCATCTATCAGGACGTATCGAAGATCGTGGCGACACCCGAGATGCAGGCGCGCATCGAAGGCTTGGGCGGAGAAGTGGTCAACAGCACGCCGCAGGCCTTCGCGGCCTTCATGGCGCAAGAGCAGGAGAAGTGGGGCCAGGCCGTCAAGGCTTCCGGCGCCGTCGCCGCGCAATAACGGCGAAGAGGTCCGCAGCCGCGCGTCCATGTAGCGCGCGGCGCGGAATCCGACAACAACGGAGGAGACACATCATGCAAGTTTCGAAATGGCTCGCGGCAGGTTCGTTTGCTTTGCTGGCATTTGGTCCCCAATGGGCAAGCGCCACCGGCTATCCCAACGCGCCGGTGACCACCGTGGTTTCGGTGCCTTTCATCCTGACGATCAATGCGGAGAATCCGCGTGTGGCCGGCGTGGTTGACGTCAAATCGCTGGTGGACCTGGCGCGCCGCAATCCCAATACCGTCAGCTACGGTTCGGCCGGCAACGGCAACCTGATGCACCTGGCAGGCAGCCCAGCTGGCGACCATGTCCGATACGCAGATGCTGCATGTCCCGTACCGGGGCGCGGCGCCGATGGAGGCGGGGTTGATGTCCAAGGAGGTGGATTTCGGCCTCGACACCTTGTCGGGCGTGCCGCTGATCAAGGCAGGCAAGCTGAAGGCGCTTGCCGTGTCCACGGCGCAGCGCTGGCATGACTTGCCGGAGGTGCCGGCAGTGGCGGAGCTGGGCTATCCGGGCTTCGACATTTCCTTCTGGGTCGGCATTTTTTCCCCAGCCCGCCTGGCGCTGCGCCTGGCTCACCAGGCGCACGCATTCGAGCATGGCGTCGTGGTGCGCACCGGCAAGGGGTCCGAACTGCTGGAGGATCCGTTCGTGCAGAAAGCCTATTTGGGAGTTTGATATGGGCGATCCAAGGCGGGATGTGCTGCCGGAATACGAGGTGTACGCCATCCGCTACGCGCGCATGCCGCGTCGGCGGCATGACAATTTTCTGGGTGGCGACCCCCACGACGCCGACATGCCGATGGACTTCTTCGTCTGGCTGGTGCGTGGCGCCGGACGCGTCGTGCTGGTCGACACCGGATTCAATGCCGAGACGGCGCATAAGCGCCGCCGCGAGCTGATCCATTGTCCGATAGCGGCCTTGGCGCCGCTGGGCGTGCGGCCCGTGGACGTTCAACACGTGGTCCTGACCCATCTGCATTACGACCATGCCGGCAATCTGGATCGTTTGCCGCGGGCGCGTTTCCATGTGCAGGATGGCGAAATGGACTACGCGACCGGCCGCTGCATGTGCTTCGAGCCGTTGCGGCATGCCTATGCCGTCGAGGACGTGGTCAGCCTGGTCCGGCATGTCTACGAGGACAGGGTCGTATTCCACGATGGCGATTCAGCGCCGTTGCCCGGCATCGGGCTGCTGAAGATCGGCGGCCATACCAAGGGCTTGCAGGCCGTGCGGGTGCACACCGCGAGAGGCTGGGTGGTGCTGGCATCGGATGCCAGCCACTACTACGAGAACATGGACGCGGGCCGCCCTTTTCCCATCGTCTACAACACGGCGGAGATGTTGTCGGGATACGCCAGGCTGGTCGGGGCCGCGCAATCGGAGGAACACGTCGTTCCGGGCCATGATTCTCAGGTGCTGGAGCGCTATCCTTCCTGGCAGGGTTCGCCGCATGTGGCGGCGCTGCATCTGCCGCCACGGGCGGACTGATTCCAGCCCTGATCCCGCCCGTGGCGTGAGCCGCGGGCCTCAATGACGGCCGGTTTGCTCCGCGTAATCCATATACAGCTTGTGCGCGCGGCGGGCCATGGGGCCGTATTCGAGCTTGCGGTCTTCCACGCGGTTCACGTGCACCACCTTGCCGTAGTTGCCGGACGAGAATACTTCGTCGGCTTCCTCGATGTCGGCGCGGGTCAGGCTGCGTTCCTGCACGTCGACGCCGTCGGCCTTCAGCAGCGCCAGCACGCGGCGGCGCGTGATGCCATTCAGAAAGGTGCCGTTGTCGGCCGGCGTGGACACCACGCCGTTCTTGGCGATCCACAGGTTGCTGGTGGCGAACTCGGCGATGTTGCCCGCGCCGTCCAGCATGATGGCGTTGTCGAAACCCTTCTCGGCGGCTTCGCGGATGGCGCGCTGGCCGTTGGGGTACAGGCAGGACGCCTTGGCGTCGGTGGGCGCCATGTTGGGCCAGGAACGCGCAAAGCTGGAGAAGCAGGCGGAGAAGCCCTGGTCGCCCGGCATCGGCACCTTGAACACGTGCAGCACGAACTGGGTCTTGTCGGCGTCCGGCAGCAGGAAGCCGTCGGCGCAATAGAACATCGGTTTGATGTAGAGTTCGCTGCCCTGCGGGAACTTCGCCACCGCCTGCAGGCAGAGCTTTTGGATCTCTTCCCAGCCGATCTGGGGCTTCATCAGCATTTTTTCGGCCGAGCGCACCACGCGTTGGCAGTGCAGATCCAGGTCGGGCGTCAGGCCGCGGAATGCGCGCGCGCCGTCGAACACCATGCTGGCCATCCAGAAGGCGTGGTCGGCGGGGCCGAGCAGTTTGGGGTTTTCAGTGGTCCAGTGACCGTTGTGCCAGAACAAGGCATCCATGGTTGTCTTCCTTCACTTGAATTGGGGTGGCGCTATCGGCGCGCCGAAACGTCAGGATACATGAGGCGGCTGCCGGCTTCCCGGCATCATTCGCGCGCCAGCGCCGCTTGCACGCGGTCGGCTGCCTGGGCCGGCATCCATTGCCGCCAGACCGGGCCGTATTGCTTGAGGAAATAGCGCGCGGCGTCCTCGGGTTCTTTGCCTTCGTTTTCCAGCCAGCCCAGGGTGGCGTCGATGGCGTCGCCGGGTACCGTCAGCTTGCCCAGGAATTCGGCGATCTGCGGCGCCTGTTTCGCGAACTCGGCATTCACGCCCGTGACGACGGGGTTGGGTTTGAACTCGGTGGGCACGGGATTCGCGCACTTGGGATCGGTCATGCAGGTGTAGGCGGCCTGGTCGAACGCGGGCAGTTCCAGCTTCACCAGATCCAGCGCGCCGACCAGCGAAGTGGGCGTCCAGTAGTAGAAAACGATGTCGCGCTTGCGCTTGTAGGCGGACACGATGGCGGCTTTCTGCGCAGCGCCGGAGCCGGGCGCGAACATCGCATAGTCCTTTTCAAGCTTCAAGGCGCGCAGCAGGTTCTCGTTCAGGGTGCCGCAGGCCCATCCTGCCGGACAACCGTAGATCCGGCCGCGGCCGGGTTCCTCGGGATCGGCGAAGACGTCCTTGAAGCGTGCCAGGTCGGCTGCTGACTTCAAGCCGGGATGGCGCTCGACGGTGTAGCGGGGCACGTACCAGCCTTCGCCGGCGTCGTAGACGTGGCCCACGCCCAGCACCTTGCCGCTGGCCAGGGCCTTCTTCCATGCGCCCTCGATCTGGCCGGGCCACACTTCCGGGGTGACGTCGACGTCACCGCGTTGCAGCGCCGCCAGCATGGGCAGGGTTTCGCCGATTTCGACCGTGGTCTTGCAGCCGTAGCCGTGTTCCAGCACGTAGCGTTCGATGCCGGCCAGCACCAGGTTGGATTCCCAGTTCAGGCCGCTGAAGCGGACCGGCCGTTTGACTTCGCATACGGGCGCGGCGGCATCCGCGGCTTGCGCAGCCGGGGGAAGAAGGGCGGCGGCCAGCGCCAGGGCGCCAAGGACGGGGGCGAGCGGATGCGGTTTGCGCATGGTCAGGCACCTGTTTGGTTGGGTGCCGTTCATTGTACGGGCGGCAGCGGCCTCGCCAAATGAAACGGGGCCGCATAACGCGGCCCCGTGCTTGCGCTGCCAGGATCAGGCGCGGGCGGCGCGCCGGCGATCGATGAAGGCGCCGACCTCGCCCACGATGCCGCGGCGGAAGGCCAGCACGCAGATCACGAAGATCAGGCCGATCACGATGGTGACCGATTCGCCCAGGCGCAGGAACCAGTCCACGCCGGTCAGGTTGGCCATCATCTGGCCGAAGTCGCCCACCTTGTTTTCCATCAGCACCACGATGAAGGCGCCGAGGATGGGACCGGTCAAGGTGCCGAGTCCGCCGATCAGCGTCATCAGGATGACCAGGCCGGACATCTGCCAGGTGGCATCGGACAAGGTGGCCGACACGAAGACCAGGGTCTTGGTGGCGCCCGCCAGGCCGGCCAGCGCTGCCGACAGCACGAAGGCCAGCAGCTTGAAGCGGTCGACGTCGTAGCCCAGCGAGATGGCGCGCGGTTCGTTTTCGCGCAGCGCCTGCAGCACCTGGCCGAAGGGCGAGTTCACCGTGCGCCAGATGATGAAGTAGCCAATGATGAAGATGGCCATCACCACGTAGTACAGGTTCAGGTCCTTGGACAGGTCGATCAGCCCGAACAGGGTGCCGCGCGGCACGCTCTGCAGGCCGTCCTCGCCGCCGGTGAACTTCGCCTGGAGGAAGAAGAAGAACACCATCTGCGACAGGGCCAGGGTGATCATGGCGAAATAGATGCCGCTGCGGCGGATAGCGATGGCGCCCATCGCCAGACCCAGCAGCCCCGCCACGGCCACGCCGAACAGCAGGCCGATCTCGGTGGGGAAGCCCCACACCTTGAGCGCGTGGCCGGTGGCGTAGGCCGCGCTGCCCAGGAAGGCGGCGTGGCCGAACGACAGCAGCCCGGTGAAACCCAGCAGCAGGTTGAATGCGCAGGCGAAGAGCGCGTAGCACATGATCTTCATGGCGAAGATCGGATAGACCCCGATGAAGGGAAGAATGGCCACCACGATGGCCAGTACCGCATAGCCCAGGAATTGACGATTCATTTTTCTTTTCCGAACAGCCCGGCCGGGCGGATCAACAGAACGATGGCCATGATGATGAACACGACCGTGCTGGAGGCCTCGGGCCAGAACACCTTGGTCAGTCCTTCGATCACGCCCAGGCCCAGACCGGTCACGATGGCGCCCATGATGGACCCCATGCCACCGATCACGACCACAGCGAACACGACGATGATGAGGTTGGAGCCCATCAGCGGAGAAATCTGCAGCACGGGCGCGGCCAGCACGCCGGCAAAGCCCGCCAGCGCCACCCCGAAGCCATAGGTCAGGGTGATCATGCGCGGCACGTTCACGCCGAAGGCCTCGACCAGGCGGGGGTTTTCGGTGCCGGCGCGCAGCAGGGCGCCAAGGCGGGTGCGTTCGATGACGAACCAGGTTGCCAGACACACTGTCAGGGAGGCTGCCACGACCCAGCCGCGGTAATTCGGCAGGATCATGAAGCCCAGGTTGGTGGCGCCGCGCAGCGCGTCAGGCGTGGGGTAGGGCTGACCCGAGACGCCGTAGAAGCTGCGGAACAGGCCTTCTATCAGCAGCGTCAGGCCGAAGGTCAGCAGCAGCCCGTACAGGTGATCCAGCTTGTACAGGTGCCGCAGCAACAGCTTTTCTATGATGATGCCGAACAGTCCGACGACCAGCGGCGCCAGGATCAGCATGATCCAATAGTTCAACCCCAGGTACGACAGCCCCATCCAGGCGATGAACGCGCCCAGCATGTAGAGCGCGCCGTGCGCGAAGTTGATGACGTTCAGCAGCCCGAAGATGACGGCCAGCCCGAGCGACAGCATGGCGTAGAAGGAGCCGTTGACCAGGCCTAGCAATAGCTGGCCGAACAAGGCCTGTATGGGGATGCCGAAAATGTCAGTCATCTTATGAAAATCCTGCGCGTACGGAGGGAAGCGAGCTAATCAAAACGCGGCCCGGCCAAAACGTGGCTCGGCCAAGACGCGGCCCGGCCAAAACGCGGCCCGGCGCATAGGTTCGCCGGGTCGCGTCTGGGGGCACGTGGGCTGGATTACTTCTTGACCAGCTTGCAGGTGGACTCGGACAACTTGGTGTAGACCTCGTCGCCAGGCAGCGTCGCCACGACCTTGTAGTAGTCCCACGGGGCCTTGGATTCGGCCGGCGTCTTGACCTGCATCAGATACATGTCGTGGATCATGCGGCCGTCTTCGCGCACGTAACCGCCTTGCGCGAAGAAGTCGTTGACCTTGTTCGACTTCATCCACTTCATGACGGCGTCGCCGTCGTCCGTACCGGTGGCCTTGATGGCGTTCAGATAGAAGGCCGTGGCCGAATAGTCGCCCGCCTGCAGCATGGAAGGCTTGCGGCCGACCTTGGCTTCGAACTTCTTGGACCAGGCGCGCGAGGCGTCGGATTGGTCCCAGTACCAGCCGTCGGTCAGGTACATGCCTTGCGTGGCTTGCAGGCCCAGCGCGTGGACGTCGTTGATGAAGACCAGCAGGCCGGCCATCTTCATGGTCTTGGTCACGCCGAATTCATTGGCGGCCTTGATCGAGTTGATGGTGTCGCCGCCCGCGTTGGCCAGGCCCAGGATCTGCGCCTTGGAGGCTTGCGCCTGCAGCAGGAAGGACGAGAAGTCCGAGGCGCCCAGCGGCGCCCGCACCTGGCCCTTGACCTCGCCGCCCGCGGCCTTGACCACGGCCATGGTGTCGCGCTCCAGCGCGTGGCCGAAGGCATAGTCGGCGGTCAGGAAGAACCAGCTCTTGCCGCCGTCTTTCACCACGGCGGAACCGGTGCCGCGCGCCAGGGCGACAGTGTCGTAGGCGTAGTGCACGGTATAGGGCGAACACTGGGCGTTGGTCAGGTCCGACGCGCCCGCGCCGATCGCCATGAAGGGCTTCTTCTTCGCGGCGGCCACGCCGGCCATGGCCAGGCTGGTCGACGAGTTGGTGCCGGCGATGATGACGTCCACCTTCTGCTCGTCGAACCATTCGCGCACGCGCGCCGAGGCAACGTCGGCCTTGTTCTGGTGGTCCGCGGAGACGACTTCGATCTTCTTGCCGTTGATCGAACCGCCGGCGTCCTCGATCGCCATGCGCACGGCTTCCAGACCGGCCTTGCCGTCGATGTCCGAATACACGCCGGACATGTCAGTGATGAAGCCGATGCGGATGACATCGTCGGAGATACCTTGCGCGTGGGCGGGTGCCCCAGCAAATCCCAGGCCCGCCATGGCCAGTGCAGCAGTGATGGTGTGCAGCTTCATGGGATGACTCCTCTCTTCCCTACGGTGTAGTGTTGCCGGAATTCCGGCGGATGACACAGGTTCTAGACGCCCAGCAGTTCGTTGAGCGTGTCCTGTTTTTCTGAAAGTTCTGCGGCTTCGAAGTGCTCGACGATCTGGCCGTGCTCCATGACGTAGAAGCGGTCGGCCAAGGGCGCTGCGAAGCGGAAGTTCTGCTCCACCATGACGATGGTGTAGCCGCGCTGCTTCAGCGCCGTGATCATGCGAGCCAGCGCCTGCACGATGACAGGGGCGAGGCCTTCGGAGATTTCGTCGAGCAGCAGCAGGTTGGCGCCGGTGCGCAGGATGCGCGCCACGGCCAGCATTTGCTGTTCGCCGCCAGACAGGCGCGTGCCGGGAGAATTCCGGCGCTCCTGCAGATTGGGGAACATGTCGTAGATTTCGGCCAGCGACATGCCGCCGCCCAGCGAACCGACGACCGGAGGCAGCAGCAGGTTTTCTTCGCAGGACAGGCTGGCGAAGATGCCGCGTTCCTCGGGGCAATAGCCCACGCCCAGATGGGCGATCTTGTAGGTGGGCAGGTCGATGGCTTCGGTGCCATGGATGCGTACCGAACCCTTGCGCGATCCCGTCAGGCCCAGGATGGCCCGCAGGGTGGTGGTGCGCCCGGCGCCGTTGCGTCCGAGCAGCGTGACCACTTCGCCTTGTCCAACGCGCATATCCACGCCGTGCAGGATATGCGATTCCCCGTACCAGGCCTGCAGGCCCGAAATTTCCAGTGCCGGGGTGCTCATGCGTGCGCTCCTTGAAGTTCGCCCTCGGTGGTGCCCATGTAAGCCTGCATCACGGCCGGATGGCGGGAGACTTCGGCGTACGATCCTTCGGCCAGCACGCTGCCGCGCGCCAGCACAGTAATGGTGTTGGCGATGGAGGACACGACATTCATGTTGTGTTCCACCATCAGGATGGTGCGTCCGGCGCTGACGCGCTTGATCAGTTGCGTGACGCGGTCCACGTCCTCGTGGCCCATGCCCTGCGTGGGCTCGTCAAGCAGCATCAGTTCGGGTTCCATCGCCAGCGTGGTGGCGATTTCAAGCGCGCGCTTGCGGCCATAGGGCAGGTTGACGGTGGTTTCGTTGGCGAAGGCGCCCAGGTCCACTTGTTCCAGCAGGTCGCGCGCCGGTTGATTCAGCACGGCGAGCTGCTTGTCGCTTTTCCAGAAATGGAACGACAGGCCGGTCCTGCGCTGCAGCCCGATGCGCACGTTCTCCAGCACGGTCAGGTGCGGGAACACCGCCGAGATCTGGAATGAACGGATCACGCCGCGGCGCGCGATCTGCGCGGGGCGCTCGCCGGTAATGTCGATACCGTTGAACTTGATGCTTCCCGACGTGGGAGAAAGAAACTTGGTAAGCAGGTTGAAGCAAGTGGTCTTGCCCGCGCCGTTCGGCCCGATCAAGGCATGAATCTCGCCCCGCTTGATACGCAAATCGACCCCATTGACCGCGACGAATCCGCGGAATTCCTTGGTGAGGCCTTTTGTCTCCAGGATCGTGTCGTCCATGTTCGCTGCACCGGCGTTGTATTTATTTCGGTCTCCACCTGCCGTCGTTGCGCCAGGTCCCCGCAGGGTCCGGAAAACTGTTCAGGAAATCGCAGTTTTCTTCTGAGTTGCCGGCGAGTATGCGCACCTATTTATCAAAATTCCATGAGGGTTTGTCATAGGTTTTGCAGTGCGGAATGGGCAATTGTCGGCAGGCTGACAATGCTTGCGCCACAAGGGAATAGAGGCTTTCCATAATGGAAACGCAATGCAGCAAATACGCGTTGATCGTCATCAACGCGTCATGGATTTATTGGCGAGGGAAAACCCGGTTTGCGGCGCGCCGAATGCCGCGCCGGCGCATAAGCTTGTGCGCGATCAGGCGGGTGTCTTCTGCTTGAATTCGCAGAGATCGGAAATGCCGCATTGAGGGCATTTGGGTTTGCGCGCGACGCAGACGTAGCGGCCCAGCAGGATCAGCCAGTGGTGAGCGTCCTGCATGTATTCGCGCGGCACGAACTTTTCGAGTTTCTGTTCGACTTCCAGCACGTTCTTGCCGGGCGCGATGCCGGTGCGGTTCGATACGCGGAAGATGTGCGTGTCCACGGCCATCGTGGGTTGTCCGAACGCCGTGTTGAGCACCACGTTGGCGGTCTTGCGCCCCACGCCGGGCAGGGCTTCGAGCGCTTCGCGCGTCTGCGGCACTTCGCCGCCGTGCTGCTCGATCAGGATCTTGCAGGTGGCGATGGTGTTCTTCGCCTTGGTGCGGTACAGGCCGATGGTCTTGATGTAATCCGCCAGGCCTTCTTCGCCCAGGGCCAGCAGGGCTTGCGGCGTGCCGTAGGCGGGGAAGAACTTGCGCGTGGCGATGTTGACCGATTTGTCGGTCGCCTGCGCCGACAGCAGCACGGCGATCAGCAGCTGGAACGGCGTGTCGTATTCGAGCTCGGTGGTCGGATGCGGGTTGGCGGCCTGCAGGCGGGCGAAGATCTCTCGGCGTTTGGCGGCGTTCATGATTGCGTGGGGTTGCGGCGGGCCCGGGCGCGGGCCAGCGCGGATTCAATGGCGGAACGCTTGCGGTCCTCGTTGCGCGCCTCGTCGGCGGCGGGAGCGCTGGGCGCGGCAGCCGCTTCGGGCGCCATCAGGCGCGCGTTGTCGGCGGCCAGGCGTTCGGTGCGCGCCAGATGGCTGCGGTGGCGCTGGCGGCTGATCGTGGCGTCTTGCGCGCTCCACGCGCGGCCGGCCGGCACCATCTGGATGCAGTCGACCGGACAGGGCGCCACGCACAGGTCGCAGCCGGTGCACCAGTCGGCCAGCACGGTGTGCATGTGCTTGTTGGCGCCGACGATGGCATCCACGGGACAGGCCTGGATGCACAGCGTACAGCCGATGCAGTGGGCTTCGTCGATGCGCGCGACCAGCAGCGGGCCGGGCTCGCCGCGCGTGGTGTCCAGGGGCAAGGCGGCAGTATCAAGCAGGACCGCCAGCGCGGCGATGCCTTCATCGCCTCCGGGCGGGCAGCGGTTGATCGGAGCGGAGCCGTCCGCGATGGCGTCGGCGTAAGGCCGGCAGCCGTCGTACCCGCACTTGGTGCATTGCGTCTGGGGCAGCAAGGCATCGATGCGGTCGGCTAATGAGCGACAGGACATGAATGTGTAGAAGAAATCGTGGGACGGGGGGAAGGCGTGCAAGACAGGAACCAGGGGCTCCAAATGCGAATCGCGCGCAACCGTTCAGACAGCGGTGATATTTCTAGCCACCGCTGTTTGAAGGGTTGCGCGCGTCGGAGGTCCGGATTCTAGGCCGGCTTGACCCGCGCTACACCCATCCTACGCAGATTGCCGGATGAATTCGGCAATTTTAGGACAGATCATTTCGCGCCAGCGGCGGCCCGAGAAAATGCCGTAGTGGCCGCAATTGGGCGCCGTGTAATGCGTCTTGCGCTCGGCCGGAATGTTCTTGCACAGCTTGATGGCGGCGCGAGTCTGGCCCTGGCCCGAGATGTCGTCCAGTTCGCCTTCGATGGTGAGCAGGGCGACCTTCTTGATGTCAGCCGGCCGCACCAGCTTGCCGTCCACTTCCCAGGTGCCGTTGGGCAGCTGGAATTCCTGGAACACCATGCGGATCGTGTCCAGGTAGAACTCGGCCGGCATGTCCAGCACGGCGTTGTATTCGTCGTAGAAGCGGCGGTGCGCTTCGGCGTCGCTGTCGTCGCCGCGCAGCAGGTCCAGGTAGAAGTCGTAATGCGACTTCATGTGGCGGTCGGGGTTCATGGCCATGAACCCCGCGTGTTGCAGGAAACCCGGGTAGACCTTGCGGCCAGCGCCCGGATAGCGGGGCGGCACCGGATGGATGACCTGGTTCTCGAACCAGCTGTAGGGCTTGGTCGTGGCCAGGCGGTTGACCTGCGTGGGCGACTGGCGCGGGTCGATGGGGCCGCCCATCATCACCATGCTGCGCGGCTGACAGGGATCGTTGGCGGAGGCCATCAGCGAGACGGCGGCCAGCACCGGCACCGTGGGCTGGCACACGGAAATCACGTGGACGTCCGGACCCAGGTGGCGGATGAAGTCCTGCACGTAGCGCACGTAGTCGTTCAGATGGAACGGACCGGCCGACAGCGGCACCATGCGGGCGTCGACCCAGTCGGTGACGTAGACGTCGTGGGCCGGCAGCAGGGCGCGCACGGTGTCGCGCAGCAGGGTGGCGTGGTGGCCGGACAGCGGCGCGACCAGCAGGACCTTGGGATCGTCGCGGCCCGTGTGGCGGACATCGCGCTGGAAATGCAGCAGGCGGCAGAACGGCTTGTCCATGGCCACGCCTTCGATGACGCGGACGGACTTGCCGTTGATTTCGGTGGTGGGCAGGTTCCAGGCAGGCTTCTGGTATTCCTTGCCGATGCGGGTCATCAGCTCATACCCGGCTGCCATCTGGCGCGAAATCGGGGTATAGGCGAGAGGGCTGTAGGGGCTGGAAAACAGCTGGGAACCGGCGTCCGTGAATGCAGCGAACGGAGTCAGGAAGGCGCGCTGCATTTCGTGCAATTGATACAGCATTTGAGAAAAGTCCTTCTGGGTCGTGCGTGTGTCCCGATTATTGCTCCGGGCACTAACGATATTTCTAAACAGCCTGAAGAAACGCCGACAAAAAAAGCAAATCTGTTGCTAAAAAGCGACCCGACTACCCATTGGGCACCAGTTTAGGGCGCTTTTTACACCCGGAAGCCATATCAAAGGGAGGATTTATGCACTAAGTCGGACGGAGAGAACTACCAGTAGTTTTCTACCGCCAGATTGCCGGGAATGCCGCGGCGTCCAGGCTTGAAGCCGCGTTCGCCCAGCAGCTTGCGGGCGTCGGCCAGCATGTCGGGGTTGCCGCAAAGCATGATCTTGGCCTGCTCGGGATCCAGCTGCTGGCCGGCCAACTGCTCAAGGCGGCCGTCGGCGATCAGCGTGGTCAGGCGTTCCTGCGGCATGCCGGGCAGGGCTTCGCGGGTGGCGATGGGCAGGTAGACGAGTTTCTGCGGATCCGCCGCGAAAAACTCGGCCAGGGCCGGCTGGTTGCGCCAGGATTCGATTTCGGTGCGGTAGGCGAGCTCCGCGGCGGTGCGCACCCCGTGCACCAGGATGATGCGGCGGTAGGCCCGCCAAACTGCCGGGTCGCGGAGGATCGACAGATAGGCAGACAGGCCGGTGCCCGAAGCCAATAGCCAGAGATCGCCGCCGGGCGCGAAGCGCTCCAGGGTCAGAAACCCGTAGGGCGTCTTCTCCACATACAGGGAGTCGCCGGGCTGCAGCCGCGCCATGCGCGGACTGAACAGGCCTTCGGGGACCACGATGGAATAGAACTCCAGCCAGGGTTCGTGCGGCGCCGACACCATGGAATAGGCGCGCCACAACGTGGGTTCGCCTTCCGATGCGCCGGCTTCCGGCAGACCGACCCGGGCGAACTGGCCCGGCTGGAACGTATACGCGTCGTCGCGCGTCACGCGCACGGAGAACAGCTTGTCAGGCACCCAGGTATGGACGTGGGTAACGGTCTGGCGCGTGTATTTGGAGTCGTCGGTCATCGGTACATCGCGCGAAGCCGGCCGCCAGGGTGGGGCCGGCGTTCGCGGATTATTTTTCCAGGTATTGCAGCTTGTCCTGCTTGCCGTTCCATTCGTCGGCGTCGGGCAGGGGCTTCTTGGCACGGCTGATGCTGGCGAACTCGGGCGAGAGTTCGGCATTCAGGGCGATGAAATTCAGCTGGTCCTGCGGCACGTCTTCTTCGGCGTAGATGGCATTGGCCGGGCATTCCGGGATGCAGACGGCGCAGTCGATGCATTCGTCGGGATCGATCACGAGGAAGTTCGGACCCTCACGAAAACAGTCCACCGGGCACACGTCTACGCAATCGGTGTACTTGCACTTAATACAGTTTTCGGTGACAACGTGGGTCATTCAGGAACTCCGGGAGCGGCGGCTTTTGTGTCTTGTTGGGCGGATTTTACCCAATGCCGCGCCGATGTGCCGGCAATACCCGTATTGACATAGTGGCCCTTCGCCCTGAACAGCGGGGGCTCTATGCTATGGTGTCGCGAAACGAAACGCGCCATCATGATAATCACTTCGCTGCTCGACACCGATCTGTATAAATTCAGCATGATGCAGGTGGTTCTGCATCATTTTCCCGCTGCCCAGGTCGAGTACCGTTACAAATGCCGCACGCCCGGGGTCGACCTGCGTCCCTACCTGGACGAAATCCGCGAGGAAGTGCATCAGCTATGCCAGCTGCGCTTCACCGAGGACGAACTTAAATATCTGGGCGGCTTGCGCTTTATCAAAAGCGACTTCGTCGATTTCCTCGAACTCTTCCATCTGCCGGAGCGCTGCATCCACATCGGCGTAGGCGAGGGGCCGGGCGAAATCAGCATCGAGGTCAAAGGCCCGTGGCTGCATACGATCCTGTTCGAGATCCCGGTGCTGGCCATCGTCAACGAGGTCTATTTCCGCAACACGCGCAAGAATCCCGACTGGGAAGAGGGCCGCAAGCGCCTGCATTCCAAGATGCACCTGGTGTTGGACGATCCGGCGCTGGCCGATTTCCGCGTGGCCGAATACGGCACGCGGCGCCGCTTTTCCAAGATCTGGCACGAAGAAATCGTGTCCACCATGAAGTCGCAGATGGGCGTGCATTTCGCCGGCACCAGCAATGTGCTGCTGGCCAAGCAGCACGAGGTGCTACCCCTGGGAACCATGGGCCACGAATACCTGCAAGCCTGCCAGGCGCTGGGTCCGCGGCTGCGCGATTCGCAGGTGTACGCGCTGGAGGTGTGGGCCAAGGAATACCGTGGCGACCTGGGCATCGCGCTGTCGGACGTCTACGGCATGGATGCCTTCCTGCGCGATTTCGACATGTATTTCTGCAAGCTGTTCGACGGCGCGCGGCATGATTCAGGCGATCCCTTCGTCTGGGGCGAACGCCTGCTCGAGCACTACCGCAAGAACCGCGTGGATCCGCGCGCCAAGACGCTGGTGTTTTCGGATTCGTTGACCTTCCCGCGCGCCATCGAGCTGGCCCGCCAGTTTTCCGGCCGCTGCAAGGTGTCCTTCGGCATCGGCACCAACCTGACCAACGACCTGGGCCACGAGCCCTTGCAGATCGTCATGAAGATGGTCCGCTGCAATGGCCAGCCGGTGGCAAAGGTGTCCGACGCGCCGGAAAAGACCATGTGCGACGATCCGGCCTACCTGGCCTATCTGCGCCAGGTGTTCCAGCTGCCTCCCGCCTGACGGCGGCTCGGGGTAAATTGCGGGTTCTTCTGCATTGTTCCACCCAACCCACTCGAATCTAGGGGACTATTCATGAGCAGCATCAAGCGCTTCCACGTGGCCAAGCGCCTGTCCGACATGGCCGTGTACAACGGCGTCGCGTACCTGGCCGGCCAGGTGCCGGACGATTCCACGCTCGACATCACCGGCCAGACCGAACAGGTGCTCGCCACGATCGACCGCCTGCTGGCCGAAGCCGGCACCGACAAGACCAAGATCCTGATGGCCCAGATCTATGTGGCCAACATGAAGGAATTCGATGGCATGAACAAGGCCTGGGACGCCTGGGTCGCCGACGGCAATTCGCCTCCGCGCGCCACCGTCGAGGCCCGTTTGGCCAACCCGGATTTCAAGGTCGAAATCGTCGTGACGGCTGCCGTCTGAGATGTTTGCCGCGTTGGGCGCCCTGGGCGTCCGACGCGTGCGCGGGTGGCGGGCCATCGCGTCCGCCATCCGTCTCTTCTTCCCGCGTTGTGCCGGCTACTGCCCGAGCAACAGCGTCGCGGCCAGCAGGCCGCCCAATTCCTCGCATTTCGCAAGTTCCGCACTGGCCACGGTCTTGGGCGCCAGGATCTGCTGCGCCGTCTGCGCGCCCATATTGACGATGAGCGGAGGCGCCAGCGCGTTGAGCCGCCAGCCGGTGCAGATGCGTTCCACCTGCCGCGCCGCGCCCGAGCCGTCGCTGCCCGCGCTGATGGCGCAGGCGTAGGGCAGCCCTTGTATCCGGTCCAGCACGGCGTAGTAGTTGCGGTCGAAGAACTCCTTCATCTCGCCGCTCAGCGAGGCCAGGTTTTCGGGGGCGCAGAACAGGTAGGCCTGGCTGGCGAGCATTGCATCAGCCTGCGTATCGGCGGCCCGCCGCAGGACCACGTTCAGATCTGCCGCCTGTTCCAGCTGCGCGGCGGCCGCGAGCGCGCCGCGCGCAGCGGCTTCGGCCATCTGCCGCGCGGCGCCGGTACGCGAATGCCACACGATCAGCAGCTGTTTCATGCGTAGCGTTCCAGGGGATCCTGCCGGTAGTAGGCCCGCAGCAGTCCATACCATTGCGGCAGTGCTTCGTGCATGGGATAGGGATCCACGAAGAAGTGTTCCGAGCTGACCGCGAAGAACTCGGCTTCGTCGGTGGCGGCATACGGGTCCATCGGCAGTTGGCCGTACCAGGCGTCGGCGGCCTCGCTTTCCGGATCCACGTCGTGCGGGATGGCGGCTTCGACCGCGTCCACGGCCGCGATGAAGCGGTCCAGGCTGTCGTCCAGGATGCGGCGCCATGCCTGGGGCTTGAGTTCGGGGTGCGCGGCCAGCGAGGGCATGCCGTCGGCATGGCCCGACCGCAGGTCCAGCTTGTGGGCGAACTCGTGGATGACCACGTTGAAGCCGCCCTCGGAGAACTGCGTGTCTTCCCAGGACAGCACCAGCGGCCCTCCTTCCCAGGCTTCGCCGGCGGCGTCCTCCAGGTATTCGTGCACCACGCCGTCATCGTCCTGGCGCGAGCGCGGAATGCGGAAGCTGGCCGGGTACACGATGATCTCGTCCCAGCCTTCGTACAGTTCGGGCGCCAGGTTGAGGATGGGCAGGCTGGCCTGGGCCGCGATGCTCAGGCGCATGAAGTCCGAGACCTCCAGTCCTTGCGCGCCATTGATGTGCTTGCTGGCCAGCAGCCAGGCCGAGCGCGCCTGCAGCTGGGCGGCTTCATCGGCGTTCAAAGCCGCCAGGAACGGGTGGGCGTCCAGCACCCCTTGCCACAGTTCCGGGGAGATGCGGGCCTGCATTTCGGCCACCGCGGAGGGGCGGGCGCCCCGGCCCTTGAGCCAGCGCAACATAAGCTTCGGTTCCTTCCATATGCCGGGGCTAGCGGCTGCTTTTGGTGTCTACAAACCCTAGTGTAGAGTGTCGGGATATCAAACTACCTCCGCCTGCCGTCCGTCATGTCCGCCCCGCCTGTTCCCGACGCGCCTACGCCTTTCGACGCTACCTGGCGCCAGGAGGTAGGCGCCGGCCTGGATGCCGACGGCGTGGCGCTGATCGACCAGGCCGTGGCCTGGGCCGAACCGCGTTTCGAAGGGCAGCAGGCGCTGACCGGCGAACCCCTGGCCGGGCATGGCGCGGGCGTGGTCCGCATCCTGGCGGCTCTGCATACCGATGCCGCCACCCGCGCCGCGGCGCTGCTGGCTGCCTTGCCGACCGACCTGATGGCGCCCGCGCCGTCCCTGCGCAGCGATCCGGTCGCGGCGGCATTCGGCCCTGAAATCGCGCGGCTGGTGCAGGGCACGCGCGCGCTGCTGCGCCTGGGCGTGGTGGCGCGGCAGGCAAGCGACGCCGCCGCCGAAAGCGGCTCGCAAAAGGAGATGCAGCGCAAGATGCTGCTGGCCATGGCGGCCGACCTGCGCATCGTGCTGATGCGGCTGGCCTCGCGCCTGCGCACCTTGCGCTGGCACGCGGAAAGCAAGGCGCCGTGCTCCACCGATTTCGCCCGCGAAACCCTGGACCTGTATGCGCCGCTGGCGAACCGCCTGGGGATCTGGCAGATCAAGTGGGAAATGGAAGATCTGGCGTTCCGCTTCCTGGAGCCCGACAAGTACAAGCAGATCGCCCGCCTGCTGGAAGAGAAGCGGGTGGAGCGCGAAGCCTTCATCGCCGGCGCCATCGAGCGCCTGCAGACGGGACTGGCCAAGGCGGGCGTCGAGGCCGAGGTCAGCGGCCGGCCCAAGCACATCTACAGCATCTGGAACAAGATGCGCGTGAAGCGGCTGGATTTCTCGCAGATGTACGACCTGCGCGCGCTGCGCATCATCGTTGATGACGTGCGCGCCTGCTATACGGCGCTGGGCATGGTGCACGAAATGTGGACGCCGATCTCCGAGGAGTTCGACGACTATATTTCCCGGCCCAAACCCAACGGCTACCGCTCGCTGCACACAGTGGTGGCCGACGACGACGGCCGTCCCTTCGAAGTGCAGATCCGCACACGCGAGATGCACCAGTTCGCCGAGTACGGCATGGCTGCGCATTGGCGCTACAAGGAAGCGGGCGCCAAGGGCGGCCAGGTGGCGGCCTCCAGCGAATACGACCGGCAACTGGCGTGGATGCGCCAGCTGCTGGCCTGGAACAGCGATGTCGAGGGCGGCGGCGAACCCGCCCAGCCCGCGCCCGCCAAGCCCGCATCGGGCAAGCAGCGCGGCGCGGCGACGGCGCCGGTCCATACCGATGAGCGCATCTACGTGCTGACGCCGCAGGCGCGCGTGATCGAACTGCCAGCCGGCGCCACGCCGGTGGATTTCGCCTATCACCTGCATACCGACCTGGGCCACCGCTGCCGCGGCGCCCGCGTCGACGGGCAGATGGTGCCGCTGCAGACGCATCTGTCCACCGGCCAGACCGTGGAGATCATCTCCGCCAAGTCCGGCGGGCCCTCGCGCGACTGGCTCAACCCGCAGCTCGGCTTTTTGGCCAGTCCGCGGGCCCGCGCCAAGGTGCGCATGTGGTTCAACGCGATCGAACTGCAGCAGCGCATCACCCAGGGCCAGGCCCTGGTCGAAAAGGAATTGCAGCGCCTGGGCAAGACCGCCGTCAACCTGGAGCAGTTGGCGCAGAACCTGGGGTTCGCCCGCGCCGACGACCTGTACGTGGCGGCGGCCAAGGAAGAATTCAGCCTGCGGCAGATCGATACCCTGTTCCAGCAGCCCGGACCGGCCGTCGAGCCGCAACCGGCCGCTTTGCGCCACGCCAGCGCCGGCAGCGCCGAGAAAAGCGGCAAGAGCGGCGTGCTGGTGGTGGGGGTGGGGTCGCTCCTGACGCAGCTTGCGCGCTGCTGCCGTCCGGCGCCGCCGGACCCCATCGCGGGCTTCGTCACGCGCGGACGCGGCGTGTCGATCCACCGCAGCGATTGCCACAGCTATCTGGCGCTGGCCGCCCGCGAGCCGGAGCGCGTCATCGAGGTGGCCTGGGGCGAGACCGGCGACACGTTCTACCCCGTGGACATCAGCGTGCGCGCGCACGACCGTTCCGGCCTGTTGCGGGACCTGTCCGAAGTCTTTGCGCGGCTGCGCCTGAACGTGGTGGGCGTGAACACGCAAAGCAAGCAGTCGCTGGCTCATATGGTGTTCACGGTGGAAGTGCGCGGGGGGGAATCACTGTCCCGCGCGCTGGACGCCCTGGCCGAAGTGCCGGGCGTGTCGTCGGCGACACGCCGCTAGGCGGGAAACCCGGGCCGGGCGGCCCGGGTGGGAGCGGAACTCAGTTGTCCAGCTCTTCGTGCGCGCGGTCGCGCATGTAGAAGGCGGCGATCAGGCCCAGCGCCACGCCGAACATCACGTAGTAGGCGGGAGCCATCGGCGAGCCGGTGGTCTTGATCAGCCAGGTCACGATGAACTGTGCGAAGCCGCCGAAGATCATCACCGCCACGTTATAGGCCAGCGACAGGCCCACCGAGCGCACGCGCGCGGGGAACAGTTCCGCCATCACCGTGCTGAACACGCCGAAGAACGCCGATACGAACAGGCAGACCACGACCTGCACGGCCAGCAGGCGGCCGATGGAGGGCGCATCCGACAGCCAGTAGTACAGCGGATACAGCACGATCAGGTAGCCGATGAGCGAGCCGATCACCAGGGGGCGGCGGCCGATGCGGTCGGACCAGGCGCCCATGAAGGGCGTCAGCAGCACCATCAGCGCCGCGCCCGCCATCTGCACCAGGAAGGTCTGGTTCAGCGGCAGCTTCAGGATCTGCGTGGAGTAGGTCACCAGATACGTGAAGGTGATGTAGATGGACACGGTCGCGGTCACGACCAGGCCCACGCCGATCAGCGCTTCGCGGGTATGCGTCTTCAGCATCTGGCCCAGGCTCAGGCGCTGCACGTCGCCGCGGGCGGCGGCCTGGCGCTCTTCTTCCTTGATCTGCTTGAAAGCGTCGGTTTCATCGACGTTGCGGCGGATGTAGATGGCGATGGGGACAATGACCAGGCCGAAGGCGAACGGCAGGCGCCATGCCCAGTCGGCGATCTGTTGCGGGGTGAAGAACTCGGTGATGAGCGTGCCGCAGGCCGCGCCGATCAGCAGCGCCAGCATCTGGCCGGCCATCTGCCAGGAACCATAGAAGCCACGCTTGCCGTTGGGCGCCATCTCGATCAGCAGCGCGGTCGAGGTGCCGAATTCGCCGCCGGCGGAGAAACCCTGCAGGAGGCGCGCGATCAGGATGAAGATCGGGGCCAGGATGCCGGCCGCGTGGTAGGTCGGGGCCACGGTGATCAGCGCGATCGACACGGCCATCAGCGAGGTCACCATGACCATGGCGGCCTTGCGGCCTTTCTTGTCGCCGTACAGGCCGAGGATGATGCCGCCCACGGGGCGCATGAAGAAGCCGACGCCGAAAATGGCGGTGGTCATCAGGATGGCGTTCAGCTCGCTGCCGGGAACGCTGGGATCGGTGGGGAAGAACAGCTTCGAGATGATCGGCGTCATGAACGCGAACACCAGGAAGTCATACCATTCGAGGGCATTGCCTATTACTGCCGCCACGATGTTGCGTGTGGGAACTGCTTTGTGCTGCACGGTTTCTCCTTGGGGTTTTCCTATCCGGGCGACATTCTAGGCGCTTCGCGCGCCGGACCACGCCGAGACGCGGAGGCGCGCTGGCCTTACACTCCTGTTTTTCCCCAAGAGAGTAGTGACATGAACGCGCGCACCTGGCTGGAAACGCTGGTTGGCTTTGACACCACCAGCCGCAATTCCAATCTTGCCCTGATCGAAACCGTACGAGATTGGCTCAAGGGCCAGGGCGTCGACGCATGGCTGGCGCACAATCCGGAGCGCACCAAGGCCAACCTGTTCGCGACCTTGCCCGCCCAGGACGGCGGCATGCAGGGCGGCATCGTGCTGTCCGGCCACACCGACGTGGTGCCGGTCGACGGCCAGGAATGGAGCACGGATCCGTTCAAGCTCGTTGAAAAAGACGGCCTGCTCTACGGCCGCGGCAGCTGCGACATGAAGGGTTTCATCGCCAGTTCGCTGGCGATGGTGCCGGAATTCCTGGCCATGCCGCGCAAGAAGCCGATGCACCTGGCGTTCTCGTATGACGAGGAAGTCGGCTGCGCCGGCGCGCCCTACATGCTGGCCGACCTGCACGAACGCGGCATCCGCCCCGAAGGCTGCGTGGTGGGCGAGCCCACCGGCATGCAGGTGGTGGTGGCGCACAAGGGCATCAACTTGTTCCGCTGCAAGGTGCACGGCAAGGCGGCGCACTCGTCGCTGACTCCGCGCGGCTGCAACGCCATCGAATATGCCGCCCGCCTGATCTGCCGCATTCGCGACCTGGCCGACAGCTTCAAGGCCAACGGTCCCTACGATCAGTTCTACGACGTGCCGTTCTCCACGATGACCACCAACCAGATCCGGGGCGGCATCGCGGTCAATACCATCCCCGAACTGTGCGAATTCACCTACGAATTCCGCAACCTGCCCGGCATGCAACCCGACGAGATCCAGGCAGAAGTTGAAAAATACGTGCGCGAAGAGCTCCTGCCGCGCATGAAGGCCGAGTTCGACGGCGCCAGCATCGAAATCGAAACCGGCGCCGCTGCTCCCGCCCTGGAAGCGTCCGAGGAAGCCGCCATCACCCAGCTGGTGCGCGCCCTGACCGAAGACCGCGCCACCCGCAAGGTCGCCTACGGCACCGAGGCCGGCCTGTTCCAGGGCATCGGCATCCCCACCGTGGTCTGCGGCCCCGGCCATATCGAACAGGCCCACAAGCCCAACGAGTACGTCGCGCTGGACCAGCTGGCCGCCTGCGACACCTTCCTGCGCCGCCTGGGGCAGTCGCTCTGAGCGCAGGCTGACGGTTCCCGAGGCGGCTGGGGCGGTGCCCCCGGCCGCTGCCGGCGTCAGGTAAAATGACGGGTTGCAAACCGGATTTGCGGCCGGCAGTGGCCTGCCGCGATGCCCGGGGGAGATGCTTGGTGAAACCTTACGACTTTCCGGATGCCCAGGGCCATTTCGGCCCTTATGGCGGTGTTTTCGTGGCGGAAACGCTGATGCACGCGCTCGACGAGCTGCGCGCGGCCTATGACCATTACCGTGTCGACCCCGCCTTCCAGGAAGAGTTCAACTATGAACTCAAGCATTTCGTCGGCCGGCCCAGCCCGGTCTACCACGCACGCCGCTGGTCGGAAATGGTGGGCGGCGCCCAGATCTGGTTCAAGCGCGAAGACCTGAACCACACCGGTGCCCACAAGGTCAACAATTGCATCGGCCAGGCATTGCTGGCCAAGCGCATGGGCAAACCCCGCGTCATCGCTGAAACCGGCGCCGGCCAGCACGGCGTGGCCACCGCCACGGTGGCGGCCCGCTATGGCATGGAATGCGTGGTCTACATGGGCAGCGAGGACGTCCGTCGCCAAGCGTCGAATGTCTACCGCATGAAGCTGTTGGGCGCGACGGTGGTGCCGGTCACGTCCGGTTCGCGCACCCTGAAGGACGCGTTGAACGAAGCCATGCGCGACTGGGTCACCAACATCGAGAACACTTTCTACATCATCGGCACGGTGGCGGGTCCCGACCCCTATCCCCGCATGGTGCGCGATTTCCAGACCGTCATCGGCAACGAATGCCTGACGCAGATGCCCGAAGCCACCGGCCGCCAGCCCGACTACGTCGTGGCGGCGGTGGGCGGCGGCTCCAACGCCATGGGCATCTTCCATCCCTACATCCCGTACGAAAACGTGCGCCTGATCGGCGTCGAGGCGGCGGGCGAGGGCATGGACAGCGGCCGCCACGCCGCCTCCCTGGCCGCGGGCCAGGTGGGCGTGCTGCACGGCAACCGCACCTACGTCATGCAGGACGCCGATGGCCAGGTCCAGGAAACCCATTCTGTCTCCGCCGGCCTGGACTACCCTGGCGTCGGTCCGGAACATGCCTGGCTGAAGGACTCCGGCCGCGCCGAGTACGTCGGCATCACCGACGCGGAAGCCCTCAAGGCTTTCCACGACTGCTGCCGCATCGAAGGCATCATGCCCGCGCTGGAGTCGTCGCACGCCATCGCGCAAGCCGTGAAGATGGCCGCCACGCTGCCGCGCGACGCCATCATCCTGGTCAATTTGTCGGGCCGTGGCGACAAAGACATGCATACCGTGGCCGAACAGGCCGGCATCGAGCTCTGAGGCCCTGTCCATGACCACTCGCACCGACCGCATCGCCGCCGCTTTTGCGCGCACCGCCGAATCCGGCCGCGCCGCGGCGCTGATTCCCTATATTGCCGCGGGCGACCCTTCGCCCGCCGCGACCGTACCCCTGATGCACGCGCTGGTCGAGGCCGGCGCCGACGTCATCGAGCTGGGTGTGCCGTTCTCGGATCCCATGGCCGACGGCCCGGTGATCCAGCGTGCCGCCGACCGCGCCATCGCGCAGGGCGTGGGCCTGGCCCGCGTGCTGGAGCTGGTGGCTGAATTCCGCCAGCGCGACGCATCCACGCCGGTGGTGCTCATGGGTTATGCCAACCCCATCGAACGCATGGGCCAGGCCGATTTCGCGCGCCGCGCCGAGCAGGCGGGCGTGGACGGCGTGCTGGTGGTGGACTATCCGCCCGAAGAGGTCGTCGAGTTCGCCGCCACGCTGGGTGAGCACGGCATTGCGCCGATCTTCCTGTTGGCGCCCACGTCCACGGAAGCGCGCATCAAGGCCGTCGCCGAAGTGGCGCGGGGTTACGTGTACTACGTGTCGCTCAAGGGCGTCACGGGTTCGGGTTCGCTCAACACCGACGACGTCGCCGAGCGTCTGGCCGTGATCCGCCGCCACGTGCGCGACATTCCGGTCGGCGTGGGCTTCGGCATCCGCGACGCCGAAAGCGCCCAGCGCGTGGCGCGCGCGGCCGACGCCGTCGTGATCGGCAGCAAGCTGATTGAAACCATGGAGCAGGCGGCGGCGAATGCCCCGGCGGCCCAGAAAACAGACGCCGCAGTCACCGCCGCCAGCGGCTGGCTGCGCACCATCCGGCAAGCGCTGGATCAAGTAAAACGAGCAAGCGCGTCGGCCTGAGCGGCGGGCGTGACCTCATACGGGATGAATAATCAATGAGCTGGATCGAAAAACTCCTGCCTCCTCGCATCAATAAAACCAGCGAAAGCGGCCCCCGCCGCGTTCCCGAAGGCCTATGGGTGAAATGCCCGTCGTGCGAATCGGTGCTGTACAGCGAAGACCTGGCGGCCAATCTGCACGTCTGCCCCAAGTGCGACCACCACATGCGCATCGGGGCCCGTGCCCGCATCGATTCGCTGCTGGATGTCGAGGGCCGCGTCGAGATCGGCCAGACCACGCGTTCGGTCGATACGCTGAAGTTCAAGGACACGCGCAAGTACCCCGAGCGCCTGCAGGAAGCGGTCAAGCAAACCGGCGAAACCGACGCGCTGGTGGTCATGAGCGGTTCGATCCGCGGCGTATCCGCTACGCTGGCCTGCTTTGAATTCGAATTCATGGGCGGCTCCATGGGCTCGGTGGTGGGCGAGCGCTTCGCGCGCGGCGCCCAGGCCGCGCTGGACAACAAGACGCCCTTCATCTGCGTGGCTGCCTCGGGCGGCGCGCGCATGCAGGAAAGCCTGCTGTCGCTGATGCAGATGGCCAAGACCAACGCCATGCTGACTCGCCTGTCGGCGGCCGGCCTGCCGTTCATCAGCGTGTTGACCGACCCCACCATGGGCGGCGTGTCGGCCAGCTTCGCCTTCATGGGCGACGTGGTCATTGCCGAGCCCAAGGCGCTGATCGGCTTTGCCGGCCCGCGCGTGATCGAACAGACCGTGCGCGAAAAGCTGCCAGAAGGCTTCCAGCGCGCCGAGTTCCTGCTGCAGAAGGGCGCCATCGACATGGTCGTGGACCGCCGCCAACTGCGCGAGGAAATCGCCCGCCTGCTGGCCTTGCTGACCAATCAACCGGCGGACGTGGTTACGGCTTGAGTTTGCGCCGGCCCGTGCCCTCGGGGCGGGCCGGGCCAACTGCGCCAAGATGCCGCCGGTAGCCCAGGGCTGCCGGCGGCATTGTCATATGCGGCCCCGCGGCGGCCCATGGCGAATGATTTGCGGAACAGTGTTTTCCATCCACGATGTTGCCTGCGTGCGACAAAGCGTGAGCCTTCCGCCCCGGATTTTGCTATGTTGCGTACTAGGTTTGAAATCTACGGAGTTTTTCGATGCAGTTGATCAAGAAGAAGATGCTTACCGGCCTTGTGGGGCTTGCCCTGGCTGCAACCGCGTCGCTGGCAAGCGCCCAATCGTCCGAGGGCACCCAGGGCGGTGTCAGCATGCATTACGGCATTGGCGACCACTACCAGCGCCTGACGATCAACTACGAAACGGCTTCCGTCTGGACCTACCAGTTCGGCGGCAATTGGGGCCGCCTGGACCTGACGCCCGAACTGGGCGCGTCCTACTGGAAGGCGAACGGCTCGCGCTCCCCGGGCCATGTCTGGCAGCTCAATGCCATCCCGATGTTCCGCTGGTGGACTGGCGAACGCTTCTACATTGAAGCGGGTATCGGCGCCACGCTCTTCTCCAGCACGCGTTTCGCCGACGAGAACATCAGCACCGCTTTCCAGTTTGGCGACCACATCGGCATGGGCTTTCTCGTGACGCCGAACAACCGCATCGGCCTGCGCTATTCGCATTTCTCGAACGCCAGCATCAAGCGCCCGAACCCGGGCCTGGACGTGCTGCAGCTGACCTACACCTACCAGTTCTGATTGCGCCGCGCCTGCGGCGAACGGGGCGCGGCCATAGGGCGCGCCACACAGACAGATCCACCCCTCGGGGTGGATTTTTTTTTGGCGCGTCGCGCGCCGTGCTTTCCGGCTCGATCTGAAACCATAAAAATATTATGTGCTGATGCTGCGTATACATACTTGTTGGTAGGGAGTGCAATCGCCAGAATGCTCTGGCACCGCACAACACACAACGAGCCGCCGCGCGGCTCCGATCCCGGCACGCATCGCTGCGGCCGGGGAGGGGCGCGACGATGGCATACGGAGACCAACGCATGAACACCCCCTGTACGCCCGCGCGTCCGCTGACGCGCATGACTGTTGCCATAGGCCTGGCCCTCGCATTTTCCTGCGGCTCGTCCGCCGTCATGGCCGAGGAGTTTCCGAATAAGCCGCTGCGCATGGTCGTGGGCTTTGCGCCGGGAGGCGGGGCGGACATCGTGGCGCGCCTGGTTGGCGCCAAGATGGCCGAAAGCCTGGGGCAGCAGGTGGTGGTCGAAAACCGGGCGGGCGCCACGGGCACTATCGCCGCCGACAACGTCGCGCGTTCGCCTGCCGACGGCTATTCGCTGTTCCTGGGTTCGCAGTCCACCATGGTGGTGGCGCCTTCGCTGTTTCCGTCCCTGCCGTTCAAGCCCGAGAAGGACTTTGCGCCGGTTTCGCAGATCGTGACCATGCCGCTGATCCTGGTGGTCAATCCGGCCCTGGTGGACGCCAAGACCGTGCAGCAACTGACCGAACAGATCCGCAAGGCCGGCGATGGCGCAATGAGCTATGCCTCGTCGGGCCAGGGCGGTCCGCAGCACATTGCCGGCGAGCTGTTTGCGCACATGGTGGGTACCAAGGTGACGCACGTGCCGTACAAGGGCGAATCGGCGGCCATGGCCGACGTGCTGGGTGGCCATGTGCCGTACATGTTCGCCAATCTGCCGGTGGCGTTGCCGCACATCAATTCGGGCAAGGTCCGGCCGCTGGCCATCACCAGCCTGAAGCGCGACCCCAAGGCGCCGCAGATCCCGACCCTGGCCGAGTCCGGCTTCAAGGACTTCGAAGTGTCGACCTGGTATGGCGTGTTTGCGCCGGCCAATACGCCCAAGCCCGTGGTGGCCAAGCTCTCCGATTCCATTCGCGCCGCCGTGCAGCAGAGCGATATGCAGGCCAAGCTCAGCGAGCAGGGTTTCACGGTGGTGGGCAGCGATTCCGACGCCTTCACGCGTTTCGTGGGTACGGAGCTGCCGCGCTGGTCGGTGCTGATCCGCGACATAGGCATCAAACCCGAATAAGCGGCCAGCCCGAGCGGGCGGCCTTTCTCTACGAGATCCAGACATGATCGATTTCACTGAAAAACGCGCGGCCGGACCCGTGATCCGGCTGCATTCCGCGGACAACGTCGTGGTGGCGCGCGTGCCAATCGGCATAGGCATGGCCGTGCCCTCCGAAGGCATCGTCAGCCGCAGCCAGATCCCGGCCGGGCATAAGATCGCGGCCCGCGACCTGCGCGCCGGCGAGCCCATCCTCAAGTACAACGTCTGTATCGGCTTTGCGGCGGGCGATATTCCGGCGGGCACCTACGTCCATTCGCACAACATGGACTTCCAGGAGTTCGACCGCGACTACGCGCATGCGCGCGATTACGTGGCCACGCCGGTCCTGCCCGAGTCCGAGCAGGCGCGCTTTCTCGGCATCGTGCGCGCCAATGGACAGGTCGCCACGCGCAACTACATCGGCGTCATGGCGACGGTCAATTGTTCGGCGACGGTGGTGCACCGCATCGCCGAGGCCTTCACGCCGCAGCTGATGGCCGCCTATCCCAATGTGGACGGCGTGGTGGCGCTGAGCCATGGCATGGGCTGCGGCATGGAGATGTCCGGCGAACCCATGGACCTGTTGCGCCGGACGATGGGCGGCTACGCCTGCCACGCCAACTTTGCCGCCGTGCTGATCGTCGGGCTGGGCTGCGAGCGCAACCAGCTGGATGCCTTGCTCAAGGACCAGGGCCTGGAGGCGGGCGCGCGGCTGAAGACTTTCATCATGCAGGAGACCGGCGGCACGCGCAAAACCATCGAAGCGGGCGTCGCCGCCGTGCAGGCGCTGCTGCCCGAGGCCAATGACGTCGAGCGCGTGCCGGTGCCGGCGCGGCACCTGACGGTGGGCCTGCAATGCGGCGGCTCGGACGGCTTTTCGTCCATTACCGCCAATCCGGCATTGGGGGCGGCCATGGACATCCTGGTGCGCCACGGCGGCACCGCCATCCTGTCCGAAACGCCCGAGATCTACGGCGTGGAACACACCTTGACCTCGCGCGCCCGCAACCGCGAGGTCGGCGAAAAGCTGGTGCAGCGCATCCGCTGGTGGAAGGAAGAGTATTCGCCGGGGCGCGATGTGCAGATCAATGGCAAGGTCAGCCCTGGCAACCAGATGGGCGGATTGGCCAACATTTTCGAGAAGTCGCTGGGCTCCTCGATGAAGGGCGGCACCACGGCGTTGATGGAGGTCTACCGCTACGCGGAGCCGGTGCGCCAGCCCGGCATGGTGTTCATGGATACGCCGGGCTTCGACCCGGTGTCCGCAACCGGACAGATCGCCGGCGGGGCCAACATGATCTGTTTCACCACCGGGCGCGGCTCGATGTTCGGCGCCAAGCCCGTGCCTTCGATCAAGCTGGCGACCAACACGCCGATGTACGAAAGGCTGACGGAGGACATGGACGTCAATTGCGGCGACATCCTGGACGGCACCGCGACCCTGCAGGAAGTGGCGCAGCGCATCTTCGAGGAAATCCTGCTGGTGGCTTCCGGCACGCGCAGCAAGAGCGAACTCCTGGGACTGGGTGATCACGAGTTCGTGCCCTGGAACATCGGCGTGGTGAGCTGAGCGGCACTGCCAAAGAAAGCGCCCCGGCGCACGGCTTCAGGTTGCCGTGCGCCGGGGCTGTTCCGTCGTTCGATGCCGCAGGCGCGGGTGCGCCCGCGGGCCCGGGGCTAGTTGTCTGCCAGGGTCTGCGCGCCCGGCATGTCAAAGCCATTGTCGTCCAGCGCGGCCTGCAGGGCAGAGCGCTGCTCTGCGTTCAGTTCCACCAGGGGCGGGCGCACGGTCGCCCAGGCCGGATCGCCGGATTTCCAGGCAATAGCGGCTTTCATCGCGGGGATCATGGGGAATTTACCGAACACGTTGCGGGTCGCGTTCAGTCCGGCCTGGCGGGCGTCGGCGTCGGCTTCCTGCCAGCGCTGTTGCAGGGCGACGATGGGGCCAGGATTGACGTTGCCGGTGGCGGTGATGCAGCCCACGCCGCCGGCGCGCAGGGTTTGCAGCAGAAAGGCTTCGCTGCCCGCATAGACTTTGAAGCCGCGCGGCGCGAAGCGTTCGATCATGGCGGCCGTGTTGTTCCAGTCCCCGCCGCTGTCCTTCACGCCGGCGACCTGGCCAGGATAGCGGTCCAGCAGCCGATTGATCAGGTCCAGGCTCAGCGGCACCTGGCTCACGGGAGGGATGTGATACAGGTACATGCGCAACCGGGCATCGCCCACGCCTTCGATCAGTTCGGCGTAGTAGCGGAACAGGCCTTCGTCGCTTACGCCCTTGTAATAGAAGGGGGGCAGGACCAGCACGCCCATGCTGCCGCTGCGCACGGCGTGGCGGGTCAGTTCGATCGCATCGGGCAGCGCGCAGGCGCCAGTGCCGGGCATCAGCGCGGACGGTTCCACGCCGGCTTCCAGCAGCGCGTCCAGCAGACTGCGCTTTTCCGACAGGGCCAGCGAGTTGGCTTCCGAGTTGGTGCCGAATATGGCCAGCCCGACGGATTGTTCGCGCAGCCAGCGGCAGTGCTTCACATAGCGGCCCAGGGCCGGGCGATAGGCTGCGTCGAACGGCGTCAGGACCGGAGAAAAAACGCCGGGAATGCTGGCTTGGGTGCTCATTGTCTCTACTCGATTTCTGATGAATGAAAAGGACGCGCCGGGCGGCGCGGCGGCAACGTCTGATTCTGGCACCGAAGCGGCCGCTGAACATCTGCTGTTTAATTGCTTCAATCCATAAAATTGTTGTGGTTTGCCCTGGCGCAAATCGTGCATGCAGAAAAAAGGGGGGACGCTTTGGATACGCGATATGTGCAGAGCTTTGTGTCGGTGGTCGAATGCGGATCGCTGGCGGAGGCCGCGCGCCGGCTGGACCTGACCCCCGCCGCGATCGCGGCGCGGGTGCGCACCCTGGAAGAGGAGCTGGGCGCCACCCTCATCAAGCGCGTCGGCCGCAGCGTCAAGGCGACCGAGGCGGGCCTGAAGGTGCTGGAGCGGGCCCGCAGCGTATTGCGCGAAGTGCGGGACCTGCGCGCCAGCGCCAGCGACGACGCGCCGCTGGGCGAATTGCGGCTGGGCGTGTCGGTGTCGGCGCTGACGGGCATCATGCCCACCGTGCTGGCGCGCCTGTACCGGCGCCTGCCCAAACTGGCGGTGTTCGTGGAGCCGGGCACCTCCAATCACCTGTACCACCGCGTGATCAACGGCGACCTGGACGCGGCCTTCATCGTCAAACCGCAATTCAACCTGTCCAAGGGCTACGCCTGGAAATTGGTGGCGGAAGAGCCGCTGGTGGTGCTGGCGCCGCCCGATACCGTGAGCAATGACGCCCACGAACTCATGAGCACGCAGCCTTTCATACGCTATGACCGCAATGTCTGGGGCGGCCGGCTGGCGGACCAGTACCTGCGCCAGCACGGCATCGTGCCGCGCGAGCGTCTGGAGGTCGATGGCCTGATGGGCATCGCCTGCATGGTGTCGGAAGGGCTGGGCGTGTCGCTGGTGCCCGATTGGGCGCCCGATTGGGTGGACAGCCGGCGCGTCAAGCGCGTGCCGCTGCCGGGGCGCGCGCCGCTGCGCTGCATGGGGATCATCTGGGCCCGGCATATGCCGCATTCGGCGCTGGCGGAAGCATTCGTTGAAGAGGCCGGTCTGGCCTTGAACCTGCCTGCGGAGCCGATAGAGGACGAGTGAACGTCCAGGACGTGCGCGCTGCGGATCGCGTCGGGCGCCGCCGCGCTGCCAAGCCACCATGAAAAACACCCCGGACGCTGGATCGGTATCCAGCGTCCGGGGTGCGGCGTGCTGCCAGTCGCAAGCCCTTGCGGGCCTGCGGCTTAGTGGCGCGTTTCGACCTGAACCAGCGGTTCGTTGGAAACGGGCGCGACCGGCTTGCGCTCGCGGCCCAGGCGGACCGGCGTGTGTGCAGCGGCGATACGCAGCTGGGTCTGGGCGTGGCGGTCCGGATCGGTCTCCACCCACTGCAGGCCGGCGGCGTTCACCACGTCGTGCAGGGCCTGAGCCTTGGCCGACGGGGCGGCAGCCGGCAGCACGATGGGCTGGCTGGCTGCGGGCGCCGGGGCAGCCGCTTCCTGTGCCACAGGCGCGGCAGGAGCAACCGGGGCGGCCGGCGCGGCGGCGGGAGCAACCACGGGCTCGACGGCGGCGGCTTCCACCGGCGTCGTCTCGGTCGCTGCGGGGGCGGAAGCCTCGCTCGCGGCCTGCACGGACACAGGCTGGGTCACCTCGGCGGCAGCCGTCTGCACGGGCTGGGCCACGGGTTCGACGGCTTGCTCGGCTTGGACCTGCACGGGCGTTGCCGGCTGGGCTTCAACCGGAGCAGCGGCAACCTGGGCGGGCTCGGCCTTAGCGGTTTCGGGCTGCTGGGCTTGCACCGGAGCGGCTTGGACCTGTACGGCAGGTTCCACGGCTTGCGCAGCGGTCACGGCGGGTTGAGCGGCAGCTTCTTCCGGCTGATCGATGCTGTCGTCGTCGGCGCCATCTTCCTGCTGATCGTCGCTGCCGGCCAAACCTGCTTCTTCCTGGCTGCGGCGGCCGCGGCGGCTGCGGCGGCGGCGGCGCTTGCGCTCGGGATCGGCAGCGCCTTCGGCGCCTTCCACGGCGGGTACGCCATCGGCGGTCTGTTCGGCCACGGCTTCGGCTTCGACAGCCTCGGCGGTCACCGCGGCGGCTTCAGGAGCCGGTTTGGTCTCGGGCAGGGCAGTGGCGACCGTTTGAGCCAGGGCGGCGACCATGCTTTCCTGTTCGCTCATCGGGGCGTCGGACTGGCCTTCCTCGCGGCGGTTGCGGCCACGGCCGCGGCGGCGGTTGCGGCCGGCGCCGCTGTCCTCGCCGCCGGCTTCCACGGCTTGCTCGGGACGGTTGGACGCCAGGGCCGCTTGCGTGGCCTGGGTGTCGCGTTCGCCGCGGGCGTCGTTACGGTTGTTGCGGTCGCCGCGTTCCTGGCGGTCGCCCTCGGCGCGGCGGTTGCCGCGCACGTGGTGGCGGCCGCCTTCGCTGGCCTCGGCGCCTTCGCCGCGCGATTCGCCGCGGCGGTTGCGGTTGCGGTCCGAACCATGGCGTTCGCCACGGCGTTCCTGGCCGTCATGGCCGCTGCGGCCCTTGCCGCGGCCGGAGCTGGCGCGCTTGGCGCTGTCTTCCTGGGCGGCGGGAGCGGGCTTGGCCGCTTCGGAGCTGCCGCCCAGCCAGCCGAACAGGCGCTTGAACAGGCCGCCCAGGCCGCCGGTAGCCGCCGGCGCGGGAGCCGGCGCGGGGGCGGGCGTCGAAACCGGAGCGGGCTGCGAGGGCGTGATGCCCTTGACCAGCGCTTCCGGACGCGACTTGATTTCGTGCTCGCGCGGCTGCCAGGGAGCGTCCGTGGCCGGGGCTTCAACCAGTTCGAAGCTGGTCTTCAGTTCTTCCAGGCGCGGATCGTCGTGGCGCAGGCGCTCGATGTGGTGGTGCGGCGTTTCCAGATGCTTGTTGGGGATCAGCATCAGGTTGACCTTGAGGCGGGCTTCCATCTTGGTGATGTCGGCGCGCTTTTCGTTCAGCAGATAGGTCGCAACGTCGACCGGCACTTGGGCGTGCACGGCGGCGGTGTTTTCCTTCATGGCCTCTTCCTGCAGCAGGCGCAGCACGTGCAGGGCGCTGGACTCGGCGTCGCGGATCACGCCGGTGCCGTTGCAGCGCGGGCAGGTGATGTGCGAGCCTTCGTTCAGGGCGGGGCGCAGGCGCTGGCGCGACAGTTCCATCAGGCCGAAGCGCGAAATCTTGCCCATCTGGACGCGGGCGCGGTCGAAGTGGAGGGCGTCACGCAGGCGCTGTTCGACGGCGCGCTGGTTCTTGCTGTCCTCCATGTCGATGAAGTCGATGACGATCAGGCCGCCCAGGTCGCGCAGGCGCAACTGGCGGGCCACTTCGTCGGCGGCTTCCGAGTTGGTGCGCAGCGCGGTTTCCTCGATATCGGCGCCGCGCGTGGAGCGGGCCGAGTTGACGTCCACGGAAACCAGGGCTTCGGTGTGGTCGATGACGATGGCGCCGCCCGAGGGCAGCGTGACCGTGCGCGAGTAGGCCGTCTCGATCTGGTGTTCGATCTGGAAGCGGGAGAAGAGCGGGATATCGTCGCGGTAGCGTTTGACGCGCTGGACGTTGTCCGGCATCACCACGCTCATGAAGGCCGTGGCCTGGTCGGCGATCTCGTCGGTATCGATGAGGATCTCGCCGATTTCCGGGGAGAAGTAGTCGCGGATGGCCCGGATGACCAGGCTGGATTCCAGGTAGATCAGGATCGGCGCGGAGTTGTCGCGCGCGGCGCCGTCGATCGCGGTCCAGAGCTGCAACAGGTAGGACAGGTCCCACTGGAGCTCTTCGACGTTGCGGCCGATGCCGGCGGTGCGCGCGATGATGCTCATGCCCTGGGGCAGATCGAGCTGCTCCATCGTGTCGCGCAGTTCCTGGCGGTCCTCGCCCTCGACGCGGCGCGAAACGCCACCGCCACGGGGGTTATTGGGCATCAGGACCAGGTAGCGGCCGGCCAGCGAGATGAACGTGGTCAGGGCGGCGCCCTTGTTGCCGCGCTCTTCCTTTTCAACCTGGACGATCAGTTCCTGGCCTTCGCGCAGGGCGTCCTGGATGCGGGCGCTGCGGACGTCCACGCCTTCCTTGAAGTAGCTGCGGGCCACTTCCTTGAAAGGCAGGAAACCGTGACGGTCTTCACCGTAGTTGACGAAGCAGGCTTCGAGGCCGGGTTCGATCCGGGTGATGACACCTTTGTAGATATTGCCTTTGCGTTGTTCGCGGCCGGCAGTCTCGATGTCGAGATCGATGAGTTTTTGCCCATCGACGATAGCGACGCGTAATTCTTCCTGATGCGTCGCATTGAACAGCATGCGCTTCATGAGAGGGGTTCTCCGTTGTCATGACGCGCCGATATCGGCGCGTGACCTCGGGTCACTCGGGCTGCGGGCTGAAGCGGGCAAGAGTTGCGGACCGTACCTGGGCGGCGCCCAGGCGTATCCGCCGCGGGTCAGGCGGGCACGTCGAGCCGTGGGGCTCGGGGTTCTGTCAGCAGGAGGGTCAGCTTCACTGAATGTGGTTTGACGGAAAAGTGCTGTGAACGGCAGTTGCGGTCGGATTGGTTGCCCACGCGCAGCTGGTGCTTTAAATATGCGACGATTCTTGCGGTGCTTCAGAGCCGCTTGCGGCATGCAACGGACCTGCTGGGACAGCGGGCAAAATGAATGCCACACCACTATCCGGCAGGGCGCGGTTGCGCCGGCGACCAAATGACCCCGGGGGTTGAATGAGCAGGCAGTACAATGGCGGCCCGCGCGCTCGACGGAGTTGCGTAACGTTGCATCTCTACGTCAGGCGGCTAGTTCAGCCCCTTTAGGCTGTCCCGATTATATGTCGCTTTTCGCAATGCGCAAAGAAACTTCCCCCTCGCTTTCCCTCTCTAAAGCTCCCCCTGCCGTCCGGCTGGTGGAAGTCGACGCCGAGCATGCCGGCCAGCGTCTGGACAACTATCTTGCGCGCTTGTGCAAGGGCGTCCCCAAAACCCATATCTACAAAGCCATACGCGGCGGCGAAGTGCGGGTAAACAAGGGACGCACTTCGGCCGACTACCGCGTCGCCGAGGGGGACGTGGTCCGCGTTCCGCCCCTGCGTTTGCCGGATCCGGGCAAGCCCCGTCCAGTGCCTGGCGCAGAATTCCCCGTGGTGTTCGAGGACGAGGCGCTGTTGGTGGTGGACAAGCCCGCCGGGGTGGCGGTCCACGGCGGCAGCGGCGTGTCCTTCGGCGTGATCGAACAGCTGCGGGCGGCCCGGCCCGGCGCCAAGTTCCTGGAGCTGGTCCATCGTCTGGACCGGGAGACCTCGGGTCTCTTGATGGTGGCCAAGAAGCGCAGCGCCCTGCTGGCCTTGCACGCCATGCTGCGAGAAGGAAAAGGGGACAAACACTACCTGGCGCTGGTCGAGGGCGATTGGGTCAATGACCGGCAGCACATCAAGCTGGGCCTGTCCAAGTGGACCACCCAGTCCGGCGAACGCCGGGTCAAGGTCGACCCGGACGGCCAGTCGGCGCACACCATCGTCACGCTCAAGCAGCGGTTTGGTGGCTATAGTCTGGTCGACGCCGAATTGCGCACCGGCCGCACCCATCAGATCCGGGTGCACCTGGCCGCCAGCGGCTTCCCCATCGTGGGCGACGACAAGTACGGCCACGACGAAGTGCGGGCGCAGTTCGCGCGCATGGGCTTCGGCAGGATGTTTCTGCACGCCCACCAATTGACGCTGGCCCACCCGGTGACGGGCGAGCCCCTGACGCTTACGGCCGAGCTGCCTCCAGCTTGCCGGAAAATACTGAAACAACTGGAGTCGGTCTGATTATGTCGTATTCGCTGGTCGTTTTTGACTGGGATGGCACCCTGATGGATTCCACGCATAGCATCGTGGCCGCCATCCAGGGCGCCTGCCGCGACCTGGAGCTGGCGGTGCCTTCGGCATCCGACGCCAGCTGGGTGATAGGCCTGTCCCTGGAAAGCGCCCTGCGCCGCGCGGTGCCGGAACTGACCCAGGCGATGCTGCCGCGCTTCCTGGAGCGCTACCGCACGCACTATCTGCTGCGCGATCCGGAATTGCGCCTGTTCGAAGGCGTGCAGGAACTGCTGACTGAACTGGCGGGGCAGAACGTGCGCCTGGCGGTGGCTACCGGCAAGAGCCGGGTGGGCCTGACGCGCGCGCTGGCCGCGACCGGCCTGGGGCCGCTGTTCGATGCCACCCGCACCGCCGACGAAACCTTCAGCAAGCCGCATCCCGCGATGCTGCACGAACTGATGCAGGAGCTGGACGTGGAGCCGGACCGGGTGGTGATGGTGGGCGACACCTCGCACGACCTGCAGATGGCGATCAATGCCGGCGTACACGGTCTGGGCGTGACCTATGGCGCTCATACCCTGAAGGAACTTGAGGGTTGTTCGCCGCAGGCGGTGCTCGAGAGCGTGCCCAAGGTGCGCGAATGGCTGCTGCCGCGCGTCTAGCGGCCTGGCGCCCGGGATTCTCCGGGTGCACACCGTCCGGGCGCGGAACGCCGGCCGTCCGTGCGGGTCTATAGAAAATACCCGCAAGCGCCGGCTGCTGCGGAATATCATGGGGCGGCGCGGCGTCCATGGCTTGCGCAGGGCGCGTCCATGATCCTGCGGGCGCCACACCGGAGACCATGATGTTGATACGCAAGCCCGACGATATTCTTCCGTCAGAGATCACCTCCGAGGCCGTCTGGCGTTCGCGCCGCGAATTGATGCTGCGCGCCGGGATGGTCGCGGCCGCAGCGAGCCTGCCGGGGTGGGGCATGCGCAGCGCGCACGCCCAGGAGGCCGGCGCCCTGCCGGGCAAGCTCAATGCAGGCTTGAGCGTCATGGATAAGCAGACGACGCTGGCCGACGTAACGTCCTACAACAACTACTACGAGTTCGGCGTGGATAAGGGCGATCCGGCCGCCAATGCCGGCAAGTTGCAGACACGCCCCTGGAGCGTGAGCGTCGAGGGCGAAGTCGGCAAGCCGCGCACCTTTTCCATCGAAGAACTGCTCAAGCTGGCGCCGATGGAAGAGCGCGTCTACCGGCTGCGCTGCGTCGAGGGCTGGTCCATGGTGATCCCCTGGGTGGGCTATTCGCTGTCGGCGCTGCTCAAGCAGGTCGAGCCCACGGGCAACGCCAAGTACGTCGAATTCGTGACTGCGGTGCAGCGCGAGAACATGCCAGGCGTGCGCGCCGCGATCCTGGAATGGCCTTATGTGGAAGGCCTGCGCATCGACGAGGCCATGAATCCCCTGGCCATGCTGGTGTTCGGCGTTTACGGAAAAGTGCTACCGAACCAGAATGGCGCGCCGCTCAGGTTGGCGGTGCCCTGGAAGTACGGTTTCAAGTCGGCCAAGTCCCTGGTCAAGATCCGCCTGGTTGAAAAGCCGCCCGTGTCGTCCTGGATCAAGGCCGCGCCGCAGGAGTATGGCTTTTACGCCAACGTGAATCCCGACGTGCCACATCCGCGCTGGAGCCAGGCCACGGAGCGCCGCATCGGCGAGGACGGGCTGTTCTCGCCCAAGCGCAAGACCTTGATGTTCAACGGTTATGCCGAGCAGGTGGCGTCGCTCTACCAGGGGATGGACCTGAAGGCGAACTACTGAGGCGATTCCATGCCTGACGGCACTCCGCAGGCGGCTCCGGCCGCGCCGCCGCGCAAAACCCCGCTTTCCGCCAAGACCGTGGGGCGCTTCAAACCGTTCCTGTTCCTGCTGGGGCTGGCGCCGTTCGTGCGCTGGATCTGGCTGGGCGCGAACAACGGGCTGACGGCGAACCCGGTCGAGTTCCTGACCCGTTCATCGGGCACCTGGACCCTGGTCTGCCTGCTCGTGACCCTGGCTATCACGCCGCTGCGCCGGCTGACCGGCCAACCTGCCTTGGTGCGTCTGCGGCGCATGTGCGGGCTATTCGCGTTCTTCTATGGCTCCATGCATTTCATGGCCTGGGTCTGGTGGGACCGCGGCTTCGATCCGGCAGGCATGCTGCGCGATATCGGCGAACGCCCCTTCATCATGGCGGGATTCGCGGCGTTCGTGCTGATGGCCGCTCTGGCGGCCACCTCCACGCAGTGGGCCATGCGCAAGCTGGGCAAGCGCTGGCAAAGCCTGCATCGCGCCATCTATGCCATCGGCCTGCTGGCGGTGCTGCATTACTGGTGGCACAAGGCCGGCAAGAACGACTTGGCGCAGCCCGCGCTGTACGCCGCGGTGCTGGCCTTGCTGCTGGGCTGGCGGCTGGTCGCCTGGCTGCGCGGCAGGCGATAGCGCCGCGCGTTCCTACAGCATCGCCAGCATGATGGCGGCGGTCTCCGCGTCCGGCTGGCCGTCGTACAGCGCCGGCCGGTAGTGCATCTGGAAGGCCGCCAGCGCGCCGATCGTGGCCGGGTTCAGCGTGCCGTCCTGTGGACATGCATAGCCTAGCCGCGCCAACTGTTTCTGGAACCATGCCACGTCCGGGATGCCCTGGGCCTGCAGGCGCGCGAGGTGCTCGGCAGCCCCGGTTTCGTCGTACCAGCGCCCGATTCCCGCCTCGGCCAGCATTTTCCACGGGAATAGAGGTCCGGGGTCCACCTTGCGCTGAGGCGCGATATCGCTATGGCCTACGATGTTTTCGGGTGTGATGCCGTGGCGCTGCGCAATATCACGTAGCAGTATGGTCAATGCGCGCAATTGGCGGTCGTTATAGGGATGCCAGACGGGCTTGCCGTCAGGGCCCTCCGTCCAGCCCGGGTTGACGATTTCTATGCCGATGGACGTGCTGTTCATGGCGATGTTGCCATACCAGGAACTGGCGCCGGCATGCCAGGCGGCGCGGTTCTCGTCGACCAGCCGGTAGACGCGGCCGGAGTCGTACACCAGGTAATGGGAGCTGACCTTGCCCTTGGAGAGCAATTCCATCGAACGGGCGTCATCGACGCTGGTGTAGTGCAGCACGATGCTGCGCACCCGGCTGGCCTGGCCGACCGCGGTGATCGAGGTGTCCAGGTCCAGGCCCGCGGGGCCGCGCGCGGCGCATCCTGCCAGAACGGCCGCGGCAAGCGGCGCAAGCAATAGGCGGCGCATGGGTCAGCGCGCCAGGAAGAGAAACAGTGTCGGCAGCTTGTCGAGCTGGGGCGCCGGCTGCTTCTTCCAGTCCGCCACGCTGCGGGTGACGATCCATTCGTCGGCGGTCGTGACCGAGCGCGCCACGCACAGCTTGGTGTCGCCTTTCAGGCTGGCCAGCAGCGTGGCGTACATGGCGGCATTGCGATAGGGGGTCTCGATCAGCAGCTGGGTCTGGTTGTGCTTGGCCGAGTGCTGCTCCCAGGCGCGCAACTGCTTGGCGCGTTCCGCCGGATCCACCGGCGCGTAGCCGTGGAAGGCGAAGCGCTGGCCGTCCAGTCCGCTGGCCATCAGGCCCAGCAGGATGGAAGAGGGGCCGACCCAGGGTTTTACCGTGATGCCCAGGCGGTGGGCGGCGTCCGCGACCTTGGCGCCCGGATCCGCGACCGCGGGGCAGCCAGCCTCCGAGACCAGGCCGATCTCCGCGCCCTTTAGCGCCGGTTCCAGCCAGGCCTTGATCTGGGCGGCGTCGACCTTGTCGTTCAGGGTGTGGATGGTGATTTCCTGCAGCGGCCGGGTGGTGCCGATCAGTTTGAGGAAGGCGCGGGCGGTCTTGGCGTTTTCGGCGATATAGGTGTCCAGCCGGCCTGCCAGGGTACGGACCTCGGCGGGGAGCCAGCGCTCGGGCGGGGCGTCGCCCAGGCCGACCGGGATCAGGTGCAGCGCGCCGCTCATGCGGGTGCTCCGAGGGCGTCCAGCGGATCCAGGCCGAACTGCGCCAGCATGCCGGTCAGCGCGATCAACGGCAGGCCGATGATGGCGGTGGGATCGTCGCTCTGGATGCTTTCCATCAGGGCGATGCCCAGGCTTTCCGCCTTGGCGCTGCCTGCGGTATCGTAGGGTTCTTCGGCGCGCAGATAGGCCTCGATCGCGCGGTCCGACAATGCCCGGAAACGGCAGCGCGTGACGATGTCGGCTTTTTCCACCCGCTGGCCGTCGGTGACCGCCAAGGCGCTGTGGAATTCCACGATTTGACCCGACAGGGCCCGCAATTGCGCCAAGGCGCGCGGGAAATCCCCCGGTTTGCCGATGGGCTGTCCGTCCACGGTGGCCACCTGGTCCGAGCCGATCACGATGCTGCCGGGGTGATTGGCCGCGACCGCCATGGCCTTGGCGACGGACAGGCGCAACGCCAGGGCTTCGGGCGTTTCACCGGAGTGTGGCGTTTCGTCTACATCGGGGGAAATCGCCGTGAAAGGCAGGCGCAGGCGGGACAGCAGTTCTTTGCGGTAACGCGAGCTGGACGCGAGGATCAGGCTGGGCTTGGAAGGCATGCGATATTTGACGTTAAAGCGTAAGTCACAGTATTATCTAACGTTTTGCGGGATTTTTGCATGAATGGGCGCGCGAGCAAGCCGATGGCGAAGCTTAGCGACCTCGGCAAAATCATGGGTATGAGTAGTCCCCATGAGCAGCCCCGCGAATGCAAAGGACTGAACATCAAGCGCATCGATGCATACGCATTTGCCCAGATGGGCAAGGAAGCGCAAGGAACCATACCTCTTGTGCGGCTTACGCGCGTGGTTGACGGGCTGCCCGAACAACCGCAGGGCGATGCCGGACTCGTGACGTGGTCCGTGCGCGGCGAAATGGGTAGGACTGGTCTTCTGATGGGCCGGCCGCTCCTGCATATTCACGTGCAGGCGAATCCGGTGCTGGTGTGCCAACGGTGCAATGAGCCGTTCGTGTATCCGATCGACAGCGAAGTCCTTTTGCAGCTGGTCAAGTCCGAAGCCGATCTCGACGACGATGCTTCCTACGGGGATCCATCCGGCGAGGACGACGAGGACGAAGAAGGAAATGGTTTTGTGTCCAACCTGCCTGAAAAGGTGGTGGGTTCGCATCATTTTGATCTGCTGGCCCAGATCGAAGATGAGCTCATTCTGAGCGTTCCGTATGTGCCCAAGCATGATGTATGCCCGGGCGCGCTGGCCAAGGTCAGCGAAGCTTCTCCCGAGGAGCCCGCTGTCAAGCGTCCGTCGCCGTTTGCGGTGCTGGAACAACTGAAGCACAAAGATTGAGATCAACATCGGGCCGCATCGCGTACAATGCGCCCCGTTTCTAGGAGTCATCATGGCCGTTCAACAAAACAAGAAGTCCCCGTCCAAGCGCGGTATGCACCGCTCGCACGATTTTCTGGTGAACCCGCCGACCGCGATCGAACCCAACACGGGCGAAGCGCATCTGCGTCACCACATCAGCCCCAACGGCTTCTACCGCGGCCGCAAGGTCCTGAAGACCAAGGCCGACGAATAAGGCCCCCGGGCCGAACTCGTACTCGGACCATTTCGGCTGAGCGCTGATACCTGGCACCCGTGATACGCATCGCCATAGACTGTATGGGCGGAGACTTCGGTCTGCCCGTCACGATTCCGGCTGCGATCGAGTTCGCCCGGCAATTTCCGGATACCCGGCTATTGCTGGTCGGGCTTCCCGACGCTATTGAAGCGGCGCTCTCCGAGCACCGCGGCGTGGCGCGTGATCGCATTGAGATCGTGGCGGCTTCCGAAGTCGTCACCATGGACGACCCGGTCGAGGTCGCCCTGCGCCGCAAAAAAGACTCCTCCATGCGCCTGGCCGCCCAGTCCGTCAAGGACGGGCGCGCCGACGCCTGCGTTTCCGCGGGCAATACCGGCGCGTGGATGGCCATTTCACGCTATGTGCTCAAGACGCTGGACGGCATAGACCGCCCCGCGATCGCCACGTCCATTCCGAACCAGACGGGCCGCGCCACCACGGTGCTGGACCTGGGGGCGAATGTGGACTGCACGGCCGAGCACCTGCTCCAGTTCGCCATCATGGGCGCCGCGCTGTCGCAGGCGGTGGACCATCGCGAGCGCCCCTCGGTGGGCCTGCTCAACATCGGCGAAGAAGTCATCAAGGGCAATGAAGTCGTCAAGGAAGCCGCCGAGCTTCTGCGCAACAGCCCGCTCAACTTCTACGGCAACGTGGAAGGCAATGACATATTCAAAGGCACGGTCGACGTCGTCGTCTGCGACGGTTTCGTCGGCAACGTCGTGCTCAAGTCCGTCGAAGGGCTGGCGAAGATGTTGTCCAGCGTCATTCGCGAAGAGTTCAAACGCAATCTGATCACGCTGCTGGCTGGCGCGGTGGCCAAGCCGGTGCTCAACCGCCTGCGCACCCGCGTCGACAACCGGCGCTATAACGGCGCCGCGCTGCTGGGCCTGCGCGGCGTGGTCATCAAGAGCCATGGTTCCGCGGACGTCTACGCCTATGGATTTGCGTTGCAGCGCGCCCGCGAAGCCGTAGTGAGTAAACTGCTGGAGCGCACCGCCGAGACGGTCGCTCAGATTACCAAGCGCGTTCAATCTGGCGAAGGCCCCTCGGTGTCGTCGCCCAACGTGGCTGGGGACACCGCTTGATGGATACCGCAATGAAATATTCCGTGATCGCGGGCACCGGCAGCTTCCTGCCGGAACGCGTGGTTTCGAATGACGAACTGGCGGCGGAGCTGGCGACGCGCGACATCGCCACCTCCGACGAATGGATCGTCGAACGCACCGGCATCCGCCAGCGCCATCTGGCTGAGCGCGGCGTGACCACCAGCATGCTGGCGACCGAGGCCTCGCGCCGCGCGCTGGCTGACGCCGGCGTGGACGCTTCCGAGGTCGACCTGATCGTCCTGGCCACCTCGACGCCCGACTTCGTGTTCCCGAGCACCGCCTGCATCGTGCAGTCCAATATCGGCGCCAAGGGGTCGGCGGCATTCGACGTGCAGGCCGTGTGCAGCGGTTTCGTCTACGCGATGACCACCGCCGACAGCTTCATCCGGGCCGGCCGCGCGCGTTGCGCGCTGGTCATCGGCGCTGAAGTCTTCTCGCGCATCCTGGACTGGAACGACCGCTCCACCTGCGTGCTGTTCGGCGACGGCGCTGGCGCCGTGGTGCTCAAGGCTTCCGACAAGCCCGGCATCCTGGCCGCGCAGCTGCACGCCGACGGCAGCCAGGCCAAGATCCTGAACGCCGCGGGCAACGTTGCCTACGGCGACGTGACCGGCGATCCGTTCCTGCGCATGGACGGGCAGGCCGTGTTCAAGCAGGCCGTCACCGTGCTGGACCGTTCCGCGCGCGACACCTGCGCCGAGGCGGGCATCGAGATCGCCGACGTCGATTGGCTGATCCCGCACCAGGCCAACGTGCGCATCCTGAATTTCCTGGCGCGCAAGCTTGCCGTGCCGGTCGAGAAGGTCGTCGTCACCGTCGACAGCCACGCCAACACGTCCGCCGCCAGCGTGCCGCTGGCCCTGGACGCCGCGCGCCGCGACGGCCGCGTCAAGCCGGGCCAGTTGATCCTGATGCAAGGCGTGGGCGGCGGATTCACCTGGGGCTCGGTACTGGCCCGCATGTGAGGGCGCGCTCCGGCGCGGCGTGGCGCTTGGCGCCGCGGCCGCCGGAACGATGTGCCTGGCATTCCACACAGACACTGAATCAATCCAAACGGTCAAACATGAAAATCGCTTTTGTCTTCCCTGGCCAAGGTTCCCAAGCTGTCGGCATGTTGGACGCCTGGTCCGGCGTCGCGGCCGTCACGGACACCGTGGCGCGCGCTTCGCAGGCGCTGGGCCAGGACCTGGGCGCGCTGATCGCGCAAGGCCCCGCGGAACAGCTCAACCTGACCACCAATACCCAGCCCGCCATGCTGACCGCCGGCGCCGCGTTCTACGCAGCCTGGTGTGCCGCTGGCGGCCGCAAGCCCGACGTCGTGGCCGGCCACAGCCTGGGCGAGTACGCCGCGCTGACGGCTGCGGGCTCGCTCGCACTTGAAGATGCCGTGCGCCTGGTGCGCGTGCGCGCCGACGCCATGCAGGCCGCCGTGCCGGTAGGCACCGGCGCCATGGCCGCCATCCTGGGTCTGGACGACGACGCCGTGCGCGCCGCCTGCGAAGCCGCGGCCCAGGGCGAGGTTGTCGAAGCCGTGAACTTCAACGCGCCCGCGCAAGTCGTGATCGCGGGCCACAAGGCCGCCGTCGAGCGCGCATGCGAACTGGCCAAGGCTGCAGGCGCCAAGCGCGCGCTGCTGCTGCCGGTGTCCGCGCCGTTCCACTCCAGTCTGCTCAAGCCCGCCGCCGACGTGCTGGCCGGCGCGCTGGCCGGCGTGACGGTGTCCGCGCCGCAGGTGCAAGTGATCAACAACGTCGACGTGGCTTCGCCTGTCGAACCTGATGCAATCCGGGATGCGCTGGTGCGTCAGGCGTGGCATCCTGTGCGCTGGGTGGAAACCCTGCGCGCGATGAAGGCGCAAGGCGTCACGCACGTCATCGAATGCGGTCCCGGCAAGGTGCTGGCCGGCCTGACCAAGCGCATCGACCCCGAACTCACGGGCATGGCCATTACCGATCCTGCTTCGCTTGAAGCGGCGTTGGCCGCCGTCAACGGAAATTAAGAACATGGACAACACCTCGATCGAACTGCAGGGCAAGATCGCGCTGGTGACCGGCGCCACGCGCGGCATCGGCCGCGCCATCGCCCAGGAACTGGCCGCGCGCGGCGCGACCGTCGTCGGCACCGCCACGTCCGAGTCGGGCGCCGCCGCCATCACCGAAGCGCTGGCGCCCCTGGGCGGCCGCGGCGTGGTGCTGGATGTGACTGACGCAGTTGCCTGCGATGCGCTGATCGACGCGCTGGGCAAGGAAGGCGGCGGTCCCCACATCCTCGTCAATAACGCCGGCATCACCCGTGATACGCTGGCAATGCGCATGAAGGATGAGGACTGGTCGGCGGTCATCGACACCAACCTGGCTTCGGTTTTCCGTCTGTCGCGCGCCGTGCTGCGCAGCATGATGAAGGCGCGCTGGGGACGCATCATCAACGTTACGTCCGTGGTGGGTTCCAGCGGCAACCCGGGCCAAGCCAACTACGCGGCGGCCAAGGCCGGCGTGGCAGGCATGTCGCGCGCCCTGGCGCGTGAACTGGGCAGCCGCAATATCACCGTGAACTGCGTCGCGCCTGGTTTCATCGATACCGACATGACGCGCGCGCTGGGCGAAAATCAAACTGCCGCCTTGCTGCAGCAGATTCCGCTGGGCCGCCTGGGTTCGCCCGCCGACATCGCCCACGCCGTGGCGTTTTTGTCCGGGCCGCAGGCGGGTTACATTACCGGCACCACCCTGCACGTCAACGGCGGGATGTACATGCAATAAGTCACGAATCGCGCGTAGGCGGCCAGTTCCGCCAAGCCGTCGCCGGATACAAACGGCGAGGCAACGCGAGGTTCAACCGGAAACGCCGCACACCGGTTTCCTGCGCCACTCCCGGCGACAGATCAAGTGCGCGGTGTTATTTTTGTCACGGCCAGGCGTCGCAAAACTCCGCGCTTGGCTATAATTCGCGGGATTTTTCCCAATTGGAGATCTGCATGGAAAGCATCGAACAGCGCGTCAAGAAGATCGTCGCTGAACAACTTGGCGTCAACGAAGCCGAGATCAAGAACGAATCCTCCTTCCTTGACGACCTCGGTGCCGATTCGCTCGACATGGTCGAACTGGTCATGGCGCTCGAAGACGAATTCGAGACCGAGATCCCCGACGAAGAGGCCGAAAAGATCACGACCGTGCAACAAGCGATTGACTACATCAATTCGCACGGCAAGCAGTAAGCTGGGCTTTTACCCTTCTGGTTGCCTTGCGGCGTCCGTCGCAGCCAACCGGGAAATCGGGGCGGTTTCAGGAATTTGCCGTGCGGTCCGCATGCGGGAAGGGCGTTGTAATGCCCGACCCGCTTTCGCGTGGGCCGCACGTGCAGCGCATCCCGAAAACCGCCTTTCTTTTGTCTGTTTGAGGAGTCATCCGTGAAGCGACGTGTCGTCATCACTGGCCTGGGTATCGTTTCTCCCGTCGGGAACGACTTGACCACCGCTTGGGACAATATCGTCAACGGACGTTCTGGCATCAGCCGTATCACCCGTTTCGATCCCTCGGCCATCACCACGCATATTGCCGGCGAAGTCAAAGACTTCGACATCAGCACCTATATCTCGGCCAAGGAAGCCCGCCAGATGGATACCTTCATCCATTACGGCCTGGCTGCCGGGATGCAGGCATGGCGCGACTGCGGTCTGGAAGTCACCGAAGCCAACGCGGAACGCATCGGCGTGATCGTGGGCTCGGGCATCGGCGGCCTGCCGCGCATCGAGGAAACGCAGGTTGAATATCTGGCCAAGGGACCGCGCCGCATTTCGCCGTTCTTCGTGCCGGGTTCGCTGATCAACCTGATCTCCGGCCACTTGTCCATCACGTATGGCATGAAGGGGCCGAGCTACGCGGTGGTGTCGGCTTGCACCACTGGCCTGCATTGCATCGGCGATGCCGCGCGCCTGATCGAGTACGGCGATGCCGACGTCATGGTGGCCGGCGGCGCCGAGTCGACCGTGTCGCCGCTGGGCATTGGCGGTTTCGCCGCCATGCGCGCCTTGTCGACCCGCAATGACGATCCTGAAACGGCATCGCGTCCCTGGGACCGCGACCGCGACGGCTTCGTGTTGGGCGAGGGTGCAGGCGTACTGGTGCTGGAAGAATACGAACACGCCAAGAAGCGCGGCGCGCGCATCTACGGCGAGCTGGCAGGCTATGGCATGAGTTCGGACGCTCACCACATCACGGCTCCCGACAAGGACGGCCCGCGCCGCGGCGTTCTGAACGCGCTGCGCAACGGCGGCCTGAATGCCGAAGACGTGCAGTACGTCAACGCCCACGGCACTTCGACGCCCCTGGGCGACAAGAACGAGACCGACGCGCTGAAACTGGCTTTCGGCGACCACGCCAAGAAGCTGGTGGTCAATTCGACCAAGTCCATGACCGGGCACCTGCTCGGCGCGGCCGGCGGCATCGAGGCGGTGTTCACGACCCTGGCGGTCTACAACCAGATCTCGCCGCCCACGATCAACATCTTCAATCAAGATCCTGAATGCGATCTGGATTACTGCGCCAACGAGGCGCGGCAGATGAAGATCGATGTCGGCCTGTCCAACTCGTTCGGCTTCGGCGGCACCAACGGCTCGATGGCCGTTCGCCGGGTCTGATTTGGAAGAGGCGCTCGGGGAACGCTGGGCGTTTCGCGTGCCTGTCAGGCGGCCAGGAAGCGCCATGGCGCTTTTGGGCCTGGCGCTGGCCGCGGCCGGCGCCTGCGTGCTGACGGCGGCGTTCTGGCACGGTATGGCATGGGCAGCGGGCGCGGCAATCGCGCTCCTGCTTGTGCTGGCCAGGCTGTTACACTCGGCACGGAGCAGCCTGTCCCCCGTATCCGCATTGCGTGCGGCAGCCGGGGCAGGGAGCTGGCAGGTACGCCTGCCGCAAGGCTGGCAGGACGCAAGGCTGTTGCAAGAACAGCGCGGTCCCCGCTGGCTGACGCTCACTTTGCAGCCCTTGTCCACCGGGAGTACGGCCTTTACCAACAGCACAATCACCCTCACCGTCTGGCAACGGACGTTGCGCCCCGAGTCCTGGCGGCGCCTGTGCCTGCTGGCCGGCGCGGCGCGGCCCGCCCGTCCGGCGCCCAGTCTGCGGGAGGCGTCATGAGCGAGCGCGAAGTCGACGCCGAGCTTGTCGCGCGCGTCCAGCGGGGCGACAAGAAGGCTTTCGACCTGCTGGTGCTCAAGTACCAGCGCAAGATTCTCCGTCTGCTGGCCCGCATGATCCGCGACCCCTCGGAAATCGAGGACGTGGCCCAGGAGGCTTTCATCAAGGCCTACCGCGCCTTGCCCCAGTTCCGCGGGGAAAGCGCCTTTTACACCTGGCTGTACCGGATCGCCATCAATACGGCGCGCAATTGGCTGGCCTCGCAGGGCCGGCGTCCCAGCGCGCCCAATGCGATAGAAACGGAAGACGGTGAAACTTTTAACGAAACCGACAACCTAACCGATATAAGCACGCCGGAGTCCATGGTCGCCAGCCGCGAAATCGCCGAGACGGTGAACGCCGCGATTGAGGAATTGCCTGAAGAGTTGCGTACCGCAATTGTCCTGCGTGAAATCGAAGGTATGAGTTACGAAGACATCGCCCAGAGCATGGATTGCCCGATCGGTACGGTGCGTTCCCGCATTTTTCGTGCGCGCGAAGCCATCGCCGTCAAGTTGCGTCCATTGCTAGGCACCGATGCCGAGCGTCGCTGGTAAGGAGTGGCAGTCATGCAAACAGCAGCCAAATCCGTTGTGATCGCCGAGTCCTCCTGGGAGGAGTCGGTTTCCGCCTGGATGGACGGAGAGGAATCCGACGACATCTTTCCCGGCTTGTTGTCCCGCGAGGGGCGCGAGACCTGGGACACCTATCATCTGATCGGTGATTCCCTGCGCAACGCCGATCTGGCGCTGACCCCCAGCGCGGCCTTCCAGGCCCGCCTGGCACGGGCGCTGGACGCGGAATTGCCCATTGTTGCGGCGCCTCGGCGCCGCTCGCCATTGCGAGTCGGCTTGTCCGGCCTGGCGGTGGCCGCCGCCGTGGCGACCGTCGCCTGGGTGGCGCAGCCTTACCTGACCGGCGAACCTGCGACCGAAGTCCGCGTACTGGCCGATGCCAGCTCGCCGGCCGCGGCCGCCGACGATTCGGGCTTGCGCGACTACCTGGAAGCGCATCGCCAGATGGCCGGCCCGAGCGCTGTGCGCCAGGTGTCGTTCGACACCGGGGTGGGGCGCTGATGGCGTTGGTGCTTCCATCGCGCTGGCCGGTGCTGGGCCGGGCCGCCACGCTGCAGGCCCACCGCGCCGGCTGGTTTGCCGCAACGCTCTTGACCGCTTTCCTGGCTGCGCACGAACCCGCGCGCGCAGCCGATGCCGCGCCTGCTGCCACCGATGACGTGGTTCAGCTGCTGACGCGCATCCAACAAGCCGCCCGCAAGCAGGACTACGCGGGCGTCTTCATGTACCAGCAGGGTGAAACGATCCAGTCCTCGCGCCTGGTGCACGTGGTAGACGGCACCGGCGAACGCGAGCGCCTGGAAATCCTCGACGGCCAACCCCGCGAGTATCTGCGCCACAACGAAGACGTGCAGTGTCTCCTCCCCGAGCGCAAGACCGTGCTGCTGGAACGCCGCCGCGGCGACCGCTTCCCCGGCCTGCTGCTGGGCGAGGCGGCCAACCTGTCCGAACACTACAAGATCCATGCCGAATCCGCCCTGCACCGCGTGGCCGGGCGCGAGTGCCGCCTGATCACGATCGAACCGCTGGACAAGCTGCGTTATGGCTACCGGCTGTGCGCGGACGTCGAAACCAATCTGCTGCTCAAGGCCCAGACGCTGAACGCCGCCCGCGGCGTGGTCGAGCAGGTGTCGTTCACCTCGCTGCGGCTAGGTTCGGAAGTCGACCCCCAGTTGCTGACTTCGCGCTGGAGCACGCGCGACTGGAAGGTGCTAGAACCCTCCATGAAGCCGGTGGATCTGGCCGCCCAAGGCTGGCGCATCCCGGCGCCCAAGGGGTTCAAGGCCGTCATGCAGGTGGCCCGTTCGATGGGGAAGGGCATCACGGTCAACCAGATGGTATTGTCCGATGGACTGGCGGCCATTTCCGTGTTCATCGAACCCTACGACAGCCAGCGCGGTCACCGTCCTCCCCATGGCGCCGCGCAGCGCGGGGCGATCACGGTCTACGGCACGCGCATCGCTGATTTCTGGCTGACCGCCGTGGGCGAAGTGCCCCTCGCGACGTTGGAACAGCTGGCGCAAGCCACTGAATATGTGCCCGCCGCGCCTGCGGCGGCAGCGCCCGGGGCCGATTCCAAGTGATCGGCCGGGTGTGGCAAGCAGCAATTTCGGAGTAACACTTATGAAAGCAATGACAGTGTCGAGTGCTTTTTTGCGGCGCTTTCTGGTGGCGGCCGCGGCCAGCGTCATGATGGCCGGCGCCTACGCGCCTGCCGCCATCGCCCAGGCGCCGACGGTGGCGCTGCCTGATTTCACGAGCATTGTCGAAAAGGCCGACCCTGCGGTCGTCAACATCCGCACGACGGCCACGGTGCCGGTGCGCGGCATGGGTCCCGGCGGCGGCAACGATCCCTATGAACTGTTCCGTTGGTTCTTCGGCCCCGAATTCCAACCGCCCGGCGGCGGCCAGCCGGGCCCGTCGCAACGCCAGCGCCCGCAGCCTTCGCAGCCCGAAGAGCGCACCGTGCCGCGCGGCGTGGGCTCCGGCTTCTTCATTTCCGATGACGGCTACATCCTGACCAATAACCACGTGGTGGTGGACGCGACGGACATTTACGTCACGCTGACCGACGGCCGCGAGTTCAAGGCCAAGGTCATCGGCACGGACGAGCGCACCGACGTGGCGCTGATCAAGATCGAAGCCAAGGACATGACCCCCCTGGTCATCGGCGATCCCAAGCAGCTGAAGAAGGGACAGTGGGTGCTGGCCATCGGTTCGCCGTTCGGCCTGGATTCCACCGTGACTTCTGGCATCGTCAGCGCCATCGGCCGCGATACCGGCGAATACCTGCCGTTCATCCAGACCGACGTTGCGGTCAACCCGGGCAACTCGGGCGGTCCGCTGATCAACCTGCAGGGTGAAGTGGTGGGCATCAATTCCCAGATCATTTCGCGCAGCGGCGGCTTCATGGGCATTTCGCTGGCCATTCCCATCGATGAAGCCATGCGCGTGGTGGACCAGCTGCGCGCCACCGGCAAGGTCACGCGCGGCCGCGTCGGCGTGCAGATCGGCGAAGTCGGCAAGGATGTGGCCGAAGCCATCGGCCTGCCCAAGGCCGAGGGTGCGCTGGTCAGCAGCGTGGAAGCCGACGGCCCCGCCGAGCAGGCAGGCGTGCAACCGGGCGACGTGATCCTCAAGTTCAACGGCGAACCCATCAAGCGCTGGTCCGACCTGCCCCGCATCGTGGGCGAAACCAAGCCGGGCACGCGCGCCGACATGGAAGTGTGGCGCAAGGGCAAGAACCTGACGCTGTCGGTCAAGGTGGGCGAGATCCCGACCGAGAAGGCCGCGGGCGCCAGCAAGAAGGGCGCGCCGCCGGTGCCGGAAGTCACCAATGCGCTGGGCTTGGGCGTGGTCGACGTGCCGGCCGACGTGCAGAAGAAGCTGCGCATCAAGGGCGGCGTCCAGGTCAAGGTGGCCGAAGGCGCCGCGGCCAAGGCCGGCCTGCAGGAAGGCGACATCGTGTTGGCCCTGAACGACACCGACGTCACCGGCGCCAAGCAGTTCGGCGAGCTCGTGGCCAAGCTGGACAAGGGCCGCGCGGCGGGGCTGCTGGTGCGCCGCGGCGACCAGACGCAGTGGGTGGCGGTGCCGGCATCGAAGTAATGCCGGGCCCGTCCTCCGAGTCCGCAGAAAAAAGGCGCAAGACCGGCTAAAATGCCTGGTTGCCGCAAGAGGGGGCGCATGGCGCCCCCTTGTTTTGCCCGGGCCAGGCCCGTTGGCACCCTCCTCGTCAGCCGTGCGTATTCCGGCGGCGGTGTCTTCCGGCCCAGTGCCGAGTGTTCCGTCCCTTATAACTTCAAGCATGCAGCATATTCGCAACTTCTCCATCATTGCCCACATCGATCACGGCAAATCGACCCTGGCCGATCGCCTGATCCAGCGCTGCGGCGGATTGGCGGATCGCGAGATGTCGGCGCAGGTCCTCGATTCCATGGAAATCGAGCGCGAGCGCGGCATCACCATCAAGGCCCAGACCGCGGCCCTGCACTACAAGGCGCAGGACGGCAAGGTCTACAACCTGAACCTGATCGACACCCCGGGACACGTGGACTTCTCGTATGAAGTCAGCCGTTCCCTGTCGGCCTGCGAAGGCGCGCTGCTGGTGGTGGACGCCTCGCAGGGCGTGGAAGCGCAGACCGTGGCCAACTGCTACACCGCCATCGAGCTGGGCGTGGAAGTCCTGCCCGTGCTGAACAAGATGGACCTGCCGCAGGCCGATCCCGACGGCGCCCGCCAGGAAGTCGAGGACGTAATCGGCATCGACGCCTCGCAGGCGGTGCTGGCCAGCGCCAAGACCGGCATGGGCATCGACGAGATCCTGGAAATGGTCGTGGCCCGCGTGCCGCCGCCCAAGGGCGATCCCGACGCGCCGCTGCAGGCCCTCATCATCGATTCGTGGTTCGACAACTACGTGGGCGTGGTGATGCTGGTGCGCATCATCAACGGCGTGCTCAAGCCCAAGGACAAGATCCTGCTGATGGCGTCCGGCGCCACCCACCTGTGCGAGCAGACCGGCGTGTTCACGCCGAAGTCGCAGCAGCGTCCGCATCTGTCGGCGGGCGAAGTGGGCTTCATCATCGCCGGCATCAAGCAGCTGGAAGACGCCAAGGTGGGCGATACCGTCACTCTGGCCAACAAGCCCGCGGCCGAGCCGCTGCCCGGCTTCAAGGAAGTGAAGCCGCAGGTGTTCGCGGGCCTGTACCCCGTGGAAAGCTCCGAATACGACCAGCTGCGCGATTCGCTTGAAAAGCTCAAGCTGAACGACGCCGCGCTGATGTTCGAGCCGGAAGTATCGCAGGCGCTGGGCTTCGGCTTCCGTTGCGGCTTCCTGGGTCTTTTGCACATGGAAATCGTGCAGGAGCGCCTGGAGCGCGAATTCGACATGGACATCATCACCACCGCGCCGTCGGTGGTGTACGAGGTCGAACAGCGCGACGGTTCCGTGATCACCGTGGAAAGCCCGTCGCGCATGCCGGAGATCGGCAAGATCGCCGACATCCGCGAACCCATCGTGAAGGTCACGCTGTTCATGCCGCAGGACTACGTGGGTCCTGTCATGACGCTGTGCAATAACAAGCGCGGCGTGCAGGTCAACATGAGCTATCACGGCCGCCAGGTGCATCTGGTGTACGAGATCCCGCTGGCCGAGATCGTGCTGGACTTCTTCGACAAGCTGAAGTCGGTCTCGCGCGGCTACGCCTCGATGGACTACGAGTTCCTGGAGTACCGCTCGGCCGACGTGGTGCGCGTGGACCTGCTGATCAACAACGACCGTGTCGACGCGCTGGCCGTGATCGTCCACCGCAGCAACGCGCGCCACCGCGCCCGCGACGTGGTCACGCGCATGCGCGGCTTGATTCCGCGTCAGATGTTCGATGTGGTCATCCAGGCCGCCATCGGCGCCGAAATCATCGCGCGCGAAAACGTCAAGGCGCTGCGCAAGAACGTGCTGGCCAAGTGCTACGGCGGCGACATCTCGCGCAAGAAGAAGCTGCTGGAAAAGCAGAAGGCCGGCAAGAAGCGCATGAAGCAGGTGGGTAGCGTGGAAATTCCGCAGGAGGCGTTCCTGGCCATCCTGCAGGTGGAAGACAAATAAAACCCAAAGAAGGCGGTTAGCTGATGAGTTGGAACTTTGCCCTGATTCTTTTTATTTTGCTGGTGTTGACCGGCTTTATCTGGGTGCTTGATCTGGCAGTGCTGCGCAAGGGCCGCGAACGCCGGGCCCAGGCGGCAATGGCGCAATACGATGCGGCCCTGGTCGGCGACGCCCAGGAAGCCGAGCGCCTGCGCCGCGAAGCCGGCGACGCTGCGCGCCGCATGCCGTGGTGGATCGAATACGCCGTCAGCTTCTTCCCCGTCATTCTGTTCGTGTTCATGCTGCGCTCGTTCGTGGTCGAGCCGTTCCGCATTCCGTCGGGCTCCATGCTGCCGACCCTGCAATCGGGCGACCTGATCCTGGTGAACAAGTTCAGCTATGGCCTGCGCCTGCCGGTCATCGACAAGAAGGTCATCGACGTGGGCAAGCCCCAGCGCGGCGACGTGTTCGTGTTCCGCTATCCCGTGGATCCGAACATCGACTACATCAAGCGCGTGGTCGGCCTGCCGGGCGACGAGGTCGCCTACCTGGACAAAAAGCTCTACATCAACGGCGAATTGGTGCCGCATGTGCGCGACGGCGACTACTTCGAACCGGATCGTGTGTCGTATATTGCGCAATATAATGAGAAGTTGGGCGACGTTGAGCACAAAATCCTGCTTGATGAAGGCACGCCGCAGCGACTTGACCCGATACCGAGTTTCCCATTCCGCGAAAACTGCCAATACAGCCGAAATGGGGTACGCTGCAAAGTACCCGAGGGGCAGTTTTTCGCCATGGGCGATAATCGGGATAACAGCGCTGACAGCCGATACTGGGGCTTCGTACCGGAAGCCAATATCGTCGGACGCGCGTTCTTCATCTGGATGAATTTCAGCGATCTCAGCCGCATCGGCCGGTTCAACTGATTATGTCGCTAGCCACGCTAGAAAACCGCCTGGACCACCACTTCAGTGATCCGGCATTGCTCGAACAGGCGCTGACGCATCGCAGCCACGGCGCGCGCCACAACGAGCGCCTGGAATTCCTCGGGGATTCCGTGCTGAACTTCGTCGTTGCAGCGATGCTGTTCGAGCGTTATTCCAAAATCGACGAAGGCGACTTGTCGCGCCTGCGGGCCAATCTGGTCAAGCAGGCCTCGCTGGCGGATATCGCCCAGCGGCTGGAACTGTCGCAGTATCTGCGCCTGGGCGAGGGCGAATTGAAGAGCGGCGGTTTCCGCCGTCCTTCGATCCTGGCCGACACGGTCGAGGCCCTGTTCGGCGCCGTGTTCCTGGATGCAGGCTTCGACGCCGCCCGCCGCGTGATCGTGCGCCAGTACCAGCCGGTGCTGGCCTCGGTCGATCCCAAGACCCTGGGCAAGGACGCCAAGACCTTGCTGCAGGAATTCCTGCAGGGCCGCAAGCTGGCGCTGCCGGTGTACACGGTGGTCGCCACGCATGGCGCGGCCCATAGCCAGCAGTTCGAAGTCGAGTGCGCCATTCCGGCGCTCGAGATCAAGGTGATGGCGCCTGGCGCCAGCCGCCGCGCCGCCGAGCAATCGGCGGCCAAGCTGGCGCTGGAGGCCGCGTTGGCCGTCAGCCCGGCGACCAAGGCTGCCCGCAAGTCGGGCAAGGCGCGCAAAACCGCGCAATTGTCGCTGCCGGTGGCAGTGGCTCAAGAGACTAAATGAGCGATACCCCTTTTCGTACCGGCTTCGTCGCCATCGTGGGCCGCCCCAACGTGGGCAAGTCCACCCTGACGAACGCCCTGATCGGTTCCAAGATTTCCATCGTGTCGCGCAAGGCGCAGACTACGCGCCACCGCATCCACGGCGTGTTGACGCGCGAGCACGAGCAGTTCGTATTCGTCGATACCCCCGGTTTCCAGACGCGGCATGGCGGCGCCATGAACCGCATGATGAACCGCGTGGTCACGCAGGCCCTGGCCGACGTGGACGTGGTGGTGCACGTGGTGGAAGCCGGCAAATGGTCCGAGGGCGACGCCAAGCTGCTGCCGCTCTTGCCCGCGCCGGAGCGCACCATCCTGGTCGTCTCCAAGATCGACGCACTGAAGAATCGCGACGACCTGTTCGCCTTCGTCTCCAAGATCATGGCGCTGCATCCGTTCGGCGCCGTGGTGCCCGTCAGCGCCACCAAGAACCAGCAGTTGGACCAGCTGCTGGAGGAAATCGCGTCGCGCCTGCCGGAAGGCGAGCCGATGTTCGAGGAAGACACGCTGACCGACCGTCCCATGCGCTTCATCGCCGCCGAATTGGTGCGCGAGAAGATCTTCCGCCTGGTCGGCGACGAACTGCCCTACGGCTGTACCGTCGTCATCGAGCAATGGGAAGAGACCAGCAAGGGTGCCAGCATCAATGCCTGCGTGGTGGTCGAGCGCGACAGCCACAAGCCCATCCTGTTGGGCGCGGGCGGCATGCACATGAAGCGCATCGCCACGGAGGCGCGGCAGGACATCGCCAAGCTGCTGGACAAGCCGGTGCACCTGGAGGTCTACATCAAGGTGCGCAAGGGCTGGTCCGACCGCGAGGGTGCGCTGCGCGATCTGGGCTATGAGTAGACGGGCGCCCCGCGTCCAGGATCGCCCCGGATATATGTTGCACGCCACCGCGTGGCGTGAGACATCCCTCATCGTTCAGACTTTCTCCCGCGATCACGGCTGCGTGGCCATGGTCGCCAAGGGCGCCAAGCGCCCGTATTCCGTCCTGCGTCCCGTGCTGTCCGCGTTCCAGCCGCTGCTGCTGTCGTGGACCGGCAATGGCGAGGTCAAGACGCTGACGCGCGCCGAGATCGCGGGCATCCGCCCGCTGACCGGCACCGCGCTGATGTCGGCCTGGTACATGAACGAGCTGCTGCTGCGGCTGCTGCCGCGCGAAGACGCCCACCCGCTGCTGTTCGACGCTTACGACTTCGCCTTGCAGCAACTGTCCGGCGGCACCCGCGCTGCGGGCGCGCTGCGCCGTTTCGAATGGACGCTGCTGCGCGAGACCGGCTATGGCGTGGACGAGGATCCCCCCGATTTCGACGATGCGGCGATCGAGCCGGCCCTGCGCCGCGACCTGCGCGAACGGCTGGCCGAAATCCTGGCGGGCCGACCCTTGTCGACCCGGCGCGTGTTGCTGGACCTGCAACGCATCTGAGCGCAGCGCGATCCGGCCATGACCTTCACGCTCAAGCAGGTCGAGACCTTCCGCACCGTCTACGAAACGGAAAGCGTCACCGCCGCCGCCAGGCGGCTGGACGTGTCGCCCGCCACCGTCAGCGCGACCTTGGCGGCACTGGAAGCCAGCATCGAGCTGCGCCTGTTTGAGCGCGTGCGCCAGCGCATGCAGCGCACGCCCGAGGCGACGCTGTTGTATGAAGAAATCCGCCGCCTGAATGTCGGGCTGGAAAGCCTGGGCCGCAAGATCCGCGCCATCCGCGGCGCCGCGCAGCCGCGGCTGCGCATCGGCTGCATCCATGCCTATAGCGGCGCCATCATCAGCGACACCATCGCGCGCTTTCGGGAACGCTATCCCGATACCGGCCTGTATCTGCAGATCCGGGATTCCAATACCTTGCGCGACATGGTGGTGTCGGGCGAACTGGACCTGGCGGCGGTGGCCGACGAATCCGAGCTGGAAGGCTTGCGCGGCCATCGGCTGGCCAGCCTGCGCGCCGTGGCGGTCTTTCCCAAGGGGCATCCGCTGGCGCGGCTGGAACAAGTGGATTTTTCGCACCTGGCCGACGCCGACGTGATCGCGCTGAACGCCGAGGACGGCTCGCGCAAGCGCCTGGACGCGCTGTTGGCGCAGGCGGGGCAAAGCCTGAAGGTGGCCATCGAGACGCCATATTCAAGCACGGTGTGCCAACTGGCGCTGGCGGGACACGGTGTGGGTATCGCCAACCCTGCGACGGCGGTCGGCATGGCGGCGGCGGGCTTGTGCTACCGCCCGCTGGCCGCGCCGGTGCATTTCGAATGCCACATGATCCTGCACGGCAGCCGCCCCTTGTCCGAGGCGGGCAAGTTCTGGGCGACCTGCCTGCGCGGCGCGCTGGCGCCGCTGGTGGAGAGCTTCGGCGTCTAGCGCGCCGAAGCCGTTCCCGGGACGCTAGCCGCGGCGGCCGTCCGAGGTCACGATCAACACCACGGACGACTCCGCGTCCAGCAGGCCCGAGCGCCGCAGCCGAGACACGGCAGCCAGCGCCGCGGCCGACGACAGTTCGGTCGCCAGGCCCATGCGTTCCAGCCGCTGCTGCGCTTGCGCGGCAGCGGCGTCCGAGATCTCCACCGGCGTGCCGCCCGAGCGCGTCAAGGCTTCCAGCGACTGCAGCGTGCTGGTGCTGCCCGCGATTGAATACTGGTCCGTCACGCCGTCCCATTGCTTGCGCGCGTCGCCCGTGGCGCGGGCGCGCGACAGGCGAGCGTATGGCTCCACCGCGTGCAGGCGAGGCAGACGCGCAATGCGGCCGGTTTGCAGCAGATGCTGCCAGCCCAGGAAGATGCCCCACAGCAGATCGCCGCGCGCGGTGGGCACCACGATGTCGCTGGGAACGCCGCAGCTTTCCAGGATTTCCAGCGCGATGGGCTTGTAGCCTTCCACGCCGTAAGGGTGGGTGCCGACAGGCGGATTCAGATAGTTGGTGCCGGCGAAGGCGCCGCGGTTGCGGCACAGGTCCTCGACATGGGGCCAGCGGCTCAGGCTGTCCTCGAAGGCGGTGAGCCGGGCGCCGAAGCGCTGCATGGCCTCGCGCTGCAAGGGCGGGCAGTTGCTGGTGATGGCGATGTCGGCCTCCAGCCGCGCGGCGGCGCAATAGGCGGCCAGCGAGACGCCGGCATTGCCGCTGGAGGCGGCCGCCACGCGGGTGGCGCCGGCCAGGCGCGCGCGCGACACCAGTTGGGCCGCCATGCGGTCCTTGTGGCTGCCGGTGGGGTTGGCGCTTTCGCATTTCAGCCAGAGCTGGCCCACGCCTTCGGTCTGCGCCAGCGCGGGCACGGCGAGACAGGGGGTGGCGCCTTCGCCCAGCGTGACGGCGTTCAGCACCGGCAGGGGCATGGCGCCTTCGGCCGAGGATTCGTACAGGCATTCCAGGCTGGCGGGGTGGCCGGCTTCCAGGCAGCTGGGGCAGCCTTCTGGGTAATCGGCTGGCGGCCACAGGCTGGCGCAACGGATGCAGCGCAGGCCGGACAAGCTAGGGTTCATCTGCATGTGTCAGTACTTCGAGGCTAGGGAATCGAGGGGAAGGGCGGGCGCGACCTGGATCAGGCAATCGCCGTCGTCGCTGCGGGCGATGGAGCGCAGGCAGACGACGGTGCCGGCTTGCAGGCTGGTCAGGGCGCGCGGCGCGGTATCGGGTCGGGCGGGTTCCATCAGTTGGCCGACGCGCTGGCGCGCATTGATCTGTTGCCCCAGTTCGACCGCGGGCACGAACACGCCGGCCTCGCTGGCGCGCACGGTGGCGGCGGGGACGTCCAGGTCGTAGAGGCGGACTTCGGGGCGGCGCGCGGGCGGCCGGTCGGGCAAAAGGCCGAGTTCGCCCAGGCAGCCCAGCAGGCCGTCGCGGCAGCGGTCGACCAGCGCCTGGCTGGTTTCGCGGCCCCCGCCGATCTCGGCGCTCAGGCGCAGCACCCCGTGGCGGCTGGCGGCGGCCGGCATGGAGCCGGACTCCGTGCCGCGGAAGTACATGCAGTCGGGCAGCCCGAAGGCGCGCGCCAGGGCGGGCAGGCGTTCGTCGTAGGCATCATTGCCGTAGCGCGTGATGACCGACGAGGGCAGGTAGCGCAGCGATGCGCCGCCGCTATGCACGTCCACCAGCGCCTGTATGCGCGGCAACAGCCGGGCTTCCAGCGCGGCGGCCACGCTCTCCGTGTAGCCGCGCGCGGGGGCTCCCAAAAAAGCGCGGTTGAGGTTGCCGCCGTCGGACGGCGACAGGCGCGTGCCTGCCAGCGAGGCCTCGGCGTTGGCCGCAGGCAGCAGGTAGACCGTGCCGCGCCGCAGGATGCCGGGCAGCAGGCGCCACAGTTCCAGGATGGCGGCCTGGCCTTCCCATTCGTCGCCATGCACGCCCGCCATCAAGGCGACGGCGGGGCCAGGCCCCGCCTCGATCCGCAGCATCGGTATAGTGACGCGCCGGTAGGCCGACGCGTTGGTCGCCGCGGCGCAGGAGAAGTCCTCGCGGCTTACCGTGGCCATGCGGCGGCTCCTGCGCGTGTGGGGATCCGGTTCAATCCAGCGTGGTGCCGGCGGCCTTGATGATGCCTTCCCATTTGGGCAGCTCCTTGCGTATCTGGTTCTGTACGTCCTGCGGCGTGCCGCCCAGCGGTTCCTGGGAGCGGCTGCGCAGTTCCTTGCTGACGTTGTCCGAGCGCAGCGCCGCGTTCATCGCCGCGTTCAGCCGCGCGATGACCTCGGGCGGGGTGCCGGCGGGCGCGACCAGCGCGCTCCAGGCCGATTGTTCGTAGTCGGGATAGCCTTGCTCCGCCACCGTCGGCACGTCCGGATTGGAGGCGGCGCGGGTCTTGGTGGTGACCGCCAGCGCGCGCAGGCGGCCGTCCTTCAGGTTGCCGATGAGCGGCGGCAGGTTCTCCATCATGGAATCGACATGGCCGCCCAGCAGGTCGGACAACTGCGCAGCCGTGGCCTTGTACGGGATCTGGCGCACGGCGGCGCCGGTCTGGGCGATGAAGAGCTTGACCCCGACTTCGCTGGTGGTGCCCGGGTCGGCCGAGGTCATCGTCAGGCGCTCCGGCTGGGCGCGGCTGGCTTCGATGAACCCCTTCAAGTCGCGATAGGGCGAGGACGCGTTCACCACGATGACGTTGGGCGTTTCGGCCACCAGCCCGATGGCGGCGATGTCGCGGTCCAGGTCGTAGAGTTGCTGCTTGAACAGGAACCGGTGCAGCACCAGCGTGCCGACGTGGGCATAGCCGATGGTGTAGCCGTCGGCCGCCGCGCGCGCCACAGCCTGGGTGCCGATGCGGCCGCCCGCGCCGACGCGGTTTTCCACGACCACGGGCTGGCCCAGCTGGCGGCTCATTTCCTGGCCCACCAGCCGTGCGGTGATGTCGGCGTTGCCGCCCGCTGCGGCCGGCACGATCAGGGTGATGGCGCGTTCCGGATAGGCGGCCAGCGCGGCGGGCGCGGCCAGGCTGAGCAACAGGGAGGCAAGACAGGCGGTGCGTTTCATGACGTTTCCCCAGGCATTGAGAGCTGCGCCATTGTGCGGTCGCGGCCCGGGGAATACGTTTGTTTCAATGAGATGGATGTTCAAAAAAATCTAAGACTTGTCCGCAATACGACGGTCTGCGGTCCGTCCCAGCCCGTGGCCTACCGCCGCGGCCGCCAGCGCGCACAGGGCGCCCAGCACGGCGATCAGGGCCGCGCCATAGCCCAGCATGTCCACGCCCGCCTTGACCCAGCCGCTGGCCGCGTCGCCCGCCCGGTAGACCACGGTATCGATGACGTTCTTGGTCTTGTACTTGTCTTCCGGCGAAACCGCCGTGAACAGCATTTCCCGCCCCGGCCGGATCAGCGCGTACTCGCCGACCCGGCGCACGATCATGGCCGCGGCCAGCACGCCGAAGACGGGAAAGGCCGCCAGCGCCAGGAAAGCGGCCGTCATCGTCAGCGGCACGGCGGTCAGCAGGAAGCGCAGCCCCAGGCGGGTGGCCACGCGTCCGGTGATAAAGAGCTGCGACAGCAGCGACAGCGCCTGCACCGTGAAGTCCAGCGCGCTGAAGACCCGGATGCGTTGCGCCGTGTCGGTGAAGGCATCCGCCACCAGCCGCGCCTGCTCCATGTAGAGAAAGGTGTTGAGCGTGGCCAGCAGGATCACCAGCAGCGAAATTCCCAGCAGAAAGGGAGACTGGAAAATGCGCGAGAGGCCCGCCAGGATCGAACCCTCCAGCGGCCTGCGCATGTCGTCCGCGGCAGCATCCTCGCGGTGGGCCGCACGCCAGCGCAGCAGCCAGCGCTTGAGGGGCAGGGTGGCGGTCAACAGCAGCGCCGACAGCAGCAACAGGCCGGCGGGACCGAGCACGCCAGCCAGCAGGCCGCCCAAAAGCGGGCCGGCCAGCCCGCCGGCGCTGGCGCCCGCGGCGATCAGCGCGAACAGGCGCTTGGCGGAATCCATGCGGAACACGTCGGCCATCAGGCTCCAGGCGATGGAGACGACGAACAGGTTGAAGACCGACAGCCACACATAGAAGCTGCGCGCCGCCCAGACGCTGCCGGGCCGCAGATGGAGCAGGGCGGCGAAACCGGCCATGCTGAGGGCGAAGGCGGCATAGACCCAGGTCACCAGCATGGCGCGAGGCACGCGCGCCGACAGGCAGCCGAACAGCGGCACCACGGCCAGCATGGCGACGAAGGTCGCGGTGAAGAGCCATTGCAACTGGTCGACGCCCGCCTGGATGCCCATGGTCTCGCGTATCGGCCGCAGCATGAAATAGCCGCAGAACAGGAAGAAGAAAAACGCGAAGCCGCAGGCTGCCGGCGCCAGTTCCTCCTGGAGTATGCCCAGCGCCTGCGCGGCGCGGGCTTGCAGGCTGCCGGGGGCCGACGCCATGGCGTCAGGCCAGCAGGGCAGCGATGCGTTCCCGCATGGCGGCGTCCGGCAGCGGCCCGAAGCCGGCCTGCGCGTTGTCCGCCATGTTGGCCGGCTTGGAGGTGGCCGGAATGACGGCGGTGACCGCGGGATGGCCGATGATGAATTTCAGGAAGATCTGCGCCCAGGACCCGCAATCGAGCTCGGCGGCCAGCGGCGGCAGCGCCATGCCCTTGACCCGGCGGAACAGCGCGCCGTCCTGGAACGGGCGGTTGATCAGCACTGCGACACCGTGGGCCTGGCAGGCGGGCAACAGGCGTTTTTCGGCGCCGCGGTCGGCCACGGACAGGTTGACCTGCAGGAAATCGGGCTTTTCCCGTTCCACCAGTTCGGTCAGCTCGTCGTGGGCGTGGTCGGTGTAGTGCGTGATGCCCAGGTAGCGGATCACGCCTTGCTGTTTCAGTTCGCGCAGCAGCGCCAGTTGGTTGGCGGTGTCGATCAGGTTGTGCACCTGGACCAGGTCGAGCTTGTCGCTGCCCAGCGCCTGTTGCGATTGGCGCACCTGGCGCATGGCCGATTCGTGGCCCTGCGTGCCGATCTTGGTCGCCAGGAAGGTCTTGCTCCGCAAGCCGCCGTCGCGCGCCAGCAGCGCGCCGGTGACCGCTTCCGCCTGCCCGTAGCTGGGAGCCGTGTCGATCAGCTTGCCGCCCTTTTGCAGCAGCGTGTCCAGCACCTGCGCCAGCGGCGCCATGGCGGCCTTGTCCGCGGGGGACACGTTGAAGGTGTCGGCGGTACCCAAGCCGATGACAGGCAGCGCCTCGCCAGAGGCGGGTATGTTCCGCCTGTGCATGGGCGTCACCACGCTGAGGGCGCGAGCCGGCAAGGCGGAACCGGTCAGGGCGGCGGCGGCAGCGGTCTGGAGGAAGCGGCGGCGGTCGGGCATGGCGTGGCTCCAGCGGGAGGGGGCGGGCGCGGCAAAGAAAAAGGGCCTGCACGTGAATGTAGGCCCAAGATAAAGAAAAAGAGCCTACATGTGAATGTAGGCCCAAGATAAAGAAAAAGAGCCTACACGTGAATGTAGGCTCTTTGTGCCGCTTTGGCAGCGTTTCGATTACTCGCGGTTGCCGCCGAAGATGCCCAGCAGCATCAGCAGGTTCGAGAAGACGTTGTAGACGTCCAGGTAGATGGCCAGCGTGGCGGACACGTAGTTGGTTTCGCCGCCGTTGACCACGCGCTGCAGGTCGACCAGCATGAAGGCCGAGAAGATGACGATGGCCAGGACCGAGATGGTCAGCATCAGCGCCGGCAGCTGCAGGAAGATGTTGGCCAGGGCCGCCACCAGGATCACGACCGCGCCGATGAACAGAAATTTCTGCAATCCCGACAGGTCGCGCTTGATGGTGGTGGCCAGCGTGGCCATCGTGCCGAACACGATCGCGGTGCCGCCGAAGGCCGTCATGACCAGCTGCGAGCCGTTGCTCATGCCCATGACGAAGCCCAGCAGGCGCGACAGCATCACGCCCATGAAGAACGTGAAGGCCAGCAGCAGGACCACGCCCAGCGAGCTGTTCTTGTTCTTTTCGATCGCGAACATCAGGCCGAAGGCGCCCACCAGGAACACGATGGCGGACAGGCCGGGGCTTGCGCCCATGATGCGGTTGATGCCGGTGTACATGCCCACGGCCGCGCCCAGCACGGTCGGGATCAGCGAGAGCGCCAGAAGCCAATAGGTGTTGCGCAGCACCTGGTTGCGCGCGACCTCGCCCGGCGCGCCGGCCACGGCGCCGGAACGGTTAAAAGGGGACGGACGATATTCGTTCATTGAGAACTCCTGTGTGCGGCAGAGTAATGGTTGCCTAGAAGGCTTAGATGGGAAGGATACCTTACAGTTCCCTGAAGAATCCAGTTCTGCCTAGGATTAGACCAGAGGCGGGAAATAGGTTCCAGACGGGTCAACCCGGCCTGACGTCCTGCAGCACCCGGGCGACGATGCGCGGCAATTCCGCGTCCATGCGGGCCTGGATCTGTTCGATGGCTTCGGCCAGGGCCTCGCGCATCAGTTGCTCGACCTCGGCCTGCAGGCGGGCGCTCAGAACCGTGGCGTCCGGCGCGGCATAGGGCGTAGCAGGGACGGCGGCTGCCGGTGGAATGATATCAGGGGACGCATGGTCGCCGTCCGCCACTTCCGTCAGGAGCGGAAAGGCGTCGTCGTCATGATCCTGCGCGCCATCGTCGGCCAGTTCGGTCAGCACGGGCATGTCCGCGTCGTCCGGGGAAGCTGGCGGGTAGAGCGCGGGCTCGGCCCGCTGGGTCAGGGTAGGGATGCCGGGGTCGGCGTGGCGAGAGGGCATGATGGCTCCCGGATGATCGAGGTGGCGCGCCGCAAGGCCGGCGCGTTCAGCCGTCCGGCTGCTGGCGGCTGAGGTCGTGGCTTTGCGGCGTGTGGCCCGCGGCCAGGTAGGTTCGCCAGCGCTGGCGGGCGGCCTGCTTGTCCTCGGGGTCATCCGAGACGATTTCAAGCAGGCGCTCGAAGGCTTCGAAACCCGGAGGGCAGTCGAGGTCCAGGTTCAGCAGCCAGGACGGCTGGGGCTGTCCGCCCTGGCCCGCCGCGGCGGCCGCCTGTTGCGGATCGCCGGCGGTGAGAATCACCGGGGTCTCGCCCGCCAGCGGATCGTTGGCCAGCACGTGCGGCACGAAAGACGTGTCGTCGAAGGCCCAGAGCATGCGGTCGAACGCGGCCAGGCGGGAGCCATCCCTACAGTACACCACCAGCCGCTGCCCTGCCAGGTAGCGCTTGCGCACCACCTGGCAGGCGGTGCGCAAGCGGTCGGGCGCGCCGAAGGCGAAGTCGATGCGCGTCATGCCGGGTTCCGTTGCTGCCGTTTCAAGCCTGGTCCAGCAGGTACTGCATCAGGAGCGGCACGGGGCGGCCAGTGGCGCCCTTGTCCTTGCCGCCGCGCCAGGCGGTGCCGGCGATGTCCAGGTGGGCCCAGCGGTACGAGGTGGCAAAGCGCGACAGGAAGCAGGCCGCCGTGACCGCGCCCGCCGGAGGACCGCCGATGTTGGCGAGATCGGCGAAGTTGGACTTGAGCTGTTCCTGGTAGGCGTCGTCCATCGGCATGCGCCATGCGGTGTCCAGCGACTGGCGGCCGGCCGCGGCCAGCGCGTCGGCCAGGGCGTCGTCCTTGGAGAACAGGCCGCTGTTGACGTTGCCCAGGGCCACCACGCAAGCGCCGGTCAGGGTGGCGATGTCGATGACGGCGGACGGCTTGAAGCGTTCGGCGTAGGTCAGCGCGTCGCACAGCACCAGGCGGCCTTCGGCGTCGGTGTTCAGGATTTCGATGGTCAGGCCGGCCATGCTGGTGACCACGTCGCCCGGCTTGTTGGCCTTGCCGCTGGGCAGGTTTTCGCAAGCGGGGATCAGGCCCACCACGTCCAGCGGCAGCTCCAGTTCGGCCAGGGCGCGGAACGAGCCCAGCACGCTGGCGGCGCCGCACATGTCGTACTTCATTTCGTCCATGGTGGCGGCGGGCTTGAGCGAGATGCCGCCGGCATCGAAGGTGATGCCCTTGCCGACCAGCACAATGGGGCCTTGCGCGCCCTTGGCGGTCTTCTTGGCGGTCTTGCTGCCGGCATGGCGCAGGACGATGAAGCGCAGCGCTTCCTCGGAACCGCGCGCGACCGACAGGAACGAGCCCATGCCCAGCGCTTCGACCTGCTTGCGGTCCAGCACTTCCACCTTCAGCGACTTGAACTCGCGGGCCAGGCGCTTGGCCGTTTCGCCCAGGTAGGTCGGCGTGCAGATGTTGCCGGGCAGGTTGCCCAGCGTGCGGGTCAGGTCCATGCCGTTGGCGATGGCGCCGCCTTCGCGCAGGCCCTTCTGGGCCTGGGCCGCGTCGGCGCGCTCGACCACCTGGACGATCTTCTTGAGCTTGGGACGGGCGTCGCGGTCGGGCTTGCCGAAGCTGGCGTCGTAGTGATAGGTGGCGTTGCCGGCTGCGATCGCGGCGCTGCGGGCGCGCGCGATGACGGCCACGTCCGCGATCGGGTTGGCGACCAGCGTGGACACGCCTTCGGCCAACTGGGCCGATACGCAGGCCGCGGCGAAGGCCTGCTCGGCCGAAGCGTGGGCGCGGGCCGAATATTCTTCCTGCTTGCCCAGGCCGACCAGCACCACGCGCTGCGCGGACACGCCGGGCAGGTTGCGCAGGGTCAGCGTGGAGCCGGCGCGGCCGCGGAACTCGGCCTTGACCACCGAACGCACGGCGCCGTTGGAAGCGCGGTCGATGAGATCGGCGGCAGGGCTCAACACGCCTTCCGCATAGACCCCGACGGCCAGGGCGGCGGTCTTGACTTGGTGCAGGGAAGCAGTGGTCTGTGTGCTAAATTCCATGAGGGTTTCCCGTGTACGTCTGTGTAGAATGCGGTCGATTATCCCGCATATTCTCCCATGTCTCTATTCAAACGCTCTGTCGTCAGCGAGATCACCAGTCACGCTGGCGTTGTCTTTTCCACGTTGCTCATCGTATGGCTCAGCGTGCTGCTCGTGCGCCTGCTCGGCGAAGCCGCGGGCGGCAACATCGGGG